>DATBNJ010000168.1:0-15449 GCA_036554385.1 Marinagarivorans sp. | reverse complement strand
GAGCCACCCACACCTTTAATGGACTGAAACAACGGACTTAAAGGCTTAACCACTGTTTGCAGCTCACCAAAGAGTTCATCAACCAACAAACCCGCCTTGCGATCACCAAACTGCACAATAACAATATTGTAGTGTCCACATTCGGCCTCTGGCAGCTGATACAAATGGCGCATACTAATATAAGGAACCAGCTCGCCGCGCAGGTTGATGGTATCGGACCCCACCACTTCGGCCGAACGCTTAAACTCGATACATTCAACAATTGTATTTTGAGGAATAATAAAATTAATGCCCGAAGTCCCCGTGTGAAAGCCATCGATAATCGCTAACGTCAAGGGGATGCGAATTCGAATAGTGGTGCCGTCGCCTGGGCTGCTGTCGATATCAACAGTGCCTTGTAATTCCTCAATATTCCGTTTAACGACATCCATACCAACGCCGCGCCCCGACAAATTGGTTACGCTCGCCGCGGTGGAAAAGCCGGGGTGAAAAATCAGCATGGCAATTTCTCGGGACGATAGCGCGTGATCTTCGTTGAGGATGCCTTTCTCAATGGCTTTTTCGGTGATGCGCTCGAGGTTGAGACCACCGCCGTCATCCGAGACTTCGATAACCACGCTGCCCGAATCGTGATAGGCCGCGAGCTTTAGGTGCCCTTCGGGCGGCTTCCCTGCCGCGATACGCGCAGCGGTCGCCTCTATTCCGTGGTCGATGGCGTTGCGCACTATGTGGGTAAGTGGGTCGGTCAAGCGTTCGACCATGGTGCGATCTAGCTCTGTTTCCTCGCCGATTAAGGTGAGCTCAATGTTTTTGCCGAGGTCTTTTGCGGTATCGCGCACAATGCGCTTAAAGCGCGAAAAGGTATCGCCAATGGGGGTCATACGCAATTTTAGCGCGGCGTCGCGCACTTGCTCTGTAATCGAGCCAACACTGTGAACCGCTTCGCTAAGGCGAGTATTGCGTAGACCATCCGAGATAATATCGACACGCTGCTTGTGAACAACGAGCTCGCCAATAAGATTAATTAACTGGTCCAACCGCTCGGATTCGACCCGCACATACTTTTTAGGTGCGGCACTTTGTTTATCGGGTTTGTTTTTCGCGGGCGCTTTTAGGGCTGTGCTTTCGGCCTGTGGCTTTTGCGCACGAGTACTTGCTGGCCCTGAGCTGGGCGCGGCCGCTTGAGCGCTAACATCTTTACCAACTTGGTTGTCCCCCTCGTTTAAGGGCAGCGAAGGCTGGGGTTCGATGGCAGGTTCTGTGATTGTGATCTCTAGGCCGTCTTCAACAAACATAAAGGCCTCGCGGATTTGCGCACGCGTAAGGCTGCCGTTTATGCGAAGGTCATAGCCTAGATACAATAATTCCGGGTCAAAGTTATCTTTTGGCAAGCGGTCCGTTAAAAGCTCACAGCGTTCGATGGTACCGAGCGTAGCCAAGTATTCAAAAATTGCGATAGGGTCCATGCCATCGCGCAGTACGGCTGGATCAAAACGCAGCAGAACTTGCCAAGTCCCACTGGCGGTTTGGCTGTCTTTGTTTTTTTCTGATAACTTTTTCTGAAAGGCCGCGAGCTGCTCGGGATCGCTCTGCGCTAACAGCTGGTGAATTTCGCGAATGCATTGCTCGCCGACTGCAAGCACGGTTGCCGAAGCCGGTTCTGTCGAGGCGGCTAGGTCGATCAAGGTGGCGATATGGTCTTTGCTGCGCAGCAGTAAATTAATATTATCAGCATCGCATGCGATTTTGCCATCGCGCATTTGATCCAGTGCATTTTCGACCGTATGGGTAAAAGCCACAATACCGGCGAGGTCAAACATGCCCGCCGAGCCCTTAATAGTATGCGCTGCGCGAAATAGTGCATTCAGTGTTTCACTATCGGGATCACCCTCACTGAGGCGCAATAATCCATCTTCCATTTCCAGAAGTTGTTCTTGCGCTTCGGCAATAAAGACGTCAAAACCCGAGTCCGTGCTCATTTGCTGATACCCAATAGTGTGTCAGTATTAAATTTAAACGCATTATTCTTGGCCGTAATAACGGCACTGCAATCGTGGAAGGCAACCGCGTTTTTAGCACTGCGACTACTGGCCAAATAGCACAGCAATTGAAGCCCCGCGGTATCTATGTCGTCGACCTTGGCGAGCGATATTTCGGCAGAGCTATCACCGTGAATGCCCGCGGCCACTAAATCATCATACGTTTTTTTAACGGTCGCTATGGTCAAGTCGCCTTCCAGTGACAGCGATAAGGTCCCATGCGCTTTTTTTTGAGTCACGTTCATAGGGCTATAAACCGGCCGTTATAAAAGTCAATAGAACCCATCCGCTCGATAACCAAGCAAACGGTTTGTTTTTTTTTGAGTGTAGCCGAAGAAATGGCGCGCGTTATATTTTAAACGGCGGTTGTTAAGAGGATTCGCCCTTTATAGGCATGTGCCTTGGCGCTAAATATTACGAAGATGCAATTAGGGTGAGACGAAGTAACACTAAGAAATAGTATTTCGAAATAACTATGGAATTATCATGCCGTTAAAGTATGACAAAACGCAGGATAATTTTAGCCGTGCCCGTTAAGCACCCACCTGAAGGCCAGAGCACCGGATTGGCGAATAAACCGCCAGCATAGGAATAGATACGTTATCACGACCTACTTTTAGCGAGAAAAGCCGATTAAAGTTGCCCGATTTTGGTGCCAGCAACACAGCGCGATGGGTAGTGCTACCGCCCCAAGTAAAAAAAGCAGGAGGCTGTTAAACACGACGGCCAAGATAATACCAACAACGGGCAATAGATTAATCAACACATTGGCAACGGCTTTGTGCGCGGTCGTCGATGTCCACAAGGCATTACAGGACTGACACTCGTACTTAAGCGTAAAAATATTTTTAAGCTTAAGTGCCTTGTTGTTGCAGTGGGGGCAGAGCCTCATGGTTTTCTCCGGTGATGGGCACTAGTGTGATACGGGTGCCAAGATCGCTCCAGACGACCTTCTGCATTTGCGCCACACTTGGAGGCCACATAATGCCTGAATCAAAACGTAAATGCTTGATCCCGCGAGCAATAAAAAATCGCTTTGGTATTGGGACTCCGTGAAACGCCACCAATGGCGCCTCAGAAGAAGATGAACTACCCAGCCGCTTAAGCGCGTTAGTGTTAGCCGTGTAACGAGTCAGCGCGGGTCTGCACAAACACTTTCAGTTGCCGGAAACTTTCGGGGTCCATCGTGTCGCATGCAATCCCCCAGCGAGTACGCTCGCCGCTTTCCAAGCGTATATTGAGTTCGACAAGCCACGGTAAAATTCGTTGCGCACCGGCGAAGGTGACCAGCTGGGGCTCGCGGCCATTGCGAAACACCAACAACAGATTACCGCCAACAAACCGCAACTGCGCATAGCATTGCTGACGCCGCAGTTGCGGAACATAGTAAGCGGCCAACACCAAGCCACCGAGCAAAAATACCAGTTTGGCCCACAGCGCGAAAGGCCCCGCCAATACGGCAACGCCAGCCATTAGAGCAAGCCCGCCCTGCAGTGCCGGAATCATACGCGAGGGAGCAACTTTAAAGATGCGGTCAGCGTCGTGTTTAACCATTGCGCTACTCCCTATTGCACGGCTGTCTGCCGCCTAATACTGGAGTATAGACGCGCGTTTACACTTTTAGGCCGGTGTTATCCATAACAATGGTGACAATTCGCTTGAGGCCCTCGTTCGGCGGCTCTTTATGCTTTAATAACCAGCCGTACATATCTTGGTCCTCGCAGCTTAGTAGCTCGACGTAGAGGGCTTGATCCTCTGGTGGTAAGGTTAGGTAGACATTCTCCAAAAAAGGCATCAAAACCAAGTCTAATTCCAGCATGCCTCGCCGACTGGCCCATTTCAGGCGGTTGTATTCCATAAAGAAACCTCAATAATCGTATATCGACAATTTACAGCACATTGCCCAGTCGCTCATTATAGGCCTGTCGGCACGGCTAAGGTTGCAGCACTTGCGCTTGCAACCACTCACACTTGCATCAATCGCAGCCCAATTAGGTAAAATCGGTATGAACAGCCTCTGGAACAATCACCTCGACTCACGAACACTCACCGATACGCACCAAGACGGCGGGTTAATACCGCTGAGTGACCACGTACTGATTACCGTTACGGGTCCCGATGCACGGAAGTTTCTGCAAGGCCAGTGTACCTGCGATATCAACCGGCTCGACCAAAACCACTGGCTACTCGGCGCGCATTGTAACGTTAAAGGCCGCATGCTCAGCAGTTTTACAGCAGCGTTGCTCGCCGACGAGTGCATCGGCTTACGCGTACACCTTAGTGTTGCCGAAAGCACCGCCCAAGCTTTACAGAAGTACATTGTGTTTTCGAAAGCCAAGTGCGAAATAAGCCAATATCTCGCACTTGGCATTATTGGCCAAGCGACTTTGCCGGAACTTACAGCCACCGCGCGCGCGCTGGAGGACGGCCAATTCACGCACACGCAATTCGGTACACTTTTGCGCCACGACGCAGATTTGGCCGAGCTTTGGATAAGCCAAGACACCCTGCAAAACACCTCGGATGTGCAAGCATGGCTCAGTCGCGGGCCGCTTTTAAGCGCGCAGCACTGGCAACAACAGATGATTGTACGCGGGCGAGCAGAAGTTCAACGCACCACAGCCGATACCTACCTACCGCAAGCGTTTAACTATGATTTAATCGGTGGCGTTAACTTTAAAAAGGGCTGCTACACCGGCCAAGAGATTATCGCCCGCTTGCACTACAAAGGGCAAAGCAAGCAGCGCGTCCACGCTATGCAGCTCGCCGATAATAGTCAACTCAATGAGCACGGCCCCATTGAGGTCGGGCAAACGGTAATCAACGCGCAGGGCACCAGCGTTGGCCAAGTTGTCGCCGCACGAGCCGGCCAAATCGGCACACAGTTACTTATTTGCAGCAAAGCGTTTAACACCGACAACGCACAGCTATTCGTAGTCGCGAACGAAACGTCGCCACTGGAAGCATCGGCGACGGTTATTGAGGCCAAGCGAACAACCGTTCACTCCACTGCACTCGAGCCGCTCTCGCTTCCCTATGCTATACCTTAAAGGAACGTAACTATTCGGTGGCTCGCTAAAGTGGGCACTGGCTAATCATTTTCTAGGCCGTTCAAGCCATCTCGACATCTTGCTCCATGCGATGTCTACCATTGGCTGTCCTGCCAAAGCATGGGCACTGTTTAAGCGCTGCCGGCGCTTCAATGCCTAGAAAACAATCAACCAGTACGCTTTCAAACGGCTAGTTTTTATTGAGTTGAATAGTTACCAAAGAACTTGAATTATAACGAGGGCGCAGCATGTCCATAGAAGCATCAATGTCACCCATATCGCAAAAAGTATATAAAGCCATATGTGATGCCATTGCAGCGGATAAACTTATTCTTCCCACCATGCCGGAAATGGCACTTAAGGTAAGAGACGCCGCCGACGACCCCGACGTAGACATCAAAAAGCTGGCGGGCATCATCGGTCACGATGCTGCTTTAACTGCACGTATTATCAAAGTTGCCAACAGCGCGCTCTACCGAGGCAGCCAAGATATTCAGGACTTGAACATGGCGCTTATGCGCCTAGGGTTAGCAACCACTAGCTCACTCGCCATTGGCCTAGCCATGGAGCAAATGTTCCAAGCAACTACGGATATGGTCGATAAGCGCTTGCGTGACGTGTGGACGATCTCGTCTGAAACAGCGGGCATGTGCACCATGATTTGTAAGTTTCAAACCAAGCTGCGCCCCGACATGGCAACCCTCGCCGGTTTAACCCATAAAATTGGCATTTTGCCCATTCTGCAGTTTGCCGAGCACTACCCTGCTCTACTTCGTGACGGCATGACACTGGACAGCATTACTCAAGAAATCCATAGCCTGCTCGGCGCACGCATACTAACGGAATGGGATTTCCCCGCCGAAATTTGCAATGTTCCGCTGACCCACGTCGACTTTACTCGCCAAGCCGATAAAGCCGATTATTCAGATATTGTCACCGTCGCCATGCTACAAAGCCTCGCCGCTGGTGGTCAGCGATTTGGTGACTTGGATTACAGCACCGTCACGGCTTTTGATCGTTTAGGGCTAAATTTTGATATCGAGTCGGCCATTGCCGAAGGGGTCGACGAAGATATGGCACAAGCCATGAAACTGCTCAGTTAAGGCACACAAAACCGCCAGCCTTTGGCAAGCCAGAAGCTTTAGCGGGCCATACGGGAAGTTCGGTCACGCAAGAGCATGGCTATAGAGTCCAGATCGGGCCGAGAAAGCGCAGCAATAGTGGTGCGCCGACCTGGGCGCTCTAGTGCGGTGCATTAAACAAACAGCACACATATATGGGGCGCCTATTTGAGTTCAAGCCGGTGATATAAACTCAGATTTCCGGCACCCCACCCTTCGGGAAGCACCTCAGCAGCCGGTAGCGGCGTTGCGCCCCTTGGTCATAGAACCACTATTACTCGCGGGTCGCGCCTTGCTACAGGCCACCGAGGAGCTTTCTATTCGCACTATCTATTTGATACACCACACCAGCGCAGCGAACAGTGACTTACTTTTCTGCATGGCCCATTGGCGTGCACGCTGCCGAGGGGCAAAAGCCGGTGACGCCGGTATCGCGGAAAAAGTGCATTTTTAGAGCCCTGAATTACTTTTTAGCCCTTTCCGCCCTTACCAAAAGCCGCTCAACAAAGCGCTTACAAGCGGCGTTGCCGCTAGCTGTGACATTTGTTATAAAAATTTCAAATAATTTATGTAACAATCCTGCCCCACTAACGACTAAGTCGTTAACGTTAGTCGCTATCACGTAAATCCTTGCGGTACCGCTCGCGCGTATGATGTTAGTGAACAATTGCCTATTTGAGCCGCGGGGTATTATTGACTCAACTTTTAGCCCCAATGATGGTCAGACCTTCTTTCAACAACCCCAAAGGAACTCCCTTATGAATAAGCCACTTAAAAATATTACTATCAGCTCAGCCGTCGCCTTCGCCTTAGCATCCGGCCAAACGATGGCGGCTGAAAATCCGTTCAGCGCCAAATCTCTTGACAGCGGTTACCAAGTGGCCGCCGGTGAAGGTAAGTGTGGCGAGGCTAAATGCGGTGCCACCAAGAAAAAGTCCGAGGGTAAGTGCGGCGAAGCCAAGTGCGGCGCTGAGAAAAAATCTGAAGGCAAATGCGGTGAGGCCAAGTGTGGCGCCGATAAGAAAAAGTCTGAGGGTAAGTGCGGTGAAGCCAAATGCGGTGCTGAGAAAAAATCCGAAGGCGGCTGCGGCGCGAATAAAAAGAACTCTGAAGGCGCTTGCGGCGCAGCCTAAGGCTTAAAACGGCGCTACTGGCTACTGTATTACTGTTAGTACCGCAATAGATCGAAGGGGGGCTGCCAAAATAGGCACGCCCTCAATTTACGCTTTCGCAGTATACCTGTGCGTAATTCGGCTGGCCGTTAACGCCAAGAACCACGCAGGCCTGTACACGGGGCCTGCGCTTTTCCCAACGTATAATTCCAACGTATAAAAAGGGCAGCATTATCATGGCTCTAAACACCGGAAATATCCTCCAGCAAAAAAACAGAGGCAAGCTTCACGGTGTGGGGCTTGGTTTTCGTCGCGAAATGCTACCCACACTTAAAGAAAACGCGCTAACGGATATCGATTTTTTTGAGCTATCGCCGGAGAACTGGCTGGGCTTAGGCGGCCGCTATGCACGCGATTTACGGCATTTCACCGAGCAGTACCCTTTCGTTTGTCACGGCTTGTCACTATCTATTGGCGGCACCGCTGAATTAGACACACAGCTATTACGTAATATTAAAGCGTTTATGAAACACCATGGCATCAGCTTATATACCGAGCATCTGTCTTGGTGCGCCGACGATGGCCACCTCTACGACCTGCTACCCATTCCGTGTACCGACGAAGCTGTGCACTGGGTATCGAAGCGGATTAAGCAGGCACAGGATATTCTCGAAATGCCAATCGGCTTAGAAAACGCCTCTTATTATTTTTCGCCCCCCGGCTCACAGATGCGGGAAGAAGAATTTATTAACGCAATTATCGAAGAATCTAACTGCATGCTGCATTTAGACGTTAATAATGTTTATGTGAACAGCCAGAACTTTGGTTTTGACGCACATGATTATTTAGCGGCACTACCTTTAGATAAAGTCTGCTACCTACATGTTGCAGGGCACTATGTCGAGCCCGACGGTTTTATTGTCGACACCCACGGTGCCGACGTTATAGACCCCGTTTGGGCGCTGTTGGAACATACCTATAGCCAACTCGACAACCCCAGCGCAATAGCCACCTGCTTGGAGCGCGATTTTAATTTCCCCGCATTCGATCAGTTACAGCACGAGCTACGAACTATCAAAAAGCTGCAACAAAATGCCGAGCTTGCGCGCCAACACCAGCGCAAAAAACCGCCATTCAATATTACCCACACAGGCAAATAGGCGTGAAAACGCAAAAGCACACAGCGCCAAAAAACCTAGCGGATTTTCAAGCCGCTTATGGCAAGCACCTTCGTAACCCCTCAGCGCTGAGCAGGCCCGAGCGAATACCGGTGCGCGCCAGCGAGATCTACGAAGATCTTTTTTTTAATAATATCTGCGGTTTTATTAACAACTGCTTTCCCGTCGCAAAAAGTCTATATAGCGACGATACATGGCAACTTTTTTGTCGCCGTTTTTTTGTCGAGTGGCGCTGCCATACGCCTTATTTCAGCAAAATACCGCGTGAATTTGTCGACTACATTCAAAGCGGCAATCACACGCTAGACCTACCGCCATGGTTTGGCGAACTGATCGAATACGAGTGGCTGGAGCTCGATGTCGATATTTGCAACGCCACGCCGCTTAACGGCGCTAACAAAGCCCCACCCCCATCGCACACACCGTCACAAAGAGAACCCATACTCTACGCCAACCCAACCCTGCGCAACTGCGCGTTTGAGTGGCCAGTGCATCGCATATCAGCGGACTACCAGCCCGAGCATCCCGAGGCGACCTTTCTCGCGATATACCGCAATAGCGAGCATCGCGTGCAATTTATGGCAATGAACGCGGTAACCGCCGCGTTACTCCAAGTTATTGAGCAAGGCCCGTGCACAACGCTCGATGCACTCGAGCGACTCGCCGCAGCGATCAACCACCCAGACCCAGCGCAAATTATTAACTTTGGCCAAAGCCTCATTGACGACTTTATCCAGCGCGGCATTTTAGCCTCCACGGTTTAGAGCATCCGCGCTGCGCGCCCTTAAAGTAAATGACTTTTGAAGATGCCCAACCTAAGGACCTAAAACCCATGCAGTCCATTAAACATTATGCTAATGCAGCCTATCGCGGGCTAGCAAAAACGCAGGCCGGAGATTTTATAGCTCCATTGTTATTGCGCCTGTACCTTGCTCCCATTTTTGTCTCTGCAGGTTTAAATAAACTTAATAGTTTTGACAGCACCGTCGAGTGGTTTGGTAATAGCGAGTGGGGACTGGGACTGCCGGCACCGCTCTTGATGGCATTTTTAGCCACTGCTGCGGAGCTTGTGGGGGGTATTGCTTTATTGTTTGGTGTTGCGACCCGCCTAGTGGCGGTGCCGTTAATGTTCACCATGATTATCGCGATGACATCGGCACACTGGTCCAACGGCTGGTACGCAATCGCCCCCAGCAACCCGGAAACCAGCATGTCAGCGGTTTTAGCACCCTTAGGCTTCCCCGGTGCCGAAGCCAGCTTATCTAACAGTGTAGAGGTAGGTGAACGCCTAGACCGAGCCCGCGCCATACTGCAAGAGCACGGGCATTACGGTTGGCTGACAGAAACGGGCAATTTTGCCGTGTTGAACAACGGCATCGAGTTCGCGGCGACTTATTTTATTATGCTACTCGCGTTATTCTTTATAGGGGCTGGGCGGTATATTAGTGTCGACTACTGGCTGAAAAAGCGAATCATCCAAGAATAGTCAGGTTTCGCCAGTAGGCGAGCTAGTGCGGTGTATTAAACAAATAGCACACATATATGGGGCGCCTATTTGAGTGCAAGCCGGTGATATAAACTGAGATTTCCGGCACCCCACCCTTCGGTAAGTACCTCAGCAGCCGGTAGCGGCGTTGCGCCCCTTGGTCATAGAACCACTATTACCCGCGGGTCGCGCCTTGCTACAGGCCACCGAGGAGCTTTCTATTTGCACTATCTATTTGATACACCACACTAGAACTGCACCCGGTACCCAGCATTAATATAATACCCTGTAGACTCTACTTCCTGCTCGGCAAAGGTTTCGTTAATCAGGTCGTAGCCTAAATCAATTTCCAATTTAATACGGCGGCGCACCGCATAATCAAGCCGCAATGCCGGTCGCGTCACCACGCGACTGTTATCGGAGCTATTATCGGTGCGGTAGTCAAACCGCAAGCGCGGATTTAAGCGGAGTTTGTCGGTGGCGGCAATGCGCCAATTGATATCGAGCGTCGAAGTTTGCGCCCTATCCGTATCGGCGTAACGGGCGCCTAAAATTAGGCTATCGCTGTCGCTGATAAAACGATTGCTAACCAGCTGCGCGGAATAATAAAAATCTTGCCCGTAGGCATCGATAGCTTCAACCCCGCCGGATGCCAAGGTGCCGCCGTAATCGGACGCATTCATCGAAAAATTAAACTGCCAGTTGTCATTTAAACGCTGGCTCAGCCCCAAGGTTAAAGTGTCCAAGGTCGCAGTGCGATCTAGTGCCAAACGCAGGATCTCTGGCAGCGTGTAGCGGGTTGCCAAGTCGACCAGTTCATCGCCGCGTTGACCAACCACCGCCGAGCCCGTGGTTAACATGGGGCTGTTACGTCGATCATAAGAGCCATTAACGGTTAAACCATCGTTAATGGCCCAGGTTCCGTTGACGATAAATAAGTTTAGCTCTTCGTAGTAGATGTCGTAATCCACCAGAGTGAAAAGTGATTTTTCGCCATCGAAGTAGCGCACCTCGCCACCAATGGCTTCGCGATCCAAAAGGCCTTGGTTTTCTTGACTAAAGTAAAAACCACTAAACTCCCAGCCATCCCACAAGGTGCCAATATCAATACTGGCACCGTAAAAGGCTTTATCCACATTGACTTCATCGCGCTTTGAAAAATCCACGGGATAACCAAAGACTCCGTTGACGGTAATAACACCCGTCGCTTCATAAGCAAAATGGCCGCCGTCAAAACGGCCAAAGACACCACCGGAGTTTCGCGATTGGCGGCCCAAGCGACCGTAGAGGCCCCAATCTTTTTGACGACCCTCAATCGACAAGGTATTCGGGTTAAACCTATCGCGATCAGTATCCGAGTTGAGATCCTTCTGGTAGTTGCCAGAAACCTGTGCTTTAAAATCGTATTGCTCATTGCGCATGCGCGCGACCATATTTAAATCGTTGCTTAAAACCGAGCGCAACAAGCGCGACGACTGATCAGCGACTTGAATTTCATTGCGGAAGTAATACTGGCCAAAACTGCCGTAGACTTGCTTATTCCAGCCGCCTTGCTTCTCAGTAGATTCCCCACCGGCGATGGGTCCTTTGGGCAGGTGAGATGCCGTCACAATGGCGTTAAGCCGCTGTTGCACGCGACTTGCAGCTTGGCCGTTGGGGTAATCTTCGAGGTAGCGCTCATATTCGGCCTTGGCGTGGGCCGTTTGCCCTTTGTATTCTCGGGCCAGACCAATGAGTTCTTGCACCGGCGGTTTAATGGCGTCGTTGCCTTCGGCGCGAATGCGGGTAAAAATTTGCACCGCTCGGCTGTAGTCGCCATCGAGCATGGCTTTATTGGCGCGGTCTAATAGATCAGACATCGCAAAGTCGAGCGGCTTCAGCTTGGTCACGAGATTCACCGAGAGTTCGGTGCGCTCTTCGAACACTTGCTCGTTAACGACCTCGCTTTTGTCGCGCTCTATAACAATAATCATGGACTGATGATCACTGGCATGGCGGGCGCTAAACCTTACTTTTTTGGCGAAGCGCACAATCAGTGTCGGAGTTTCTGAGTGAATATCCTCTAGGCTTACCGTATCGACCGGCGCGCCAAAAGCCGACGACCACATGAGCATCTCTTCGTTGTTGCCGAACTCTGCCGCCGCGGCCAAGTCGATACTGTTTTGGCGAAGTTGCACCGTCAGCTTTCTACCGGATTTTTCCGGCGAGTGGCTAACATAGAAAAGTGGTCGAAAATAGCGGATTTCGACCACTGTGCCGTCTTGCGTTTCAACCACATTTAAATCGTTAAGCACCTCATTAGAGGCCGAGGCCCAGGTACTCACCAACAACAATGCCAGAGCAACAACGGTTTGCACTTTGCGAATTAAAACCATAGGCAGCACAACAAAATTCATTTTTATTAGAGTTATCAAACCGCGCATAAACTACTGCCACGCGGTTGTGTTATGGCATGCGTCACACGGTATTGCACCGGTCGGCAGGTGTGTGGGCCCTTGCCCTTGTGCAACTACGCCGTCGTGACAACTTGCGCAAGCACCTAAAACCTCACTGTGATTAACCACGCCAACTGGCGACCACTGAATGGTGCCGTGGCAAGCATCACAGGTGTTGGTCACGGTAATGTGGTCGACGCCTTTGCCCGTTGCACTAACACCGTCGTGACAACTCACACAAGAGCCCAATACCGCGGTGTGATCGACCGCCACGGTAGGCGTCCATACAATGGTGTTGTGGCAAAATTCGCAGGCGTCAATGGTATTCAAGTGCGTCGGCGTTTTACCCGGTGCCAGCCTATTATCGTGGCAAACCACACAGCCCATATCGATATTGCCGTGGGAGTATACCGCTTGCGCCCAATCGGTGGTGATATGGCAGGCATCGCACTGCTGACCGAGGGTTGGGTAATGGCCAGCCGGTTTACCTTCTGCAATGACGTTATCGTGGCAACTATCGCAGGTGCCGTTAACCTCGATGTGGTCGACTCGCAGCACCGGCGACCACACATTGACACCGTGGCAGGCGTCGCAGTTATTGGTGGTATTAATGTGAGTAACGGGTTTGCCGGTGGCTTGTGAGCCGTCGTGACAACTTGCGCATGAACCCGTCACTGCGGAGTGATCCACGCGAATCACCGGCGACCAAACTGTGGTGCTATGGCAAAGTTCACAGTCGTTGGTGGCACTGATATGGGTTGGGTTTTTACCGGTCGCTTGTACACCGTCGTGGCAACCAATACAGCTACCGGTCGCACCAGCGTGGTCAAAGTTAGCTAAGCTAAAGCTGGCGGTAATATGGCAGTCGTCGCACTGGTTGGAGGTTTCGAGATGCGTCGGATGCTTGCCTATGGCCGTTGTGCCGTTGTGGCAGCTTTCACAGCTACCCAGTACCGAGGCGTGATCAACCTGTACCGCAAAAGTCCACTCCATGGTGGTGTGGCAGTCGTCACAGCTGTTTGTCGCTTGGATGTGGTTGACCGGCTTGGCTGAAGCCTCGACAAAACCGCCTTCGATATGGCAGCCAGCGCATACCACCGGCGTGCCTTCAAAGCGGCCACGGGAGTGGCAGCTTTCACAGTCGATTTGCGCATGGGCATTTTCGAGCGCAAAGCCGGTGGCAAAGTGGTCAAAGGTAAACGACTCTGCTACTTCTTCGCTGGCGGCGCTGTCATCTTGGTTGCCGGTTGCCTCTTGGCCGTAGGCAGCGCTTACACCGAATAGTAACAATAGGCCCAGCATTGCGGCAAAGGTGCTGAAACCGCGCCTTGTTAAAACATGAATCATCGCGCTTGTACTCCAATCACCTTAAACGACTCCGTAACATGGCAGCGCTCACAGGTGCGACCGAAGCGCTTATTGTGCTCGTCGTCATTCGCGTGACAGGCAATACAGGCCGAACTTTGTTTAACGCCGTCTTTGGCGGGCTCGTTGTGGCAGGCGCTACAAGGTTGCCCTTCGTGCGCGCCGTCTAATTTAAAATCGGTTTGGGTATTGTGGTCAAAGATCCACAGGCTCCAGTCGTTGGGCGTGTGGCAACTGGCGCAATCAGTGCCAAGCGCCAGCTTGTGGCTGTCGTCTTCTTTGTGGCAGCCATAGCAGGTGTTTTCGACCGAGCGAAATTCTTTGCTGGTGTGGCAGCTCTCGCAACTGGTAATGGCGTGCATCCCCATTAACGGGAAAGACGATAAATTGTGGTCGAAGCGCACATTGCTCTGCCAGCCCTCGGCGTTGTGGCACTGGTCGCACTGTTTGCCCTCTTGGCCGTTGTGCACATCATCAACGCTGTGACAGTCGATACACTCGGAAGGCAGCGCCTTGTCGGTATCCTCGGTGCCGTGACAGCTTTCACAGCTTAATGCTACGTGCTTACCGTGTAGCTCAAAATCGGTATCGTCGTTGTGATCAAAGCTTTGCTTTTTCCAGCTGTTTTCGTTGTGGCAGCTATCGCACTCGCGGCCGTTGCGGCCAAAGTGCTTGTCGTCGTTAATATGGCAACCCACACAGCGCATACTGGGCTGTTTCTCAAACCCCGATTGCTCGTGACAAGCATTACAGTTGAGATTTTCATGACCACCTTTTAGTTTAAAGTCGGTATCGACATTATGGTCAAAAGCCAGCTCGTCCCAAGTGGTGACTTTGTGGCACTTATCGCACTCTTGGCCATTCACACCGGCGTGAACATCATTAACCGCATGGCAGGCGTAACACTCGGTCGGAGTGTTTTTATATTTTTGGTCGGGGTGGCAGGCGCCGCAGGTAATTTCCTCGTGGCGGCCAAACAGCGCAAACTCCGTTTCGGAGTGATCGTAGCGGTTATCTTTCCAGCTATCGGTCACATGACAATCACTGCATTCCTCGCCAAAGGCCCCCTTGTGGTTATCGTCTTTCTGGTGGCAATCAAAGCACTGGCTGGGCGCTTCGCGATAGGTCTCGCTGGGTTTGTGACAGGACGAGCACTGTACCTCGGTGTGCTTACCCGTCAGTTCATAATCGGTATTGGCGTGATTAAAGGTATCTGGGTCGAAGTTGACGATGTCGCCATCGCGGCCCAAGTGCTCCGAATGGCACGCCAAACAATCGAGTTCTTTGGCAACCGCCATGCGCCCGTGAAAGCCTTCTTCGTTAAGGATATCGGCGTCGATTTCCTCGTGACAATCGCGGCACAATGCAGGTCTGTCGTCACCGTGGCACATGTCGCACTGCTTTTCGTACTCGACGTGACCGGCCGCAACGGGGCCCGGCATTAGTAGCTTTTTAAACGAGAACGACGGGTCTTCTTGCGCCAGAGCACCGGCCGCACTCATACACAGCAAAAACACACCCAGCAAGGCACCCAGTCGGTGGCCGGCGCGACGGTAAAACGCGATTGTATTCTGAACATTCATCTTTTATTTGAATCACTTATCAAGTAACGCTAGGCAACTAGCGGGTTTTTAACCTGAAACGCCACCACCTCCAGGCCAGA
>DATBNJ010000269.1:0-2515 GCA_036554385.1 Marinagarivorans sp. | reverse complement strand
GGAACGCGTGTGGAGTGCCCATGGATGGCTTGAACGTGCCAGAGAAATCGATTCGCGGCGGGCTCTCAGCCAAAACCGAGTAACTGACAAGAACAGACACTCATACCTCGTCATTTCCCCAAGGGCCACCCCCAACATTGGCGAGCAAAAGAAGGGAGATCTGGCCTTTCTGCGAGTCCATATGTTCAAGATGAACAAGCAATTGACTCTGCTGGGTTACAGTTTTGATGATGGCGCCCTTATCCTTGAACTGATGGCCTTGGGAGCACATGAAAGCTTCTATCGCGATATCAAGCGAAAGAAATGACGGCTGCTGTAACAGAACTTACGAGGATACACACTCATACCCCGTCATTTCCCCAAGGGCCAACCCCAACGATCAACCCCGTAAAAAAGCCGTCGGGAATCGATTTTTCAGGCCCTCACGCGTCTGGAACGCGTGTGGAGTGCCCATGGATGGCTTGAACGTGCCAGAGAAATCGATTCGCGGCGGGCTCTCCGCTAAAACCGAGTAACTTACGGGAACACACACTCATACCCCATCATTTCCTCAGGGGCCAACCCCAAACGATCAACCCCCTAAAAAACCCGTCGAAAATTGATTTCGCCAGCCCTCACGCGTAGGGAACGCGTGCGCAGCGACCAAGGATCGGAATATAGAGTGAGCGTCACTGTTAGTTAGCCGAACCGGTTTTCACTATTGGAGAGCAAGATTAACGCGCCTCGCGCAAGCAAGCCCAAGATGATTACACCAGCACCATCAGCCCAACCTAGCCATGTCACCATACCCCTGCCTAAAACTCGGGTATTGCAAAACAAAACCCAACGACAATAAGCGCGCATTACTACACCGTTTATTGCCGCCGCGGCCAGACGGTGAAGGCGTTAAGTGATTCTGGTTTAGCCCGAGTTGCTGTGCGATAAACGCGCGCACGGTATTTGACGGTGCCGGTTCGCTGTCGCAGGCGAGCAAACAAGTCGGCAGCGGTTTACCCGCCAAGTTGCTTGAGACTAAAAACCCGAGACAGCGACCGGCATCGTCTTGGTGGATGCGGTTGGTGTAGTCGGGGCCGCCGCCTTTGCCGTCTTGCACTTGGCGAATTAAAAAGTCGCGCCCAGGCCCGTAAATGCCGCCAAAGCGCACAGCACAATAAGGCAGGCCACTATCGGCCAGCAGCTGCTCTGCCTGTAACAGGCACGCGCCACTGTAACTTGCGGGCTCGGTTGGGCTGGTTTCGTCGACGATTTCGCCATCGGTTTGATGGTAAACACCCGTGCTGGAGGCAAAAATGATTAACGGGGGCTGTGGCCACGCTTTGGCCTGACTCACAAGGGCTTGCAGCGGTTCGATATAACCGCGGTGGTAGCCATCAGCGCCTTGACCATTGGGCACTAGCGTCACCACTATAGCCTTGGGTGCCAGTGCGCGCAGCTGCTCGAGGGTCGCAGCCTGCGTTAAATCGCCTTGTAACAGTTGCCCGTGGGCAAACTTTTTTGCACTGCGCGCAACGCCGGTAAAGGTCACATTCTGGCTCGATGCCGCTAAATAGTCCATTGCGCGCGCCGCAAGATCGCCTGCGCCCGCAAAAACAATCTGTGAATTTGCCATTTCAATACTTTACTCTTATCTATTAAGATGAACGCCGCGATAGTTTTGATAATTAGCTTGGCTACCACTCGCCATCATCGCACGGTATTAATATAAGCGCTGCCGCCCTAAATTTGGCCGCGCCGTTACAATAGGTACACAACGGTAGGTACACACTATGACACTCACAGAGCTACGCTACATTGTTACCTTGGCACAAGAACAGCATTTTGGCCGAGCGGCTGACCGATGTCACGTGGCGCAGCCGACCTTGAGTGTCGCCGTCAAACGCTTGGAGGAAGAACTTAATACGGCGATTTTTGAGCGCTCTAAATCGCGCGTGTATCCGACCCCGGTCGGTGAGCAGATTATCCAGCAAGCGCAACGGGTGTTAGAGCAAGCCAATGCCATCAAAGATATCGCCAGTCATTCGCAGGACCATTTAAGCGAGCCACTGCGCATCGGCGCGATTTTTACCATTGGCCCCTACCTGATTCCACGCATTATTCCCGCCATTCGAAAAATGGCGCCTAAAATGCCACTGTACGTCGATGAAACCTATACCGCGACACTGCGCAAGCGCATTCGCCAAGGTGAGTTAGACGCCATTATCGTTGCCCTGCCGTTTACCGAGCCCGACGTGGTTACGCAAAAGCTTTACGAAGAGCCCTTCGTCGTCCAAATGGCAAGCGACCACCCGCTAACCGCGCAGACCAGCATCTCGCCCGAAAGCCTCACGGACCAAAATGTGCTGTTACTCGGCGAAGGCCATTGTTTTCGCGACCAGGTACTCGACGCTTTGCCCAATCTGCGCCAGCAGGCTAGCGACCCCAGCGGTTTAATTCGCACCGCCGCCGAAGGCAGCTCGCTGGAAACGTTAAAGCACATGGTGGCCTCTGGCTTTGGCGTCACCATTTTGCCCCAGTC
>DATBNJ010000263.1:0-6083 GCA_036554385.1 Marinagarivorans sp. | reverse complement strand
AACTGGGTACTCAGGTAGCTGAGTTACTTGCCAACCCTGTGGTTGCGCCGGGTACGGATTATGATTTTCAAGGCACTCCTTCAACCTTTGAAGACTTGAGTATCACCCCATATCAGCGTATCAGTGTTGGTAATAGTACAGAGCTTAATTACACTTGGGTTGGAAACGATCTTGTTGCCATTAGTGTTAGAGGACAACAAAACTCGCGCACTGGAGACTGGCCCACCTTGACTATTGGCACTAATACCAACGGCGTCAACGAAAATGTTGCTCAGATTTTGGTGGACCACAGTGGTTTTAGGACCCACTACTTGACTATCGAACAGGCGGCTGGCTCGGTTTACTTCCTGCACGATGCCAATATTGGTAACAATTATGATATGGCTCCTCTCGAAGTTGCTTCTCTCACCGTTGGCGTTTTGGGTCAATCAGAACCGGTGCAGGACGACGTCGAAAAACTAATGGCTGCAGATCAAACGGCTTATGCTCTTGACCCTTACGAGTACGCCTCTGCACTGTCTTTCGCGTTAACGGGCTCTGGCCCATCTAAGTCTTTACTGGACGCTGCTGTAGCGGGCGAGTTGGTTGATGAAGCGAGCCGCGAAGCACATGTTGACGCGCTGATCGACTCTGATCTTGGTCGCGAGCATGTGGCTCGATTGGCTGGCAAGTGGTTTAGAACTGACGGCCTAACAGGCAAGACGCGCAACGTCGATGAATTCAGCCCTGAGGTGCGAGAGTCGATGATGCAGGAAATTCGTGAGATGTATAAGCACGTTTTCTACAACGGCGACTTTCCCAGCATTTACGCGGGCGACTTTACCTTCTTGGACGCCACGCTTGCTGAGTTTTACGGCATGAATGGCCAAGGTGGCGCCACCCACGGTGACTTCGAGTACGTGGATACAACAGGTACGCGCCGTGGTGGTGTGATCGCTTCGGGCGGCTTTATGGCTTATAACGCGCACATGGACTACACCTCGCCCATTCAGCGTTCTGCGCACTTCCGTCAAGATGTTTTGTGTCAGGCGATCCCTCTGCCGACAAACCTAGAAGACACTCAAGAGCGGATGGATGCAGAAGCCTTTGCTAAACAGCGGCTTGCCGAAGGTACGCTGTCGACCGAAGAATGGTATGACATTCAGACCAATATCCCCGGTGCTTCTTGCGCTACCTGCCATAACGCCTTGATTAACCCACTGTTTGGTATGGATGACTTTGACAATGTCGGTCGTTTGCGTCCTATTGTGGATGGTAATGTGGTCCAAGATGCTTTGAAATTGGTGAGTTTCGAGGACCCAGAGATACCGCCTGCTGTGTTGCCTGAAGGTACGCCTAACACATCAGTTGATGCGGTTAACCAAGGCAGCTTCCTATATGCTTACAACGCAACGGGCACGCTGTCATATCAAGAAGCTGATGCCGCGAAAGAAGTGGGCGATGGCTTACCGTTTAGTGGCGCCAAAAGCTTAGGTAAAGTGATTGTAGAAAACGAACTGCCCGGTATTGGCGAGTGTTTGATCGAGAAGACAGCCCGTTATGCGCTAGGCTTTTCTTTGGATCGTGCTTACCTAGACTCAGCGGAAACAGGTTTTTACGGAATCACCGAAGCACAAGCGTCTGAGTTGGCGTGCCTGCATAGTGAAGCTCAGGCTGCATATAATCAGACTAAGAGTCCGCGCGACGTGCTTAAAGCTATCGTTATGTCAGATGGTTTCCGCTTCCGTAAATAATATGTTTTGCAACGGAGCGCTGGTCGCTCCGTCGTAATAGCCACAAAAAGGTTATGTTTATGAAATTTACTAAAAAAACTCCGGTCAGCGAAAAGGCGATTGAGTCACAAACTCGTCGAGTTCAAAAGGACCGTCGCAGCTTTCTAGACTTGGTTGCCAAATCAGGCGTCGCTTCTTCAACATTGCGCTACTCCAGTCTTTTGGGTGGGGTTATGACGGCGCGCTATGCACAAGCGCAAGAAAGCCCCAAACGTGTTGTGTACTGTTATGTGCACAGCGGCTCGCCAAGCGACTGGAGACCGCGTGATGCAGGCACAATGAGTGCATCATCAATACACTACGCATCCGTTGCTGATATTTGTAACTTCCGCGGTGTTGATACCGAAGTGGCCGGTCACGGCGGTGCTCGCCAAGCACTGGGTGGCAACTACAGTCCGGGTACGACTGCCGATGGCAAGTTAGGGCCTATTTTGGGGCCCAGCAGTTACTTCAGTACTATCTTTTTGGGTTCCAACGCCACTGAGTCTGGCTTGGGTGCTGGCGTGGTAATTGGCGAAGGCGCACCCATCGACGACCCTCAGCAAGCCCTTGGCAGATTTTTTGGTGCGTTACCGGAAGTGGGCACTGACGACACTTACCAAAAAGCCTTTAATGCCCAAAAACGTGCGATTGAAAGCGTTAAAAACCGTTTGAGCTCGGCTGAATTTGAGCGTTTAGAGAGGCACTTCTCGGCGATTGAAGCCATTGAACGACGGATTGCCGAGCAGGCAACGGCCGAAGCGCCGGATCTAGATGCTTGTCGGCCGTCAATTCCTGGTGGCTATGATGATTCCACTAACGCGGGCATGGTCGATCACGCCAAGTTGCAGGTCGATATTATTATTGCCGCGTTTAAGTGTGATTTGACACGCGTGGGTGTATTGCAAATTGGTACCCACAACGGCGCTGGTTGGACCTACCGCGGTCACGATGGGCATGGCGCTGCTCACTCGGGTGGTGCGAGTGTTTGGAATCCCATGATGACGGAGAAATTCCAGGTTCCTGCGTACTTCATTGAGCAGCTGCGCGATAATACCGATTCAAACGGCAACCGGTTAATAGACAGTACGGTATTCTGTCAAGTGAGCTGCTTTGGTAACGGTATTTCGCATGCTTCAACCAATGCGCCATTTTTGATGGCCTCTGGCTTGCCCGACTTCAGAAATGGCTTTTCGTCTAAGTCGACCGGTGCAACGACGCGTGACTTTCACTTTGAAGTTGCCAAAGGCTTGGGCGCTGAGGTGGATTTTCGTGGCGCCACGGGTGCTGATGTCGACTTGTTAGGCTCTTAAAGCTGATAATTTAATTTATTTTATCTGAATGAAAAGCCCCGTCACTTTACCGTGATGGGGCTTTTTTTGTTAAGCTAAAAACAGAGTTCCGTGTTCTATTTTAAATAACAATTAGGCAAGTCATGACCGACAAAAAAGCGTTTAATTTTCCACCGGGCATGTTGATTTGCCCCGTCTGCGCCACCGAGCTTGAAGGGCAGGTGTGTAACAATTGCCGCAGTGAGTTTTTTGAACTTGGCAATATTCCTTGCGTTTTTACCTCTGGTGTCCAGCAAAAGAAGCTGTGGCAGCATCAAATGGCGATGATGGAGGCTCAGGGCGGTGAAGCGTTGGAAAATCTTGACTATACATTGCAGGGCTATGATCTATCAGCGTTGACACGAGACCGCCTTGAGCAAGCGTATGAATCTATGGAGCAGAGCCTCAACGTGATTTTGGCGCAATTTAGTGAGTCCGGCTTGGTTGCCGAGTTAGACCCTATGTACGAGCAAAATACGGTGGACAACCCTACCGAGTATTATCACCATATTCTTCGCGATTGGGCATGGGACAACGAACCGAGCAAATATTTTGAAACCCATGCCAACGATGCCAACTTAAATCGCGTGTTGAATATTTGGTCTGACCCGAAGCCCGGTAAAATGTTGGTATTGGGTGCTGGGGCGGGGCGGTTGAGTTGGGACTTGCATGAGCGCTTGGCGCCAGAATTCACCATCGCATCCGATTTAAACCCTTTTTTGTTAACTTGCGCGCAGGACCTGATTAAAGAGCGCAAGGTGATTACCTTGCCGGAGTTGTACACCTACCCCCAGATTGGCTATCCGTTTAATAAACCTTGGGTGATGCAGCCGCCTAAGGACGAAAACAATGCTCGCGCTAACTGGTATGCCTTGGGTTCGGATGTGTGGAATATGCCACTGCGCGAAAATAGCGTTGATACTATTGTGACCTCTTGGTTGCTCGATGTTACCGGCGGCGATGTTAAAGACTTAATTGGCGTAATTACCTATTTGCTTAAACCGGGTGGCCGCTGGATTAATACTGGGCCGTTATTGTATTCGCGCACTATGCCGTTTGATAAAAAGTACTCGGCCGAAGAGATTCTCGACTTTGCTGAAATGTCGGGTTTTGAGGTAGAGCAACAGTCGGTCGACGAGGTTGAGCATATGGTGTCGCCACTCAATGCGCGCTATCACTACGAGCAAATTTTTTCGTTTAACGCTAAGAAGCTAGAAAAGGCTCGGCCATTACCTAAGCCCGGGAATACGTCGGCCTGGCTAACGCCTGGCTGGTTGGTGATGCATCACTTGCCAGTACCCAAAATAGACTTTCAATGCGAAAGAGGGCACGAATTTATTGGCAAGGTGTTGGATTTAGTTGACGGCGAAAAGAGTATTTATTTGATGGCGCAGTTGCTTCAAGCTGAAATGCCAGAAGGGGTTTCAGCGAAGGATGCAGTCACCGCGCTGTTTGGTCAAATCCTTGAGCAGATGGCAAAAGCGGCCGACAGCGCTGCTCATTAGCAGCGTGTCGTAGCTGCCTGTCATAGCAACCACCGCTAAAAATGCGGTAGTTGCTTTATTCTTCGTCGGGCAGCTCGGCGTTGTGATATACCTCTTGCACATCATCGCAATCGTTGAGCATGTCCAAAAACTTATCGAACACCTCGACGTCGTCGGGTTTTAGCTCGGTGTGAAGTTGTGGAATAAAAGTGATTTCCTCAACCTCAATGGTGAGCTCTGGGAAGGCTTCTGCAAGTGCGGTTTTGGCTTTAAAAAAGTCCGTTTGAGGCGCGAATACGGTGATTGTGCCGCCTTCGTTTTCAATATCGGCAACGTCGACGTCGTGCTCCATTAGAGCTTCTAATACCGCGTCTTCATCGTCGTGTTTAAAGCTAAAAACGGCACGATGATCGAACATGTGAGCCACCGAGCCTTGGGCGCCCAATTTCGCTTTGGCCTTATTAAAGCAGGTGCGCACATCGCCAAAGGTGCGGTTATTGTTATCGGTTAAGCAGTCAACGATTACCATGCAGTTGCCAGGGCCAAAGCCTTCAAAGCGCACGGTTATATAGTCTTCGCCGCCACCGCCTTTGGCTTTATCTATTGCTTTATCGATTACGTGGCTGGGAACTTGATCTTTTTTGGCTTTCTCAATAAGGCGGCGTAGGCTGAGATTAGCGGTTGGATCGAAGCCGCCATTCTTGGCGCAAACGTAAATCTCTTTGCCGTACTTAGAGTACAGTTTGGTTTTCATGGCGCCGGTTTTCGCCATAGAGGCTTTGCGGTTTTCGTAGGTTCTTCCCATGGGTGCTCTCTTGTTCTACTTGTTGCGAGCGCGATGGTCTGCGCCCATCATGAGTGTCGTGATTAAATGAATGCGCGCTATTATGCCGTGTTGCGGGCTATGTGATAAGCCTTGTCTGCGCTAAGCTTAAGATAAAACGGTAAGGAGGTGTCTGTGCGCATCGGTATCCCCAAAGAGATAAAAAATCACGAATATCGCGTGGGCATGATGCCTGCCGGTGTGTCCGTTTGCGTCGCCTCAGGCCACGAGGTCTGGGTTGAAAGCGGTGCAGGGGCTGCTTTGGGCTGCAGTGACGAGGCCTATGAAAAAATTGGCGCCCATATTGAGCCTTCGGCCGAAGCGCTTTACCGCCAGTGCGAGTTGATTGTTAAGGTTAAAGAGCCTCAGCCCGAGGAATGTGAGTGGCTGCAGCCCGGTCAGCTGCTTTTGGGTTATTTGCACTTAGCGGCTGATAAAAAGCTGACCTACGCGCTGTGTGACAAAGGCGTTACGGCTATTGCCTACGAAACCATTACCGATCGTCACGGGCGTTTACCATTGTTGCAGCCTATGTCAGAGGTAGCTGGGCGCTTGGCGATTCAGGCGGCGGCGATGGCATTGACCAAGCCCGTTGGCGGCAAAGGCGTGTTAATGGCGGGCGTGCCTGGTACGGCGCCCGCTATGGTTATTGTGCTTGGCGGTGGTGTTGTCGGCGCTAACGCAGTGGAAATGG
>DATBNJ010000204.1:0-2979 GCA_036554385.1 Marinagarivorans sp. | reverse complement strand
ACCGCAGTTTACGTGGGGTAAATGAGGATTCGAGGACGGAACTGACGCCGCTATCGCGTAAAAAGTGCATTTTTAGAGGTGCCCTAAGGGCGCTTCTAAAAATTTAAGGCAAGGGAAGGCGGTTTATCCTGCGTTGCCAGCATAGATGCTATCCAAGGCAATAAATACCGCCAAGACGGCTGAACGGATTCAGGCGGTTGAGCGCGCATCGGTACAGGATGTACTTTATTAGAGCAGTGCAGGAGCATACTGCCGAGGAGTAAAAGCCGGTGACGCCGCTATCGCGTAAAAAGTGCATTTTTTAGAGGTGCCCATAAGTGAATCATCAGGCCGCGGCGGGTTTAACTCGTCGCGGTTTTTATTGTCCACCTGTTTGATTTTGTAGGTATTTATGTCAGGCATGTCATCGATGGTTGATCCAGAAGGGTCGAATAATAATCTGTTTTTTCGCATACGGCACAATAAGCTGTTTGAATGGTTTGTTATTAGTATTATTGTTTTTTCGGCGTTAGTGATAGGCGTTAAAACCTATCCTATTCCGCCTTTTGTTAACAAACTAGTCATCGTTTTGGACTGGTTAATCACTATTATATTTCTTATCGAGATTGTGATTCGCTTTCTCGCTGAGCCTGTAAAAAAGAACTTCTTTAAAAGCGGCTGGAATATTTTTGACACTGTTATCGTTACTGTCAGTTTAATCCCCATTGATGATAGTGAGCTGGCTATTGTCGGGCGCTTAATTCGGATCTTTCGTGTGTTGCGCATGATCTCGATTATCCCCGAGCTTCGTATGCTGCTGAACTCCCTGCTTAAAGCGTTGCCGCAGCTGAGCTATGTGATGTTGCTGCTGTTTATTATTTTTTATATTTACGCTGCAGTGGGCAGTACGTTTTTTGCCGCAATTAATTCCGAACTGTGGGGCGATATTGCCATAAGTATGCTGACGCTATTTAGGATAATGACCTTTGAGGACTGGACTGATGTGATGTACGAAACGCAAGTGCAGTATCCTTTTAGTTGGATTTTTTATTTGACATTTATCTTTTTTACCGCGTTCGTATTTTTGAACATGGTAATTGGGATTGTTGTTAATGTGCTTGAAGAAGAGCGGCAAAAGCAGTCGACGGAGAACGCCGGTGAACTGCATAAGGAAGAGTTAGACCAATTGCAGACCATTCGCGCCGAACTCGCTGAGTTAAAAGCACTCATTCAGCAGCAAAACGCAAATGCCGCTGCGACGGCTAAACCCTCTAGGTAACGCCCATTAACAAAAGGCTTGGTATGTTAGCGCAGTGGCTGCACCATTTAGATTTGGCGGAAATTGAAGCGCAACTCTTTGAGTATATAAAAAAGCAACTAGTCGTTGCCTGCTCGGCGGTGTCAATCGATGAATATGTATTGATTCAATTTTTAGATACCAAAGGGTATTTTAAGGGCTTGGCTGACGAACCAGCGACTTTGTCGTTGTTTGCTAAGCATTTTATGGTTCGCCGCTGCTGCTACCGGTTGCGCGAGCAGTTTACCCAGCGAGGGTGGGCGGTCACTTTTGAATTAATGCATATAAAGTTTCACCCGTTAGCCCCCAGCGATAACCAGGCTTATCGTGTAGCCGTAGCCAGTGATGCATTATTGGCTGAATTTTATGATGATCTGCAAACCTTAGCGCAAGCGACTACGTCCAGCGTTGGGAAACTACTGGCGGATTTCTGGGTTAAGTACGAGGCGTACCAGCGCGCCGATTCTGCTTATGAGGTGCTGGAGGTGGCCGCTGATGCGAGTTGGTCCGACATTCAGCAAGCCTATCGTCAACTCGCTGCACGTCACCATCCCGACAAAGGTGGCGATGCCGATCGTTTTGTCGCAATAAAAACAGCTTACGAGCGCCTTAAAGCATTGCACCCTAGTGGCAAGAGTCGGGGATAGCGATAGCTTGCCGGTATTTTAAAATCGTTAGTTGAGCAAGAGTGAGCGCCACTTAACACTGCGGGCATTTAGACGACTAATTGCAGTGCTGCTGACTTGCGTGCCTTCAAGCACTGACGATAATGTTGTCGATAAAATTATCGACCTTTTGGGCTTTATATGCAGATCTCTTATTTTGTTCGTGCGCTTTTTCCCGTGGTGGCGCTTGCACTGAGCGCTTGCGTTGGGAACGACAGTGTTTCTTCCTCGTCGGTGGCGACTTCGAGCAGTACTAGCGCTGCGTCAAGCTCCGTTGCTGCGGTGAATGCGATGCCCGAGGTTAGTTTTACATCGCCGCTCAATGGGCACAGTTTTGATCAGGGGCGCAATGCCCTCGCTATAGAGGCTGCGGCTAGCGATGACGACGGTAATCTAGCCAGTGTCAGCCTTTACATCAATGATGTGCTGTCGTCGAGCCTAACCCAATCGCCGTACCGCTGGCCGGCGAATGTACTGAACTTGCTCGATGCCGGCAGTTATGACCTGCGGTTGGTCGCAGAGGACGCGCAAGGGGCAAAAAGCAGCGATACGATAACCGTGACGGCAAATGCTGCGGTCAATACTGCACCCTCACTCGAATTTACCTTCCCCCTTGATGGCGATGTTTTGCCGTTTCGTAGCTCTGTGGACGTGAGTGTCGATGCGAGCGATAGCGATGGCCAAATCACCAGCGTATTATTGTTATTGAATAATCAGCGTTTGGCCGTCTTGTCGAATCCGCCGTTTAAATGGCCTTCGTTGTTGCTGCCCGCGTTGCAAGATCTTAATGCCGGGCTTTACATCCTAAGGGCTGTTGCTACCGATAACCGAGGTGCTACAACAGCTCGGGAGGTGACCTTCGAAGTACTTGTGCGAAATGATTTCCCAACCGTATCCTTTGCGGCGCCGGCGGAAAACTTGCGCCTGCCGGTTGGCTCCTCATTAGATGTTGTGGCCAATGCTGCCGATACCGACGGCAACATTGAAGAGGTGATTTTGTCGATAAATGATCAGCTGGTCGGCAGCGATTACAACCCG
>DATBNJ010000166.1:0-2543 GCA_036554385.1 Marinagarivorans sp. | reverse complement strand
ATGATTCAAATCGCCGAAGTCTGGGCGGTAGACAAAGCCAACATTACCACTGAATCCAGCATCCACTTCAACATAATAAGTGCGATAACCCGTGTGGTTGATCTCAATAAACTCAAACCAACCATCGTAAGGGCCAACACCCAACACCGGCCAAGCACCATCCGAGCGCTGAGTACCTCTTACTGTTACAGCAATGAGGTTATTACCCGCCCAATCTTCGCTCGAGATGCTGGCGCCTTCGCTGTAGGTGCCGATATTGCCGACAGCATCAATTACCGTTGGCTCACCTTCGAAGTCATAATCCGTACCCGGCGCAACCACAGGGTTGGCAAGTAACTCAGCTACCTGAGTACCCAGTTCAGAACGGTACAAGAAGTTTGGCGACATCAATACCGTCGTCAATGCCCAGCGCAGGCCTGACTCAATATCGGGTGCACCTTCAAAAATATCGGTGATTTCTGCACGCTCTTCGTCGTTCAAAGCGCGACGGTAAGCGACATAGGCGAACTCGGTAATAAAGTCGTTCGCACATGACACTGCGTCATCACAAGCGAATGGAAGCGCAGCAGGATTTTCCATAACCCAATCAATGAGCTCACCCGCGTTTTCGTAGAACTCGTTTAGGCGATTGCCATCCAAACTGGTAATCGAGTTATTTGGCAAACGCGCCACCTCGGCAGCCGGCGTAACTTTTGCTGGCGAAGAATAATCAGCAGGTAGTGGCATTGCAAAAAGCTTGGATAACGAGTTGTTGTACTCATACGAGGTCAACACGCTCAATACTCGCTTACCGTAGTGCACGTCGTTAGGGTTGGCACAAGAGGCTGCCACAGCGCTCTCACCCGGTTGCCCGTCGCGCAGAGACCAAATGTAAGCAGCAGTGTTATCAACACAAGTGCTATCGCAGCTAGCAGGTGCCATTTCAGTACTAATGAAAGATGCCAAGGCAATGACAGAGTTCCCATCGTAAGGGGCGGACATGCTTGGCATGCCTAGCGCATCAGGGTCGACTGAACCAATTTTTCTATCGTCGCCAGAGCCGCCGAAATAACCATCGTTATCGGAATCGCTATGACAGCCAGCACAGTTGGTGTCGAAAGCCGCCTTGCCTTGTGCGGCGTTACCGGTGAATGCTGGCTCTGACGAAGTAGCAACACTGCTACTAGAAACAGGCGCAGCCGAGCTGCTCGATACCACTGGCGCCGAGCTACTGGAAACCGTAGTGACGCTGCTAGAGCTTGGTTGACCATTATCTGATGACTGGGTACCAGAGCTGCTCGAGCTCGGTTCGTCCACGGGACCAACACAAGCGGACAGAGCTGCTGATAACAACCCCACGGTTAAAACTTTATTCATAGCGCTTCCTCATATTTAAGAGCTCCCAGAATGTCTTTACTGGCCGTAAACTCAGTACCGCCAACTTTTTTATTTCTCACTGGCGGATACTACCAAGATCAAACACTGTCATCCGTGACCGAGTTGGCAGCAGCCAACATCTGTGGCGTTAATCCCCCCAGATAACACGCAAAAGACACCGCTGTCTTTGCGCTCCACCTCAGCCGCAAGCTAACGCCCCCCAAAAAAAACAGTTTTTTGGGAAGAAAATACTACCGCAAATCGACTGTCGGTCGAGTTTTTAGACAGCCTAGTGCACAAAACGCCACCAATGGTAGGCAGTAGGCTTTCCACGAAGTAGGTAGCAGGCTTTCCAGCTAAGGATCATCCAACGACCCATTAAGCCACCACGACTGAGAATTTGCTCAAAACCACCCAGCCGCTCAAAAAACGATCTACACTTTAGTAAATTTAAGCTGATTGACGGTTAATGTGAAGCCCTCAGCCTCGTGTACGCAGCGTCTCGGCGTTCGCTGCACGCTTAGCGACCGGCTATCGCAAACTACCCTTATATACGTAGCAGCTCATCGTCCGTAGCGATATGCAAGGAGCCCAAATTATGAAACACCTCTCAATTCGGCAAAAAATGTCGTTCCCGCTGGTTGCTGCGTGCCTAGTGGTCTTGCTGTTTGTCGTGGTGAGCCAACTGAATGCAAACGCGCTCAAGCATCAATCCACCGTCATCTCAGAGCAATTTGTACCATCTATATCTGGGGTGCTCAACGCAGACCGGGACCTCTACCAGGCGCGGCTTGCGCTGCTAAAATCGGTACTAAACCCCGAGCAACGCGAGCTTGGACGGCAAGATTACTCGGAAAACAGCGAACAAGCCAAAGACCGAATGAACAGCTTTAACGCCATGATGCGCGAATACCCCAATGTTTTAGCCCACACCCAAGAGTTTGATAGGCGATTTACCCAGTGGGATGAGGAAAGCCTCGCCATCTTTGACTCGTTAGACCGAGCCAGTTTCGAAGCCACTAATAAAAGCTTTCAAGCGCTGAGAGTTATCTATGACAAAGCTGGCGAAGCGGCTCTTTCACAGGCGGCGGCGCTGCGCCTAGAAAGCGAGCAAACATCGGCAAGGTTGTCGCTATTTATGAATATCAGCGCTGCCGTCACACTGATTTACCTTGCGAGCATTAGCT
>DATBNJ010000162.1:0-9195 GCA_036554385.1 Marinagarivorans sp. | reverse complement strand
TGATTAATGGCGGTACCGGCGACAGAGCCGCATAACAAAACACGGTAATAGCGATGGCAAACTGCATCCACCGCAACCATCGCGTGCGCTCCATCAGTTTTTCAAAACGGGATTTTTCCAACATAACTTATATCTACTCAGTCGGGCGTCAGCCCACTTCCACTTTTAATTCAGAGCAACTATTCCGCTAAATAAACATCAACCTTGTGAACGGGTGCTGATTGACCATTTTCTGGGTATTGAAGCACCGGCTCTTGCGGGGGGCGCAAGGTGTTCGGAAATGCACGAGCAGAATTTCCCAGGGCGCTTCAATAGTACCCATGCTTTAGCAGAGTAGCCAATGGCACACATCGATGTCGAGAAGGCGCTAACTATCACCGTGAGCCGGTAACGACAAATTAAAGCTCGCCCCCCCAAGCTCAGAGCGACTAATTTGTAGACTCCCCCCGTAGCTACTTAAAATATCTACGGCAACAGAAAGCCCTATACCCTGGCCGGAAGTCGCCGTATCGGCTCTCGCGCCGCGCGTTAAGATGGTGCTTTTAATGGTTTCAGAGACGCCGGGACCATCATCCTCGATTAAAATATTCAAATCATCGTCGGTTATCGATGCGCTAATCATAACCCGCGATTTACCATACTTGCAGGCATTTTCAATTAAATTACCGGTCATTTCCATAAGATCGGCCTCGTCTCCAGAGAAGGGTAAATCCGCCGCAATTTTAATGTCTATTTGAAGGGCTTTATCGCCGTAAACCTTTTGCATGGCGCCGGTCAAACGTTCAATTAATGGCCGCACCATTACCCGCGCATAGACGGCATTTTGCGTAACCTGAGCACTGGCGCGTCGCAATTGGTGATCGATAATCATGCTCATTCGGCTTATTTGATCATCCACCACAGGCATGATGTCTTGGTGGTTGCTGTCCGCCATTTCGAGCTGCCCACGCACCACCGACAAAGGCGTTTTTAAACTGTGGGCTAAGTCGCCCAGGGTATTACGATAGCGCTCGCGCTGAGCGTGTTCGGCGCGCAGCACCTTGTTAAGATTTTCGGTAACCGGCCGAATATCCGCGGGATATTGCCCCGACAACGACTGGCTTCTACCCGCTTCGACCAATTCTAAATCCCGCGCCAATCTTCGCAGCGGTTGCAAACCCCAGCGGGCGATCAAGGTTTGCACCAAAATTAATAACACCGCCAAGCCAACCACCCACATCAATAAGCGCTCGCGGTAGGCGGCTAAAATCGCTTTTAAATCAGACTGACTATGCGCTACAGCAAAGCGAAAGCGCGCATCTTCGCCCGCGATAGGCCAAATGGTGTCATAGGTCATTAAATAAAAATCATCGGCATTAAATTGGCTGCTAAAAAAATCTCGAACACCGGCCTCGAAAGGCGCTGTGAGTTCGGGAAAATAGTCAGCGGGGATTAAATCGGTGGAGCGCGATTGCCATACAACATTATTGTTACCATCGACGATCCAGCCATACAAGCCAGAATTCAATTCACCAAATCGAGGCTCAGTCAGTGCCGGCGGCATCTCGAGCGTTTTACTACCGGGCTCTGCAACCCCCAGCAATAAATACACCTGGCTACGCAACGCGTCTCGCTCTGCGGTTTCTAAGCTAAGTTTAAACGCGTAGTCGAGCATGGTGGCACTAAAGCCCAGCAAAAACGGCAGTAAAACCACCGACGCAATAAAAAGGCGAGTAGTTAAAGAAGACACAGAAAGCGTCGGTAAACTTAAGCGCTGGGCAAAAGACATAAGCCAATTACCGCCAACGATGGCCGGTGCTAGCGCGCAACATTGGCAAGCAATATAAATGCTCTATCAGTATCACCGCTAACTGGCGCTATCTGTATTAGCAGAGTTAGCCGGCTCTGTGGCTAACTGGGCATTAAAGCGGTAGCCGCGACCGCGAATGGTGGTAATTAATTGCAACTCGCCTTTGGGGTCGAGTTTTTTGCGCAAGCGCCCAATAAATACCTCGATCACATTGCTGTCGCGTTCAAAATCTTGTTGGTAAAGGTGCTCGGTTAACACAGTTTTCGAAATAGCTTCGCCGGCATGATGGGCGAGGTATTCCACCGTGTTGTACTCGTAGCTGGTTAGCTCAACCTCGGTGCCATTTAACAATACTTGCTTAGCCGCCGTATCAATAGTCACAGGGCCAAATTCAAGCTGTGGTTTGGAGTGCCCAGACGCGCGACGAATTAAGGCGTTAACCCGTGCTCTTAGCTCTTCATTGTGAAACGGCTTTACTAAATAATCGTCCGCGCCCGCTTCTAAGCCTTTGACTTTATCTTGCCAGTTTCCGCGCGCGGTCAAAATCAACACGGGGTAGCTTTTGCCCGCCGAGCGAGCTTGTGTGATCATCTCGATACCATCGATTTCCGGTAAACCGATATCGACGATAGCCAAGTCGTAGTCATATTCTTTAGCGAAATAGAGCCCCTCGCGACCATCGGCCGCAACATCAACCGCAAAGCCCAAACCACCCAAAAACTCAGCTAACTGGCTGCGGATTGCAGCCTCATCTTCAACGACGAGCAAACGCATATCGACGCTCCTTTATTTTTTTTGTGTGATATTGCCGCGACCATCAACGTAGACAATCGTCATTCGGCCTCGATCATCCAGGCGCACTTCGTAAAGCGTTGAGCCATCGTCCGCCTTAAGCTTTTTAATCTTGCCAAAAAGTTGGCCGCCATACCTTTCTTTGGCTATTTCCGCGGCACGCCCTTTATCAATTTCATTGCTGACTTGTGCACCGGCCATAGAAGACACCATCAAGCCAAGGCTCAGCGCCAAACATTTTTTGCAAAAACCTGAACGTGTCATAAAGATCCTATTAATCAGCATAGAGTATACGGCTGCGCCAGTTACCCGACAGCCGCCAGCGGCCCTTTCGAAAGGTTCGGGCGCCATGGTACAACACGCGCCGCCACTCATGCATCTATATTGCAACGTCGCTCTAGCGTTCGATTGGCGAGAATTGCACTGATAACTGCAGCTCTTTGCCGGGCTTGCGAGCCATGCGGGTCGTATAAACGCGGCCAAGGTATTCATAGGTCACATCAAAACCCTCAAAAACCCGTCGTGTTGTGACCTCGTCAAGGGTTTCGCAACGTTCTACATCACGGTAGCTCACCTCGGTATAGCCGTCGCGAGACGGCCGGCTATCCCGCTGATGCGCGACACTATTACCGACCGCAGCGCCTAACACGCTGCCGACCACGGCACCTAATTTTTTATTGGAAGGTCCGTGCCCGACTGCATGCCCCAAAACGCCGCCAATCACACCGCCGGCCACCACCGGTGCATGACGATGGGGGTTGCGCTCGGCGGGGATGTAGCGCTCTTCGGCGACCGTTTCGAGCCAACATGACTGTCGTGGCGTTACCTCTTTAAGGACGGTGTAAACCGGCACTGAGGAAAAAACGCGCGCAGTGTCGATAACACTTGGGGGCTCGCCGGGCCTTAGATAGTCCTGCTGGCGATCATAACCTTGCTCGAGGCCTCCGGCTGCCGACGCCGCCCCCGCCATGGTCAGCGCGGCGGCCAAACTAAGCATCTTGATGCCGGTCTTGAGCTTAGTAGCATTTACCTTGGGCTTAGCATTTAAAGGGTGCACATCTAAGCGGCGCGGGGCGCGAAACTGTAAACTCATCGGTCACCTACCTACAATCAAATACGATAAGCAAACAGTTTACGAGCCGAATTATGAACGCAACTTGAACTTATCAAGCACTTTTTAGCAATTGTGACGGCGCCACGGTCGTGGCTCGGCGCGTCGCTAAAACCCCCGCTACCGCCAACACGGCCATCGCTAGGGGTATACCCCAAAACCACACCGGCAAAAATCCAAGGTTTGATAACTCCAAGGCGCTGGCCAACCAAAAGCGCACCAACAGTTCGGTGCCAATACAGGCAACACCACCGGCAATCAAACCCAGAATAAGAAACTCGCACCACAATGCGCGCTGAATTAATCGACGGTTAGCGCCGAACGCTCGCATCAGCGCCGATGTACGCAAACGCAATGGCAAGGTCACCAACATGCCCGTCGCTAACACCATAAGCGCCGCCAGAATGATTAGCACCAGCAAGTACTCAACGGCGCGCCCCAATTGATTAATTAAGCCTTTGACTGTCGCCAATGTCTGGTCGATTTCAATTAACGTAATTGACGGAAACTGTTGAACCAAGGCATTGACGGTTTGCTTTTTATCCGGCGATAAATAAAAACTCGTAATCCAATTACTGGCGACAAAAGGCAGCGGCTTACGGTTAAAAATAATAAAGAAGTTGGGTCGCATACTTTGCCAATTGAGCGTGCGAATATTCGCCACCTCGGCCTCCACCACCTGCCCCGCCAGACTCATTACGACGCGATCGCCCACGCTGATATTTGCTCCTTCGGCGTAATCTTTTTCTATTGAAATTAGCAACGGACTATCGTCCGAGGCGCTCTCCCACCACGCACCCTCGACAATCTCGTTATCGTCTTGTAGCTCGCTGGCCCAGGTTAAATTTAACTCACGTTCGTAATCATTCGACTGCTCGTTCGGGCTATCGCTGAGCTGTTCCTGCCATGGCACATCATTAACCTGAGTAACGCGCCCTCGGGTCATCGCGTAAAACAGCGAGGCGTTTTGCGCTTCGGCGTCAATAAAGGCAGCCACGGCGTCTTTTTGGTGATCGTAAATATTAAACACAAAATGGTTCGGCGCGCCATCGGGAACCTGCTGCTGCCACGCCGATAACAAATGCGTGCGCGCACTGTAAACACTAAATAGCACGATAAAAATTAAACTGAATACCGTCGCTTGGGTGGCATTTTGCGAGCGATAATTTAACCACTGCCCCAACCCTAGCCGCCAAGCGCCGCGCAGGCGCCCGTGAATACGCTGCAAAGCGTTAAAGCTGGCCATCACCAACAGCTTCACGGCAAAAAAAGCGATCACCAGTACCGCCGCCGCTAGCGCCGTCAACACTAAATGGCGGGTCAGTAGCGCGACCAAAGCAAAAATGGCCAACAACCCCAACCACCAGTGTTTATTGCTGCCTTGCTGCAGTTGTGCACGCAGCACGGCGACGGGCAATACCTGATGCAATTGCCAAAAACGCGGCCCCGCAAACAGCAACAAAACGACAACGCCACCGACCACGGGAATGGCAAACGCACTCCAGTGGGGCGCAGGCAAAGACTCGGGCACTAAGGCGGCGATAAACTGCAATAAGCCTAACTGAAATAGCCAACCCATCAGCAAACCCACGGCGGCGCCAATAACAGCGAGCGCAAGCAGCTGCCAGCTAAACACCTGCAACACGGCTTTGGGCCCCAAACCTAAAGTTTTTAACAGTGCAACGTTGCGGTGCTGACTGCGGGCAAACTCATCAGCAGCCAATGCAATGGCAACTGCGCCCAACACCAAAGCGAGGGCACCGACGAGCATTACGTAATGAGTAATACGCTGGAAAACACCGGCATCAGGGCCATCGCCCTCACCCGCGGCACGCCACTTAAAATGACTGCCAAGCTCGGGCTCTATAGCTTGACGCACCCGCTCAAGTGCGCCGGCTTCACCCGCTAAAGTAAGGCTGTAATTCACGCGGCTGCCAAGCGCAATCGCACCGGTGCGCTCAACATCTTGCCGATTCATTAACGCGCGTGGCGCAAAACCCAGCACACTTTGCGGGCTATCGGGCTCTTGGATTAATGCCCTCGCCACCACAAACTCAGCATCGCCAATACTCAGCGTGTCACCCACTGCAACAGCCAAAGCCCCAAACAAGCGCGAAGTTAACCAGACCTCGCCCGGCTTGGGCCCCAGCTCACTCGCCTGTCCGACCCCGAAGGGCTTTAGCGCGGTAAGTAGCTCGCCCTTAAGGGGGTAGTTGTCCGCAACCGCCTTAACCGCACCCAGCTGCATTAATGGGCCATTCTCGCCAGCTGAACCAAATAACATGGCGCGAAACGTCATCATCGGGGCGGCCTGCAGGCCTTCGTCACGCGCCAGCGCCAGCCATTGATCGGGAATGGCTAACGAGCCCGAAATACGCGCATCGGCCGCCAAAAAGTGGCTCGCTTTTGAGTAAATTAACCGCTGCAGACGGTCGGTGGTTAAGGTTAAGGTGGCAACCACCGCAACCGCAACAATAAGCGATAGCGCCAGCATTCCAGCACTGCGCCCACCGGCGCCGCGCCATAAAAGCCGCAAAGCTAAGGTGGCGTAAGCGCGCCCCCGTGGGGGCCGGCGCTGCGTTTGCTCTGCGGGCTCACCACCTCGGCCATTAGTGCTGCTGGCATTAACGCTCATCGCCAACCCCCTCGAGCGCCTGTTCCTTTAGCTGACCACCCTCTAATCGCAATACACGATCACAGCGCGCAGCTAAGCGCTCATCATGGGTCACCAATACCAAGGTTTGCCGCTTTTGCTGGCACAGATCAAAAAGCAGGTCGGCGACGGCCTTGCCGGTGTGAATATCGAGACTACCGGTCGGCTCGTCGGCAAACAGTAAGGGCGCATCGCACGCAAACGCGCGCGCCACCGCAACCCGTTGCTGCTCGCCGCCAGATAATGCACTGGGCTTGTGGCTGAGGCGGTGTTCTAGGCCAACCTTGTGCAGCCACACCTTGGCCTGAGCTTCCGGCTGAGCGATGCCTTTTACCTCCATCGGCAAACACACATTCTGGAGCGCCGTCAGCCCGTCGATCAGTTGAAAATTCTGAAAAACAAAGGCAACTTTTGCAGCGCGCAGCGCCGCTCGCTGTTCTTCACTCATCGGCATAATATCTTGCCCATCGATAAGAACTTTTCCCGCAGCAGGCGTATCTAAACCGGCAAGAAAACTAAGCAATGTGGTTTTACCCACACCCGATGCCCCCACAATGGCAACGGATTCACCGCTTTTTATGTGGCAACACAGGTGGTCTAAAAGCGGGGCTCCCGCCGTTTGCCCGGGCAAATAATGAACAAGGTCAATCACGTCTAACATATCAGCGCCTTACAGTTAAAAAAGGTGATTCGTGCGAGCGCCAACCCGCTACAAGCCCAATACGCCAGCATGCTTGTAGCGGGTCGCCAGCCAAAACATTAAATGGCGTTAGGCCATAGCGAGCCACTAAACTTCACTAAACTTAATGGCACTTGATACTCGATAACATCAACTCAGGATTACAATGAATATTAGCTGCTATATCCCACGCCAACACGCCGCCAAAGGCAATACCACCGTTAGCGCCTCGGAGGCAGGTGGCGGCCAGGGTGCATTAGCTGGCGCGTTTTGGCGGCGCACACTTGTCGCCATCGGGGCACTGCTGGCACTCGCCGTCGGACTTCCGACCGCAGCGAGCGATTTAAATTCAAGCGAGCCCGGCGCAGGCACCAATCGTAACGGGGCTGAGCAAGGCGAAGTCGTTATTGGTATTTTGGGCGACAGCTTAAGTGCAGGTTATGGCTTAAAGCCCAAGCAAAGCTGGCCAGACCTCTTGGCCGAACGCTTAAAAGGCCACCCATACCACGCCAAAATTATTAACGCATCGGTCAGCGGTGCCACCACCGATGCCGGCTTGCAGATGCAACAAGGCCTGCTACGCCAGCAACCGGATATCGTGATTATCGAGCTCGGGGCGAACGACGGCCTGCAAGGCAAGCCCTTGCCCTTAATTGCGCAAAACCTTGCCACGCTGATTACCAACGCCCAAAGCGCTGGAGCTCGAGTGCTGCTGCTAGGGGTTCGCATTCCACCCAACTTAGGGCGGCGCTACACCGAACCCTTTTTTACTCAGTACCAAACCCTTGCCACCCAGCACCAGGTGGCTTTAGTGCCCTTCTTTCTAGAGGGTGTGGCTGGCGACGCCAGTTTAATGCAGGCCGATGGTTTGCATCCCAACGCCGCCGCACAGGCTAAGATCCTTGGCAATGTATGGCCCGCGCTCGAGCCCCTGCTGGCCGACGCGCACGCACAATCTGCGGCACAAGCCATACCGCATAAAAGCCCACCGGCCGCTGCCGGCTCAAAGCCACTGGCCGGTCAGACAGCGGCACAGTAATACCCACATCGACCCAGGCGCCAAGCAATAAAACTGACACGCAATCGTCATTGTCGAAAACTGCCACGATGCCATCGGCTGCATCTTCAAAGACTGCCTTGACCCAACATGGCAACGCGCCTTTACCTTAAGTGCCGACACCCGATGGCAAATTATTCAACAAGGTGCACAACGCGCAATCGTGTTTTGGATATCAATTTTGGCGGCGCCTAAAAACAGCGTTTCGGCATCAGCGCTGGCGCCAACTCAAATCCCGATACGCCGAACAGCTGGCTCGACTTGACCGCTTTTAACAACGGGCATTTACACTTTGATATTCGCGCCGTTGATTTTGCCGACAACATCAACGGTTTAGCGCTCACCCTAAGTTGTGGCGGCGACTGTCGTAGTAACGCGGTTGGCGTAAACCTAAGCCAGTTAGGCCAGTGGCAGCACATTAGCATACCGATCAAAGCACTGATTGATGAAGGACTGGAAATAAGCCAGATATATACCGGCTTCGAGATTCAGCCGGTCGAGGGCGAGTAGCGAGGAGTTCGCATTCAGCTAGATAATATCCACCTAGAAGCGAACATCCCCCGAACCTATGGACTGGGTCTCACTGGAGCATCGCATATGCCGCCAGAAAATTAACGCCATTACAGCTCATCGGACGCTGCGATGTGCACGGTTCTGGTCATATCGGCGTTTTCATCATCTAAAAATTTAAAATCGTTAAAGCCAATGCGAACCACGTCATTGTGCACTAATTTATGCTTTTTTTGTGCCGGAAGATCATTCACAAAGGTGCCGTTGGTGCTGCCGAAATCTTCAACAAAGACATCGATGTAATCTTCAAAGTCTTTATTTTTTTCGACAATAATATGAGCATGGGCGCCGCTGACGGCAGGGTCTTGAATAACGATATCGTTATCCGCCTTGCGACCTATAGTCGTAAAACCCAAATTTAATTCTACGCGATGCACAATAACGCCATCGACTAACTGCGCGAGTACTGCGGTCATAGTTATCACCTTTTTATTTTGAATTCGCGCAGGGATGACACCGATACAGTCAGAGCCATTACACCAAACGCCAATCTTTAGCTTCGTCTTTAAAGTCTCGTATTATCGCTTTATTCAAGGTAAATGCA
>DATBNJ010000142.1:0-2512 GCA_036554385.1 Marinagarivorans sp. | reverse complement strand
GACAACCTTAATCTGTGCGGGTGGTGTTTTCTGCGTTAATCGGGTCGCGCAGCAACCGTTGTGGTGCTGGTGCGTGGCAATTTGTATCAGGCCACAAATTCTACGTTTAAATCGCGGCGCGCGCAAACAAACTCGGGCGCCGCGACTACCTTGGAGTCAATGTGGGGGCTTATTACTGTTTTCCAAGGCCAGACAATTGTTTGAGCAGTTCCGACTGTGCTGCAGGCTGATTAGTGTCCTGATCGAGGATATAGTTCCCGTCCGGTTGCAATTGCCAGCGCTGCACGCCATCGTTGACATAAAGCATCAACTCATTGAATACGCGCTCTGTCATGGCGCTATCTTCAATGGGGAAACAGGTCTCGACCCTGCGGTTGAGGTTGCGTTCCATCAGGTCGGCACTGGCACAGTAAACACGGTTTTTAGCGTTGGCAAAATAGTATACGCGGGTATGCTCTAGAAAGCGCCCAATGACGGAATAAACGCGGATATTGTCGCTTATGCCCTCAATGCCGGTGCGCAGCGAGCACATTCCGCGAATAATGAGGTCGACCTTAACACCGGCGCGCGACGCTTTGTAAAGTGCCTGGATCACCTTGGCCTCGGTTAAGCCGTTGCACTTCAACACAATATGAGCCGGCTTGCCGTCGAGTGCCGATTTAGTTTCGTTGTCAATGAGCTTAATCAACTGGCGCTTAAGGGTAAAGGGTGCATAGATAATCTTACTCATGCGCTCGGTTTTGCCCATGCCAGTCAATTGTTGGAAAACCTTGTGCACATCCTCGCACAGTTCGGGTTCAGCACTTAGATAAGAGTAGTCGGTGTACAGCCGTGCGTTGCCACTGTGATAATTGCCGGTACCTAGGTGGCAGTAGCGCTTGAGCTTGCCGCCTTCGCGACGCACGATGAGAATCATTTTGGCGTGAGTTTTATAATCGACCACACCGTACACGACCACTGCGCCAGCCTCTTGCAGACGGCTCGCCAGTTCAAGGTTTTCCTCTTCGTCAAAGCGTGCCCGCAACTCGACAATAACAGTGACTTCTTTGCCGTTGCGGGCCGCTTCCAGAAGGGCATGTACGATGGCCGATTCGTTGCCCGTGCGATACAACGTTTGCTTGATGGCGGCCACTGAAGGGTCTTTCGCCGCTTGGCGCAGCAACTGAATGACCGGCGAAAATGACTGAAAGGGGTGTAACAACAAGAAGCTGCGCTTGGTGATGGCATCGAAGATATTGTCTTTGCGAGACAAGCCTTTTGGAATGCTCGGGGTAAATGGCGGGAAGAGCAAATCGGCGCGCCCGACAATTGAAGGCAAGCGCATTAGGCGCTTGAGGTTAACGGGCCCATTAACGCGATACAGGTGCTCCTCGGTTAACCCGGCTTCGCGCAGTAATATGTCGGTTAGCTCGCGGGGACAATTATCGGCAACCTCTAAGCGCACCGCGGTGCCAAAACGGCGGGAGTGCAGCTCGCCTTTTAGGGTGATAGCTAGATCTGCGACGCCTTCAACGTCGACGTCTAGCTCGGCATTTCGGGTAATCCTAAATTGGTAGCAGCCGTTAACCGTCATGCCGGGAAACAACTTTTCGGCGTGAGCGTGAATCATCGACGAGAGAAAGACAAAATCGTGGCCTTCTCCGCTTATCGAGTCGGGCAACGAAATCATGCGCGGTAGCGAACGCGGTGCCGGTAAAATGGCAAGCCCCAAGTCGCGTCCGAATGCGTCTTTGCCCTCGAGGTCGACGATAAAATTCAAGCTTTTATTGACCAGTCGAGGGAAGGGGTGTGCAGGGTCTAGCCCAATAGGGCTAACCAGTGGCTGCACTTCTCGGTCAAAATAGTCCTCGATCCAGGTTTCTTGCGCTTGCGTCCATTGGCTGCGGCGCAAAAAGCGTATGCCTTCTTGGTGGAGTGCGGGAATAATCACATCGTTTAAAATTCGGTATTGCTCGTCGACAAGGCTGTGTACTGTTTGGCTGATCTGTTTTAGTACTGCGGCGGTTTGCATGCCGTCCGGGCCGATCACTTCGCGTTCAAAGAGAATTCTTTGCATTAAACCCGCGACGCGAATTTCGAAAAATTCGTCCATGTTGGACGCTGAGATCAACAAATATTTGAGCCGCTCCAGGAGTGGATGGCTTTGATCGAGCGCTTGGGCCAATACTCGCTGGTTAAATTGTAGGTTGCTGAGCTCGCGGTTGATGTAGTAATCGTGCTGATCTAGGTCGGCTGACTCGCTGCTCGCATTTTCGCTCGGAGGCGCTATTGCGGAGTCATTCGATGCGTGCGTGGAATCTGTCATAGTGAATATCTTTTACTTTTGGCTGATTGTCGGATTTATGGTCTGCATTCGGCCGCTTTGATGCGCTGAATTCGGCTGATTTAGCAGCGCCAAATCACAATGCCTCGCTACTTGCAAGGGCTTAGCTATGGGGCTATAGCCTAGTGCGGTGTATCGAAAGCCTAGTGCGGTGTATCAAAAGCCTAGTGCGGTGTATCAAACAAATTA
>DATBNJ010000129.1:0-2564 GCA_036554385.1 Marinagarivorans sp. | reverse complement strand
GGCTGCCCCGATGAAGGTTGATTCTCTAGGGCTTCTTCCCTAAAAGGGTTGCCTCGTTCAAATAAAGCTAACCAGCGCTCGAGTTTGCCATAAAGGCCGTGAGAGTAGGTGATCATATACACCGATAGGGCAATCGTGATTAACCCGACCAGTGTTACCAACCCTAACGCATCTTTAGAGACGTGGCCTAAGGTCAACCCCATCGCCATAAATATGAGTGAAAATTCACTGATTTGGGCTACGGTTAGCCCAGCGAGAAATCCGGTGCGCTTGCGGTAGCCCATCAAGCCCATAATCACCATCACGATCAGCGGGTTGCCAATAAGCACGAAAATAGAAAATGCCATTGCTGGGGCGACTTGAGCGCTGAGCAAACTTAAGTCAAGTTGCGTGCCCAGTGCTATAAAGAAAAACAACAGCAAAAAATCCCGTAATGATCCGAGTCGCGCCACAATGGCTTCTCTAAACGGTGTTGAAGCTAGTGAAATGCCCGCTAGCAGACCGCCCAGTTCTTTGCTAAAGCCCACTTGATTACCGATGGCCGCGAGCAATGTCGCCCAACCGATAGCGAAGGTAATTAGCAGCTCTTGCGACCGAGCTACCCGGCTGACCAGTGGTGTCGCCAAGTAGCGGATGAACAGTAAGACAAAACCCAGCATGATCATACCGTACAAAAGCACGCTGCCCATCCGGGCTAACGCTGAACCTTCGTCACCTGTTTGCGCGCCCATGCCTAAAGCGGAGAGCGCCATCATCGCCAGTACCACTACCAGATCTTGAACAATCAAAAAGCCAACGGCGATTCTGCCGTGTAGAGAGTCCACTTCTCGTTTGTCGGATAAGAGTTTGACGATGATAATGGTGCTGGAAAAGGTCAGTGCCACGGCAACATAAAGAGAGGTTACGGTATCCATCCCTAAAGCGATAGCGAGCAAAAAACCGATACCTGAGGTAAAAGCGACTTGGCCAAGCCCCGTGGCGAGAGCAACGGGACCAAGTGTGCGAATAAGCTTTAGGTCGAGCTTTAAGCCCACTAAAAATAGCAGAACCGCAATACCTAATTCCGATAGCAGTTCGATATGCTCATGGGATTGAACGATGTTCAGTGCCGACGGCCCTGCGACAACACCGACAGCAATAAAACTGACGATCATAGGCTGGCGCAGCAACAGGCCACCAAAGCCGATAGCTGCCGCCAGCACAACTAAGGCGGTGAGCTCGTAGAAGGGTGAGGCGTGGATAAAGCTCAGCTCTGGCATTACCGCTCCTGCCGCTGTTGTATCGTGAATCGTATTTGCTTTTCAATTTCTATTATCACCAGAACTGCGGCACCGCTGGCCACAATTAGCAGGAGGTCTCCCGCAGATAGGGCACTGGTGTCAAAAATATTCTGCATGAAAGGTGCGTAGATAAACAATAATTGTGCAAATGTGACTAGAGCCAGCGAAATCAAAACCGGTTTTGTGCCGAGTACGGCGCGCCAAGATACCGAAGTGCCGTAGCCGTAACGCATACTAAAAAGGTAAAAAACTTCCATTGCGATTAAGCTGTTAACGGCCATTGTGCGCGCAGTGTCTATGTCTCGGCCCATGGTTAGCGCCAGTTCGAACTGCCCGAAAATCCCAGCGGCAAAAAGTAGGGAGACAAACAGGATCCGCCACACCAAAAATGATGAAATAATGGCTTGAGAAGGGCATCTGGGAGGCCGCTTCATAACCTGAGGCTCGGAAGGTTCGAAGGCTAAGGTGACAGCAAGTAAAACCGACCCGATCATGTTGACCCATAAGATCTGAGTGGGGGCTATAGGCAACGTTAAGCCAAGTAGTAGGGCGACCACTAGGCTGGCCGCTTCGCCGCCATTTACCGGAAGCATAAATGAAATCACTTTGGTTAAATTATCGTACACGGTGCGGCCTTCTCGCACCGCGGCAACGATAGACGCGAAGTTGTCATCACCCAGCACTAAGTCCGCAGCCTCTTTAGCAGCCTCGCTACCTTTTTTGCCCATAGCGATACCTGCATCCGCCCGTTTTAGGGCGGGCGCATCGTTCACGCCGTCACCAGTCATGGCGACAATTTTGCCGTGTGATTGCAGCGCCATTACCAGACGAAGCTTGTGCTCGGGGCTGGTCCGAGCAAAGACATCACATTCAAGCACAGCCTGCTTAAGTGCGGCGTCATCCAGTGAATCTAGGTCTGCCCCTGTCAACACCGTCGCGCAATGACTTAGGCCGACCTGTTTGCCAATAGCGGCAGCCGTTTTAACGTGATCGCCAGTAATCATAATGACGCGAATACCCGCTTGGTGGCATTCGGCAACGGCTTTAATGGCTTCATCTCGTGGTGGGTCTATCATTCCAACCATACCGAGCAGGGTTAAAGTACCACTGACGTCTTCATGGGTTACAGCGCCGTGGTCAGCCGGTACCTCTCTAACCGCGAAAGCGAGCACGCGTTGCCCAAGGGCCGCGATGGATTCTGCATGGCTTTGCCAATAAGTGGTATCCAGCGATTCCTGTGCTCCGTCTGCACCTCGCTGGCTGCTACACATGGTTAGTATTTGC
>DATBNJ010000124.1:0-3624 GCA_036554385.1 Marinagarivorans sp. | reverse complement strand
TTTGCTGAATATTGACAAATTATTAACGACGGAAGAGCTACCTAGCTTAGCTGAGCTCAAAAGCGCTATCGGCGAATAGTAAACCGCTCCAGGACAATAGAGGATCTAAGCATGAAAGCATTATCGCAGTGGTTTGCAGGGCATGACTCTGCCGTGGTGGCCGCGATCAACCACTCCCAAGGTGTTGCCGAAATCGATGCCCATACCGGTCTAATAAAAACGGTTAATCGTTTTTTTTGTGGCCTTCTCGGTACCCAAGCCGATAGCCTTATCGGCAGTAGTCTTGGCCGTTTTTGCACCGACCCTGAAATTGCCGCAACCATTACAGCACATTCACGCGCTCACACGCTGCGTGAAGGTGCTGAGCTGTGTATGCCCGCTCAAACGCAGCGCGGGGAAGTATGGTGTTCGCTAAGCTTCGTTGCTGTCATGGACAAAAGTGGCGGAGTTAATCGCATTGTTGTCTTTGCAAAAGATACTACCGAAGAAAAACGCAAACAAGACGCCGATGCCAAGCGCCTGGGTTATGCTAACGCGCTTAAGCAATGTCAAGCTAATGTGATGCTGGCGGACAACGATCTTAATATCGTGTACATGAATGATACCGTTGTCGACATGTTGCGTTCGCGTGAGTCCCAGCTAAAAAAAATATTGCCCAATTTTAGTGTCGATAGACTAATCGGTACCAATGTCGATACCTTTCACAAAAATCCACCACATCAGCGCAACCTGTTAGCTAACCTAAGCGAACCTTACAAAACGGACCTGAAACTCAATGAGCTGACCTTTGGGTTGATTGCTACACCTTGGTTGGATGAGCACGGTCAGCGTTTAGGTACACTGGTTGAGTGGCTAGACAAAACAGATGAGTTGGCGAAGGAGCAAAAGGCCGAAACGATCGCCAATGAGAATTTGCGTATTCGGCAGGCACTTGATGTGTGCGACACCAGCGTGATGCTAGCAGATCAGGACCTTAATATTATTTATATGAATAAAGCAGTTGCCGAAATGCTTGAAAACCGGCAAGGCGAGCTCGAAAGTGTGATTCCCGGCTTTAATGCTAAAAAGTTAATTGGGTCTTGCATTGATGATTTTCACAAGAATCCTGCGCATCAGCGCAGTGTATTGTCAGGGCTTACCAGCTCTTACAGTACCGAAATTAAGGTGGCGTCATTAACATTTGGTTTGATTGCAACGCCGTTATTTGACTCGCAACGGCGCCGCACGGGAACTGTAGTTGAGTGGAAGGACAAAACCAAAGAACTGGCAGCGTTAGATCGAGAGCGTAAGTTAGCCTCCGAAAATGCGAGGGTTCGACAAGCTTTAGATTCGGTTACCGCAAATGTCATGATTGCCGATGATAAAGCGGATATCATTTACATGAATAATTCAGTGCAGAATATGATGCGCACTGCCGAAAAAGATTTACGCAACGAATTGCGGGATTTTGATGCCGGTGCTCTTATGGGTAAAAACATGGATGTCTTCCATAAAAATCCTGCCCACCAACGCAACGTTATTCAAAACCTAACGTCAACCTACCAAGGCAAGGCCGAAATCGCCGGCCGGCACTTTTCGATTACAGCTAATCCCATTATGGTTGAGGGGGAGCGCATTGGTACGGTCGTCGAGTGGGCTGATAAAACGGCCGAAATCAATATTGAGCGGGAGATTGACGGCATGCTCGAAGCCGCGATGGCTGGCGACTTTACGCGCCAGCTTAGCCTCGAAGGCAAAACGGGCTTTTTTGCCGATCTCAGTAAAGGCCTTAATACGCTGGTGTCCACGGTAGAAGTTTCGCTAAATGATGTGCTTCGCATGCTGGGCGCGATGGCTAAAGGGGATCTCTCGGAAAGAATTACACGTGACTACCAAGGTGCCTTTGGGCAGCTAAAAAATGACGCCAATACTACCGCCGACAAGCTCACAGAAATTATCGGGAGAATTCGTGCTTCATCGGGTGCCATCACATCGGCAGCCAACGAAATAGCACAAGGCAATGCCGACCTCAGCCAGCGCACTGAAGAACAAGCATCGTCGCTGGAGGAAACGGCATCGAGTATGGAAGAGATGACATCTACCGTGCGTCAAAGTGCTACGAATGCACAAGAAGCCAACGCGTTTTCCGACGAGGCGCAGCTTAAGGCTCGCTCTGGTGGAGAGGTCGTTTCTAAGGCGATTCAGGCGATGGAAGATATTAATGCTGCGAGCAAAAAAATCAGTGACATTATCGGCGTGATCGATGAAATTGCCTTCCAGACTAATCTGCTTGCCCTAAATGCAGCAGTTGAGGCTGCGCGCGCAGGTGAGCAGGGGCGTGGGTTTGCCGTTGTCGCTGGGGAGGTTCGCAATTTGGCGCAACGTTCGGCTGGAGCCGCCAAGGAAATTAAAGATTTAATTCGCGATAGCGTGGCCAAAGTTGAGGATGGGCGCGAGTTGGTGAATGCATCCGGTGCCACCTTGTCTGACATTGTCGAGTCGGTAGAAAAAGTCGGCAACATGATGCGTGAAATCGCGGCGGCTGCGATGGAGCAAACTAGCGGTATCGAGCAAGTGAATACGGCCATTTCTCAAATGGATGAAATGACCCAGCAAAATGCCGCCTTGGTGGAGGAGGCATCCGCGGCCGGCCAGGCGATGGCGGATCAGGCGCGCGCAATGAATTCTGTGGTCGAGTTTTTTAGTGTCGGTGCTGCGGCTACTGGCCATGGTTTTGGCGCCGGTGAGAGCATGTATGCCCGCGCAGCTTCGAAGCGTACCGCGAAGCCGTCCCAATCTTCGGCATCGCTCGCAGCCAAAAGTCGACCGCCCGCGAACACGCAAACTGATGACGAGTGGGAAGAGTTTTAGCGCGCTTGCGCTGCAGCGAGCGCACAATGCTTTGCGAGGCGCCATGGGCGCCTGAGTTGGGAGATGTAATGCCCGCCGCTGTTGTAGGCGGGTCACAAAGGGCCGCGCAGGGGTAAGCTAATTTGCGCGGCGATTTGAGGAAAATGTATGGGCGTGGCCGATCAAAAAACCATGGCGTCCGGTTCGGATTATCGTGAATTCACGATGAGCTATGAAAATTTTGCCGATATCCGAGATGTTGCATACCGGATCACCGGTATTACTTTGTCCGATCACAAGCAGAATATGATCTACGGGCGTTTGGCGCGCAGGTTACGCGCTTTAAACCTGACCTCGTTTGATGATTACTGCAATCTATTGTCTGAAGATACGCCTGAAATTAATGAATTTATCAATGCGATTACGACGAACCTCACTGCATTTTTTCGAGAAAATCATCATTTCGACTTTCTAAAAAATACGGCTTTTCCGCGTATTCTTCACAACAATGCGGGCAGTAAACGTTTACGCATTTGGTCGGCAGGCTGCTCTACCGGAGAGGAACCCTACAGTATTGCCATGACTTTGGCCGCATCGCCAGGCTTTGCTCACTGGGATGCCAAAATCCTAGCCACCGACTTAGACTCGAATGTCGTGGCCAAAGGTCGTGCTGGTATCTACCAAGAAGACCGCTGCACAGGCATTCCCGATGAATACACACGCTACCTTAAGCGCAACCCCAGTACCGGTGAAATTAAGGTGCGTGAATCGGTGCAACAAAAAATTGCATTTAAA
>DATBNJ010000084.1:0-3348 GCA_036554385.1 Marinagarivorans sp. | reverse complement strand
AGGGCAGACGTGTCCAAGGCCCACTTGCGAATCCCGCCATTAATCAGGCTGTTAAACTGCACCATCATCACAAACATGATGGTCGGCAAGACGCTGAAATTACACAGGCTGAGCACTACGCCGATAACCGCGGCGTCGAGCATCATAAAGCGGTCAAACGCCTTGTGCTGACTCATCGCGCGGCGCTTGATTAAAAAGTAGCTGACAACCGTATAGACGCCCACCAGCAAGCCTGCGCCAAACAGTAACCAGTCTATTTCTGGCCAATTGACGTGAGTAATCGCCGTGCCCGCCGCCGCAAAGCAGATCAGGGCCCGAATGTCATGCTGTCGCAAAGACACCTCCGAGTGAGAAGAATCTTTGCGCTTAGCTGAGTTGTCGCTCATATGCGCACTCAATTGTTATTGTGTTTACCTTGTTCTCATCGTCGTTGCGATGGGTGTTTATTGCACTAAATGTTCGCGTCTTCAACAAAACGCCTCACTTGGGTAAATGGTTAAAACATTTTGTTATATATTGGGTTAACGATGTGCATAATTATCGCCGTGCATTAAACGCTTTTTGCACGCTATTGTCCATATTGACCGAGGTGACGGGCCTTGCCAGAGAGCTTGTTCAACCCGACAGTTTCAAATCGAGGTAACGCTCCTCAAGCTCAGCGTACTGCTTTTTCACTAACGCTAATTCTTCGCGCAAGCGGGCATCGCCTGCGGCCCCTTGGCTCCGTTCGGCACCGAAACGCTCAAGTTCTGTTTTGAGGTGTCTGACCTCGTCTTTTAGGCGATTCATCCTAACCTCGCTTACGCCAGCTTCGTCGCGCAAGTCTTTTAGGTGTTCACGCAAGCTCGGCAGCTCTTTGAGCTTGGCTTTAAGGCTCTTTAGCTCTTTGTGTGTAACCGAGAGCTCATTTTCCATTAAGGTAACACAAGACTCGGACTCCCGAAGAAAACGCTGCTGGCGATTCAGCTCGTCCTCCAAGCTTCGAATTAACGCTACCTTGGCATTGTCATCCGTCGCTCCACTGATCTTTTGCCGCAATTGATCGATCAAACGGTGCTGCTCTGCGGTCGTGCGCCTCAGGGCGTGAAGCTCTTCGGTTGCCGCCTCAATCGTCTCGGGCAGTGGCGTTTGACTATCGAAAATAATATCAATGCCGTCGTAGCTCTTGTGATAGTCGCCCACCAACTGTAACAAATTTTCGTCACCGCCCTCACCCTGCTCGGCTACGTGCCCCTTTATTTGCTCGTAATAGTCATTCGCTTGATTTTTACTGGCGTGCCAACTTGCCTCTAAATCAAAATACAGGCCCTTGTACTTCTCGATAGACGCGACGTGCTTTTGCGCCGAGCGCAAGGCTTCGCTCAATTCATGGATTTTTGCCTCGGCCTTGGGCGAAGGGTAGTCTTCGTAATAGCTTAACAGCGCCTTATAGCGCCCTTTAAGGCTAACCCAATCAGCGTCGCCTGCGAGTGTCGCTTCTCGCTCGGCAATCAATACCGCATTTCTTACCGCTGCAATCCTACGCTCAAGAGGCGTGCCAGGATCAATATCCAAAGCAATATCGCCCCCCTCGGCTATGCCTTCATGGTATTGCCGTAGCGCTGCTAGCTCGTCGTCTAGGTAAGCGGTGTACGTTTTCTGCGGGCTCACCGGCGGTACACGGTCATTCGGTTCTGGCGAACGCTCTGAGCCCGTGGCTTGCTCTGAAATAGGCGCCTCCCCATCCTCGGCGTCGTCGCCCCCCTTCTGTGCATTGTTTAGCAATGCTTTGAGTTTTTGCACGTAAATGCATAGGGCGACAATCACCAGCAGCGCGACAACACAAGCCTCCGCCAGCGCAATGACCGCAATTGTTTTAACCTCCATGCTCCCCCATCACCTCATCTCATCGATTCTAATACCAGTATGGCTCAAAGATTAACCAACTGCCGCCCGAGAATGCGCTTAGGCGGATTAAACATTTGCCTTTGGCAGAACTCTTCGGTAAAGTTGCGCGCCTTATTTAAGTGCAGCGTAAAAGCAAAGCACGCAAAGGTTATTGGTGAGGTGTCCGAGTGGTCGAAGGAGCACGCCTGGAAAGTGTGTAGGTCGCAAGGCCTCGAGGGTTCGAATCCCTCCCTCACCGCCATACAATAAAAACCGCCTAAGGGCGGTTTTTTTGTGGGTACGTGTGGGCGGGCGAGAAGCCTCGGCAGGGTTCGACAAAACGTCAGGAACGTTTTGTACCGCACGCCAGTGCGCCCGAAGGGCGCCGCACAGGATGTGCGGGGGTACATCCTTCCCTCACCGCCATATTGATGATAAAAGCCCAACACTACCGGGCTTTTTCGTTTTGAGTCTAACGGTCGCAAGCGTCGGCCTGCAGCATAGCTGCCGTCGTTTCGATGGCGCGAGCTGTGCTCACTTATCCCATCTACACCCCTCACCGACTAAGCCGCTGCGCTCGCCAAGTTTTAAACTCCGCCGTGAGTGCACTTAGTTCGGGGTAAAGCGATGAATGTTAAGCGGGTTGTGTCGAACTTTTCACCAGTGGGCAAGCCTGCCGACACATCCGGCACCCGGTATTGATCACTAAGGCTAAGCGATTTTTCAAGGTTACATGATTGAAGGTTTATATTCTCCGGCTCTCGGCGTAGCTCAACACGGTGAAATTTTCGCATCAAGTCTTTAGCGTTACCAACAGCGATATATTCAGCGCCACGAACAGACCGTTTTCAGCAATTACCTGTTTTGCCCAAAGATGAATAAGCGTTTCACCGCTACAATTAGAATCATTGCGGTGCCTGAAATACGTAGTTTTTATTCGTGTATCGAGGTTTCTGTTAGCAGCTATCAGCGGTGAACCACAATCAGGACACACGGCGCGCTCAAAGCCTTCTGGCACTTGATCAATGTGTGCAACGCGCTTTAAACTGCTATCCCAGCCAAGCTTGAATCCTTCACCGCTCATAGTCAATTATCAAGATTTGTGACGCGATCAAGCAAGGAATTTGAATCTTTAAGCTTATCATTTGCTGCTTTCAGTGGTTTATGAATAGCTTTTTCAAGTCTACACATAGCATCAACCATGAAAGCTATCATGTCGCCCCATTGGTTACGATCAAACACGTTTGCAGGTTGTTCAGCTTTGACGCGAGAAGCACGTTTTTCGTCCAGCCGTTCCCACTCAAGAACGCCACCATAAGCTTTTTCAATGTCGTCTCGTTGTGAAAATAATGTATCAAAGATAATTTTATTTGCGTTCTGTTCGCCAGTGTCAATATAGAGTTCTGCACGGGCGTAATTTTTGGAAATTGAGAAGTTAAACCCAACCCCTCGAATACCAGAACCCGCACCAATCCAGTTGTA
>DATBNJ010000055.1:0-4923 GCA_036554385.1 Marinagarivorans sp. | reverse complement strand
CGACTTAAAAAACCTGATTGCACAACAATCGCTCCTGATTGAAAACGCCGCCAAGCACAAAGACAACCCCGCTTTTATCGAGGATGCCTTTAGCACCATTCGGGGCTCAGTCGAGCGTCTCAATGTGCTATTACAGAAATTACAACGCTCTGAGCCGGAAGCATCTCGCAACATCGATCTCAAGCCCGTCATTATTGACGCGGTTGGGCGCTGCAGCCGGACCCTGCCAATACCCAGCCTTAGGCTCGATGCGGACAACCTTAAATTGCTCGCAGCGCCTGATACTTTGTGCATGGTACTGGTACACTTAATTCAGAATGCACAAGATGCCACCAAACCCAGCGGGTTTGTCGATGTTCACATCGAGCGCACAGAAAACCACGTGCAGATTAAAATCGACGATAACGGCAAAGGCATGGACGAAAACTTCATTCGACACAGCCTGTTTAAGCCCTTTGAAACGACCAAGACGGGCAAAGGCATGGGCATCGGCGTCTATCAAGCCAAGGACTATGTAGAACACCTCGGTGGATCGGTGGCAGTGGAGAGCCAGCTTGATGTGGGCACCACCTTCACAATTACCCTACCTTTACTGCAACAGAAATAAAAAATAACATCACTCATTACCTAAAAACCATCGGGCGCATAACATGACGACGGAAAAACCCAAGCTTCTCATCATCGAAGACGATAAAGGACTGCAAAGCCAACTGCGTTGGCATTTCGACCAATACGATGTATTTGTAGCCGGTAACCGCGATGAAGCCATCACCGCCGTTCGGCTCAACGAGCCCGAAGTAATTTTGCAAGATTTAGGTTTGCCGCCCGACGACGAAGGCGTCGAAGAAGGGTTTCACTGTATTCGTGAAATCAGCAGCTTACGCCCCGAGGCAAAAATTATCGTTATGACCGGCAACTCCGACTACGAAAATGCCGTCAGAGCCGTTGCCATGGGCGCGTATGACTTTTACCAAAAGCCCGTTAACGCTGAAACACTGGACTTAATACTGCAGCGCGCATTTCATATCTACCAGCTCGAAGAACGCCACCGCGCCGAAGAAGAATTGCGTCAAGGCCCGCTGCAAGAGGTAATCGCTGGCGACCCTGCGATGCTCAAAGTTTGCCGTATGATCGAAAAGCTAGCGCCATCCAATGTCACCTGTACGCTCACCGGCGAAAGCGGGACCGGCAAAGAGGTACTCACTAAAGCACTGCATCGACTGAGCCCGCGCAATAAAAAACGCCTTGTTGCCATCAATTGCGCCGCGGTTCCCGAGAACCTTATGGAAGCCGAGCTATTCGGTTACGAAAAAGGCGCCTTTACAGGTGCAGCCAAACGCACGCAAGGCAAGGTTGAGATGGCGCACGAGGGAACCTTATTCCTCGACGAAATCGGCGATATGCCGCTTGTGCTGCAAGCGAAGCTTTTGCGTTTTTTACAAGAACGGGTGATCGAGCGCGTAGGTGGCCGCGAGGAAATTCCCATCGACGTACGTGTCGTGTGCGCGACCAACAAAAACCTGCTCGAGATGACCAAAGACGGCTCGTTCCGCGAGGACCTTTATTACCGCATTTGTGAAATGGAAATTCACATTCCGCCACTGCGCGAGCGCCATGGCGATAAAATGTTACTCGCTCGACACTTTCTAAAAATGTATAACAAACAAAATGGTACGAATATTTCCGGCTTCACCCCCGAGGCTGTCGACACAATTGACAGTTACGAGTGGCCCGGCAACATTCGCGAAATGGAAAACCGCATCAAGCGCGCGTTAGTCATGTGTGATGACAAGCTGGTCGCCAGCGATGACTTGGGTTTACACGGCAACGAAAGCACTTTTTTGAACTTGCGGCAGGTTCGCCATCAGGCTGAAAAGTCCGCTATTATCCGCGCCTTAGGCATGACAGAGAGCAATATTTCAGCTGCATCTAAACTTTTGGGGGTAACTCGCCCAACTCTGTACGACTTAATGAAAAAGTACAATATTGTCGTTAATTAACCGCGATATCATCAAATTTTGACGGGTGTCGGTAAACTATACAAGGGTGTAACTTCTGCAAAAGTTTGAAGTAACACTCAAAAATCGAAAAAAAATAAAGTCATTAAAAAACAATAGCTTAACAAAAAACCACTGTAACAGTAGGTAACAAAATAAAATTGGCACACCTCATGCATACAGGGAAGTAACAAATAGCAAACCGCTAAGTTAAGGTAAACAACGACCCAAAAGGTCATAAGTAGTTAGGAGCACTCCCATGAAAGGCCGAATTTTATTTTTAAGCAAAATCGCAGTTGTTGCTGCATTGTTCGCACAAACAACCATTGCCGATACTATGCTTCCCATGATTGGTACCAACGGATTGAACGAACCCTTGTATCTAACACTTTGTGGTGTTGGTCTGCTTGTTTTAGGTGCGCGCAGCAAACGCGACGTTTAACAGCCGCTCGGTCAGTTTATTCGCAAAAGGTTTACACCACCCCGTAAGCCTTCTGCTAAAAAAAGCGCTCAAACCGAGCGCTTTTTTTTGGCTAACGTTTTGACCCAACAATTTGAAGCCATAGAACCTAAAAGACCACCGCACTAACGCCGCGCCGATTTGTGCATACATAAGGCAGTGCGGTTTTTACACTGATATACTCTGCTCACCCCCTTTACCGTTGTAGGCTGCACGAAAAACCATGAATTCAGCTTCACCTCGCTCGTTACATACCGCACGCTCCAAACGCTTGCTCCAAAACCACGACACACTAGCCCAATGGATCCAACATGCACTGAATTTATTGATCGTCAGCGGCACTCTGATCGGCTTAGCCATTTGGCGTGATGGACACGTGGGCGAGCACTACCGCGTAATGCTGGTATTTTCCTTACTACTAATGACCATTATTTATAACATGATGGGCGTTTTTAGGCGCTTTGACACTTTAAGGGGAGGAATGCAGCACCTTGCGCGCGCTTGGGGTGCGGTCATCATCATTCTCGCCTGGTTGGCTTTTTTGACAAAAACATCAGAGGTCTACTCTCGGCAAGTTGTCGTTTACTGGGCATTTTTATCCTATGCTGCGCAAGTCATTATGCTGTACGCAACCCACCGCTTACACGTGCTGTATCGCGCCCGCTACCGCGCTCGCATACCCGCTCTAATCGTGGGCACCGGCGATATGGCCGCACACCTCGCCAGCTCAATCTCTAATAATATCTGGCTCAACGATAAAGTTGTGGGCGTTATCGGTAACAACGCCGAAGACAAAGCCCAGTGGGGCGAGCACAAGATTCCACTACTCGGCACCGAGGACGAGTTAAGCAGCATTATCAATCAATACGGTATTCGCCGAATTTATATGGCACTACCACTGGCGGAAAGCCACCGCATCTCAGCCCTGCAGGATAAGCTTTTTGAATACAACATTGACCTTATTTGGGCACCCGATATTTTTGCGCTACATTTGTTAAACCACAGCGTTCGCGAAGCCGGTGGCGTGCCGCTTATTAACCTGAATGAAACGCCACTGCGCGCCGGCGGCCCCGCTTTTATTAAATCAATTATGGATAAGAGCATAGCGCTGGCTGCGATAGTGGCATTGTCGCCCATCCTTATTTCAGTCGCCATCGCCGTAAGGCTCAGTTCACCCGGCCCCATTATTTTTAAGCAAGTGCGCGACGGTTGGGACGGCTCTAAATTCCACGTTTTTAAATTTAGAAGCATGTATCAACACGAGGCCAAAACCGTTGTTGAGCAAGCAAAGCGCAATGACAGCCGGATTACCCCAGTCGGGGCCTTCATTCGGCGCACAAGTATTGATGAGTTGCCGCAGTTATTTAACGTGCTTAACGGCAGCATGTCACTGGTCGGACCTCGCCCACATGCCGAGTCGCACAATGTTTTTTATTCAGACAAGGTCAACGCTTACTTGGCGCGGCACCGTATCAAACCCGGTATTACCGGCTTGGCGCAAATTAACGGCTGCCGAGGCGAAACCGAAAACATTGAAGACATGGCAAAACGCGTAGAGTACGATCTTGCGTATATTTCCAACTGGTCACCCATGCTCGACCTCAAGATTCTTATCGCCACACCAATGCGTTTAATCTCTAAAGCTGGGAACGCTTACTAACCAGCCCCCCCTGATTCGCGTAGCTACGAGACCTCCAGGGATGGAGGAAATACAGAAGATCGTCGGGAGCGATCTCTGTGGACCTCCAGGGATGGAGGAAATACAGAAGATCGTCGGGAGCGGTCTTTGTCGCTACGCCGCCTTAGTGCACACGAACTTGCGGGTGCTAAACCCGCAAGCTCCATCGCCCAGCTTTATTTAAGCGCAGGCAGCGCTAGCAGGCCGGCTACTTGCTCTACCTTGCTTGACTCATCGCCCTGTAAGTGTGGCACGACGCCCAAACACGGGGCCGGTAAAACCTGCTTAAGCGTGGCTATATTGTCTTCTAAAAACGGCATATCTTCTGGCTGCATGCAATTGGCGACCCATCCCACCAAAGGCAGGCCGTCCCGCGCTATGGCTTCTGCGGTTAACAGCGCGTGATTTAAGCAGCCTAAGCGCATTGCCACCACAAGCACAACGGGCGCATTCAACACTTTAACCAAGTCACTTAGCAGCTCGCGCTCATTCAACGGCACACGCCACCCCCCAGCCCCCTCAATAACGCAAACCTCTGAGCGTTGCATTAAAACACCACGACAAAAACCCTCTAAGCGAGCCACCTGTAGGCGCCGCCCTTCTTGCTTCGCTGCGATATGCGGCGCACACGCAAGCTCCAAAGCAACGGGGTTAACTTGCGCGTAGGACAATGAACTGGTCGCCGCAGAGCGCAAAAGCCTTGCGTCGGCATTTTGCATTTGCCCGTCAACCCACTCGCAACCCGCGGCGACCGGTTTAATGGCACAACAGCTAATGCCTTGGGCGCT
>DATBNJ010000054.1:0-4566 GCA_036554385.1 Marinagarivorans sp. | reverse complement strand
TTACTACTGATAATAGAGCCGCGGGCAGCAAATGCGCGCATGCCGGGGTATTGTTCGTATTTAGCGACCAGCGCGTCCATAAGTGCATTGATGTGCGCTGGGTCTTTCGGTTCGCTAATAATGCGCAGGCTGCGCGGTGAGACGCGCATGTTGACGTACTTCATTGCCGGCACTTGCGTCTCGCCGTTTTCGAATGCCTCCGGCTCATGTTCCACAAAAGGCAGAAAATACGCCTCCACTTCTTTGCCAATGGCCGCCATAGTGGCGAGATTGTAGCCGGGTGGCGCGTTCATAGAGGCAAACGTTTTGGCCTCTTCGCCCTCGGGTAAATATTCGGCTGGCGGGGTTAAAAATAGGGCGATGGCACAGCTGGTAGTGACCGTTGCCGCCACGCACAGCCAGCGCCGCTTGGGTGTTTCGATGATCCAGTGGAGCTTATTGATGATGCGATTATGCAGGTGAACGGCAATTTTGCTGGAGCCCGTCGCGCTGCTAAATTGCAGTCGCGCCGAGGCGGTAGGTATTACCGTGATGGCCACTAGCATGGATACAATAATTGCAGCGGAGATGGCAATGGCCACATCGGAATATAGCTGGCCGGCTTCTTCGACGATAAACAACACCGGCAAAAACACCATCACCGTGGTGAGTGTGGAAGCTAATACCGCTGGCCACACCTTGCGCACGCCCTCGATGGCGGCACGCAATTTATCCAAGCCGCGACGGCGCTCGAGCTCAATGCTCTCGAGCACAACAATGCTATTATCGAGCGTCATACCAATAGCAAACGCTACTCCGGCCAGGGAGATGACATTAACCGTACGTCCAGCTAGCAATAAGCCCAAAAACGCCGCAATGGTGCAAATGGGTATACCCACCACCGCCAAGGCTGTGGCTTTAAACGAGCGCAGAAAGGCGTACATTATGGCGGTGGCCAAGAGGGCACCAAGAATCAAATTCTTCCAGACGTTGAATACCGATGCTTGTACGTAGACCACGTCGTCGGCGGTGCGTTTTATCTCCATGCCCTGCGGGTGGAGCAGCTCGCTATTGATACGCTCAATTTCGGCCATCATTTCCTTTTTGATGGCGATGACGTTAGAGCCCGTTTCGCGGCGAATGGATACACTGATCACCGGTTGCCCATCAACAAATGACTGATCGCGAATTTTTGAGTGATCGAGCTGTACCTTAGCGACATCGGCAAGGCGCACCACGCTGTCACCCTCGCGTTTAAGAATTAACTCCGCTACCGCGTCGATATCCTCAAAGCGACCCACGGTGCGCAATAAATACAACCGTTTACCGCTTTCCAACTCGCCGCCGGATATGTCGCGGTTGCGCTGGTTGATGGCATTGCGCACTTGCGCTAGCGTCAGGTCGTGTGCGGCTAGGCGATCGCCATCAATTAGTATCTGTAATTGCCGCTGCGCGCCACCGCCCACATCGGCTTGGGCAACGCCAGCGACCCGCGACATGCGCGTGCGCACATTGTCCTCTACAAAATCGCGCATCATGTCCATATCCAACCCGCGCGGGTTACCGGGCAAGGGCGCCACACGAAAATACATAAAAGCATTCGCCGAAAACGAGGTGGCAATCACTTTGGGCTCGTCGACATTCTGCGGGTAGGAGGGCACTTGAGTAAGGGCGTTGTTGACCCGAATGAGGGTTTCGTTAATATCCACGCCGAAGGGGAATTCGAGCTCTATTTCGGCCGAGCCCGTATTGGCGGTAGCCGTCAGCTCCAGCAAGTAAGGGATATTGCGCAGGTACTCTTCCTGCTCAATTAATATTTCCTTTTCGATATCTTGCGGAGTGGCGCCGGGCCACTGGGTTTGAACCGTGATTGTGCGCACTTCCAAATCGGGGATCATTTGCACCGGAATGCGCAGCGCAGCGAGTATGCCGAGCACACAAATGATCAGTACCGTGACGGTAACCAGAATGCCGTGGCGAATGATGTGATCGAACATAAATTACTCTTATTTGTCGGTTACGATCTGCACTTTTTGCCCGTTGTTCAAGGCCTCATTACCGCGGGTGACGACGGCTTGCCCCGCGCGCAAACCTTGCCGAACCTCGGTCTGTTCAGCAAAGGAGATGCCGGTTTCAATTTGCTGCTCACGCACCTCGGCGGTATTGTTTTGCGCGTCGAGTTTATCCAGCACCCAGACACTGACCCGGCCATCCGGATAGCGCTGCACTGCGTCGCGGGGCACGGTGATGCCTTGCTCGGCAACCTGCAATTTCAAAACTGCGCTGGCTGACATGCCCGGCACAAGCGACTGGGGCGTTGCTTCGTCAAGGCGGGTGCGCAGCAGAAAGGTGCGAGCATTCTCACTATTTAGGGGTACGGTGCGGTGTACTCGCGCATTAAAAGCACGCTCGGGGAACGCATCAAAGCTCAGGCGCAAGCGCGTGTTGTCGCTGATGCGCGGGTAAAATCGCTGCGGCACTTGAAAGTCGATGCGTAAATTGTCGGTCGCGATAAGTTCTACCACCTGCGCACCGGGTGATAGCCATTCGCCTTGTTCAGCCAGTTTGCGACTAACAGTTCCTGCGAAGGGGGCGACGATGCTGTGACGCTCCAGCTCTGCGCTGCGCCGCCGCGCTTCGGCTTCGGCGACCTGCAAGTTGGCGGCGTCAATGTCTACCTGCGCGCGCCGCGTGCGCACCTCGCTAGCGGCAATATTGTTTTGCTTGCTGAGGGTTTCGGCCTCTTCTAGGCGCCTTTGGCTGTTAGAAAGCGCCGCGCGTGCGGCTTGTACGTTGGCTGCGGCGCTGTCTCGGTCAATTTCGCTAAGTACGGGGTCGAGCTTTAGCAGCAGATCGCCTGCGGCAACAACGTCACCAGCGTCCACCTGTAATTGATCGATCAAGCCAGCCACTTGCGTCGAGATCATTGCGCGTTTGGGGGAGGTTACCGAGCCGCTTAGAGGAACCTCTTCGGTCAATGCCTGCTGTTTTGCCTCGACGATACTCACTTTCACTAAGTCTTCAGCCGCAACCGACGAGGCCGCGAGCAGCGCTACAAGCGATGCAAGTACCAGAGGAAGAGCTGCTCTAACAGTCAGTTTAGGTCGCATAGATGTGCTGTCCTGTGTGTGGCAGTGTATTGATGCCCGCGTCGGTACCAGACGGTACCTAAACGGGCGGCTATTGTGAGCCGTTCTCGCTGGCCGACAATAATATATGCTGGCATAGTGAGTCGGTTACGTATTGTCCGACCATTTGGTTTTGTTTAAGGCTTAAGTTACGGCGCTTATTGAGCCTATGCAAGTAATACAGAGCATGAACTGCAACGGGCACCGGAGCCATAGCCGTCTGCCGATGCTGCAGCCAACGAAAACGAGGTACGCTTAATAAACGCTTTGCGTTAGGCGTTGATATTTCAAAAATAGTCAGCGTTGCAGACGCCATGGGGGCTCGGCGTGAATGTCCTACTTGTAGCCGCGCTTGCAGGCCAAACAGGTAAGGGCGATTATCAGCAGCGCTGCCTCCGCTCGTTAGCCGCGTATAATAATGGCTGGGCGTTATGACGCTAAAGGTTAAAATTGCTACTGATGTTAGTGGCTGGATATATTTTGGTGAGGTTCCAGCCCGCCGATTAGCCGCTCACTAAATCCAAAACATTTAAGGAAGAATATGAAACAGACACGCTTACTGTTAATACTTTTGGGTCTGCTAGCGGGCTCGGTATCTGCGTTGCCACTGTCCGAGCGCATCGGCGAGTATTGCCCTGATTGCGCCGGTCGCACCGCAACGCAAACGGGAGCTTATATTCTAGAAAAGGGCGAAGAGGCGCTGATCAGCCGCGCTTGGTTGGCGGCGAATGCGGCCACCAGTATCGACGTACAGTACTTTATTTGGAGTACCGATAATATTGGTATTCTGGCCGGAGAGGCGTTACTGGCGGCGGCCGAGCGCGGCGTCAAAGTGCGCGTATTGGTAGACGATTTTCTGGTCGATGCGAAAAGCACAACGTTGCTGATCTTGGCGGCACACCCGAATGTATCGATAAAAATCTATAACCCTTTGCACTCTGTTGGGGTAACTTTTTGGCAGCGCTTCAAAAACCTAATGTTCAATTTTCACGGGGCCAATCAACGCATGCACGATAAAGCGGCGATTTTTGATGGCTTTGTGGGGATTACGGGGGGGCGCAATATGGCCGACGAATACTTTGATTACGACCACGAATACAATTTTCGCGATCGAGATATTTTGTTAGTTGGCTCGGCAGTTAAAGCAATGACTGAGAACTTCGAGGAATTTTGGGCGAGCCCATTGGCGGTCGATGTTACTGAAATACTGACAGACCCCATAGCGCCGATCGATAGCAGTCGTGTTGAAAAACACGTCAAAATGCTGCACGAGTATGCCCAAGACGAAAGCAATTTTTCGCCGCAGGTGCGTCGATTGTTACAAGACTTGCCTCAACATTTTTCGGCCATGTTCGATGCTATGCAATGGGGAGAAGTGCAGTATATTAGCGATGTGCCGGGCAAAAACGACGGCACTGAATTTTTAGCCGGTAGCGGTGAGGCCACGCGACTTCTTGTA
>DATBNJ010000049.1:0-18084 GCA_036554385.1 Marinagarivorans sp. | reverse complement strand
AACTTCACAGACACTTCTCCCATCAGGTTAGAATGCGCGCATAATAACTGAAAATGCCCAGTTATGAGCAAAAAAGCCCAACTTTCCTGTGTTATTCACGGAAATTTAACCTAGGCCACCACCATAAAGGCGACTCTAAGCTGTGTTAAATGCCATCAAATCCGCTCATATTTATTGTGACCGCCGCATCGCCAGCATTTTTTTACTGGGCATCATTAGCGGCTTGCCCTGGGTAATGATTGGCTCAGCGCTCACCTTATGGCTGCAAGAATCTGGCTTAAGCCGCAGTAAAATTGGATTTGCGGGCTTAATTTTTGCGGTTTATTCGATCAATTTTTTATGGGCGCCTTTGATTGACCGGTTTTCACCGGCCCAACTCATACGCATAAAACGCGGTATTGGACCCAAGCAAAGCTGGATATTTGCCTGTCAGATTATTATTGCCGGCAGCTGTATTGCGATGAGTTTTTTCTCACCGAGCAACGCAGCAAAAACCATCGTATTAATGGGCCTGCTTCTGGCCTTGGCATCGGCAACACAAGATATCGCAATCGACGCTTACCGCGTTCAAAGCTTTCTGCCCAGCCAAAAAGACCTTATCTCAGCTGGCGCTGCGGCGGCAACCGGCGGCTGGTGGACAGGCTACGCCGCCATTGGCTTTATCCCGTTAGCCTTATCGGATATGGGGTGGAGCTGGCCAGGGCTTTATCAATTGCTCGCTGGCATAACGTTACTCACGGCATTGCTTTGCCTCGCCATGCCAGCGGCGCAGCCGCCCAGCCGCCATGCGGGCGACGCGCTAGAACTACCCCAGTGTCGCAACGCCCTGCAGCAAAGTGCACTATTGCTTCTGATGGCATTGCCCTGGTGCTTGGCACTTTGGGCCGTTGGCGGCTGGGCCATTCCCAGCGACGTGCAACAGTCACAATGGTTTATTCCTGTGGTGATCGCACTGGAGGTTGTGCTGTTTGCCACGATATTGCAGCAATTAAGCCGCCTGCCAAGCCAATACCTTAGGCACAATGCCCCCCTGCGCGAGCGGGTACTGGCCAATCTCTATTACACATTGATCCTACCGCTGCGTGACTTCTTTATGCGCAACGGTGCCCAGCTCGCCCTCGGATTGTTGTGCTTTATTTTCCTTTTTAAAATAGGCGAAGCCTTTTTGGGGCGGATGTCCGTGGTGTTTTATAAAGAGATCGGCTTTAGCACAACCCAAATTGCCACCTATTCCAAAATGCTCACGTGGATCGTGACCATCAGCTGCGTCATCCCTTGCGGCATACTTAACGCACGGTTGGGTCTATTAAAAGGCCTGATGGTTAGCGGCATTTGCATGGCTGCCAGCAATTTAATGTTTTGCGCCATCGCCTTGGCGGGCCCGATCGAGTGGCTGTATTTTGCCACCGTGGTGATTGATGGTTTTACCAGTGCTTGGGCAACGGTGGCCTTCGTAGCATTTATATCCCACCTGTGCAGCCACCAATTCTCGGCAACCCAATACGCCCTACTCGCATCACTGGGCAACCTCGGCCGTACGCTAATATCGAGCAATAGCGGCCTGCTCGTCGACTTGTTAAACGGCGACTGGGCATTGTTTTTTGCACTGACGGCGCTCATGGTGGCGCCCAGCCTTATTCTGCTGTGGCGCCTGCGCTTCAAACTACTAAACTTGCGCTAAGCTTGGAGCAAAGATTGCTCCAGACAACCCTTTTTATTGCCTCCGCAGATGGTGCTTCAGGATAAATACCGAACGGCAGGCATGCGTGTTCAAAGCCGCTGATAAGGTCGCAAATTGATAAATCAAGGCGCCGTTTTCAACCAACCGGCTTGGCAGCCGACGAAAACTCGATTAGACTCACCCAAACTTACATGTAACAGGAAGGACTTATGGGCACTTCAGGTTTAATAACGCTGGCGATTGTTGTCGTTTTCGCTATCTACGTGATTTACATCTACAACCAATTAGTCAAACTGAAAAACCAGTTTGAAAACGGCTTTTCGCAAATTGAAGTGCAGCTAAAGCGGCGCTACGACTTAATACCCAACCTAGTGGAAACCGCAAAAGCTTATCTAAAACACGAAAGTGAAACCCTGGAAGCCGTCGTTAAGGCGCGCAACGCCGCCGCCTCCGAATTGGGGGCTGCCAGTAAAAACCCGGGTGATAGCGGTAATATTCATGCGTTAGCGGGCGCCGAAAAAATTCTCGGGCAGGCTATGGGCCGCTTCAATATGGTGATGGAGGCCTACCCCGACCTCAAAGCCAGCGCCAATATGCAGCAATTAACCGAAGAGCTGTCATCCACCGAAAATCGTGTGAGTTTCGCCCGCCAGGCCTTTAACGATGCGGTCATGGCGTACAACATTTTCCGCGAAAGCTTTCCGGCAGTGCTTTTTGCCAGCATGTTTGGCCACAATCAAAAAGCGGCGCTGTTAGAGTTTGACGATAGCGAGGCCATTGCCGAAGCCCCCAAGGTCTCCTTCTAACCGAATTGGCTTTTGCAGTACCTGCGGTGCCTTAGCCACCGCGCAATCATTGGCGCGCCGGGCGAAACAACCCACTTAAGCCCGAGCGCGCCACCCATCGACCTTGACCGCAGCTCACTATGAACTTTTTTGAACATCAAGATAAAGCCCGCCGGCTCACCACCCGCTTAGTCGTTTTATTTGGCTTGGCGGTGATTGCCGTGGTAGTGCTTACCGCCGGCGTGGCGGCTGGGGTTTATACCTACTTTCAAATGCATCAAAGTTACGGCACAACGCTTTTTGACGGCGCATTTTGGTCGACGTTATTTACTCGGCCCGAATTCGTATGGTGTGCACTGGGTACTCTGGTCGTTATTATATTAGGCAGCGCTTACAAAACACTGCAGCTCGGCGGCAATGGCATTCAAGTTGCGCTTTCGATGGACGCCAAGCACGTTCACCCCGAAACCGACAATCCGCAGCACAAGCAGTTATTTAACATCGTCACCGAAATGGCAATCGCCTCTGGCAACCCGGTGCCCAAAGTGTTTGTGTTGCCGGGCGATGGCATTAACGCCTTTGCCGCCGGTTACAATCGCCATCAAACCGTCGTTGCCGTGACGGAAGGCGCCCTCGCCCAGTTAACACGCGACGAATTGCAAGGCGTGGTCGCTCACGAGTTCAGCCATATTAATTTCGGCGATGTCAAAATTAATATGCGCTTAGTTGCACTGCTACACGGCATTTTAATTATCGGTTTAATCGGCCAACACATTGCTGGCGGCTCGCACTTTCGCCGACGCCGCTACGGCCATACCCGCTCCAACAATAAAGGCGCCAGCATTGGTTTTGCACTTATGGCCATCGGCTACTCGGGCACTTTTTTTGGCAACATTATTAAAGCGGCAGTCAGTCGCCAGCGCGAGTTTTTGGCCGACGCCAGTGCCGTGCAATTTACCCGCAACCCCGAGGGCATTGCCAGCGCCTTAAAAAAAATCGCAAGAGGCCCCGACGACGCCAGCATTTCGTCTGAAAACGCAGAGCAATTCAGTCACTTTTATTTCGCCAGTTTGCGCCCCCACTTCTTTAGCCGATTGTTTGCCACCCACCCCGATATAAACCAGCGCATCACGCGCCTTGGGCACCAGCCCGAACGCAACAACCCGCCAGATGCACCGTTTCAAACCCGCGGCGCAGGTACTTCCGATAACGGCACTATGGGCTTTGGGGGTAGCACCCAAGGCTCAGCCCGCGCTGAGGCACAGCCCGCGAGCACCATGAGCAGCGCCGAAGCCGCAGAGGCCTTGATCAACTGTGTTGGCCAGCCCAGCGCGCGCCATTTAGCCTCGGCACAATCGCATATTGCGCAGCTACCCGATAACCTCGTCACCGCCAGTCACGATGCCTTTAGTGCGCGAGCACTGGTGTATAGCTTTATTATCGCGCAAACTCCCCAGCAATATCGCACCGAGCAACAGCAGTTTCTTAATGCCCATGCGCACCCAGCAACAGTTAAAGCTTTAACAACCCTATTACCCAGCGCCGAAACACTCAGCCAAAGCGAGTGCTACAACCTGCTGCTGATGTCAGAGGGCGCCCTGCAAGACCAATCGCCCGAGCAAGCACGTGCTTTTCGACGTTGCGCTAAAGCGCTGATCGAAGCCGATAAGCAGTTAACGTTATTCGAGTGGTGCATTTACCGGCTCGCCATCTCGCCGTTGGAATCGCCGCCCACTGGCCACCGTAAACTTCACGACTGCAGCCAGGCACTCGGCATGCTTTTTTATTATGCCGCAAGCCATGCCCCCGCAGCGCAACGTAGTGCCATCCTCTCTCAGGTAAATACCCTACTTGGCGTCACCGTTGTGCCGCCCGAAAGCGTTTCTATCAAAAAGCTCGATAACGCCTTGCAAACGCTGGCGCAACTCAAACCACTTAGTAAACCCGCGCTATTAAAAGCGCTGGTGGCATGCATAAAAGGCGACGGTAAAATTACTGACGATGAAATGACATTACTGAGAATGGTAGCGCTGGTGTTAGATTGCCCCGTGCCCGATATTATCGAGTAAGTAGAGCCTATCTGGCCCATGCGCTGACTATCAAGCCACGCTTGCACCTTAGCCACAAACGCCGCCATCGCTGTTTAAATCCCTCGGCAAAAAAAGCCGCCAAATAAACGGTAAACAACGGTGCAACCAGCAATCGCACTTGCTTCAAGCTTGCCATCACAAGGCGTCGTTCAGTGCCCATCAAAGGCCAAGCCGCGTCAAGCCTAGCGCACGAGACCCCAAGTGCAACTAGCGTTTGTGCCATCAACCTCTGAACCCTATGGCCTAAATAGTGCTCTAAAAAGCCCTGTAGAAACAACCGATTAAGCGTGTGCGCCCCTTAAACGCCGTTGCCACACAACTTTTCATGCCGTTTAATTTGCGCAAGCGTTGGGAAAAATGCCAATAAGCGCACATACTTAGGACATGCACGCCCTAAGAGTGCCCAACCTTATCCATTCCATAAGGAGCGATAAATGAGCGCAGACAACCTTCGTGGTTTTGACTTGCTCTCCAGTGTTAGACACAACAAAGGCACTGCCTTTAGTCACCAAGAACGCGAGACCCTTGGGCTTCGCGGCCTGTTACCGCCCGCCGTGTTTGGGCTCGATGACCACAAGCGGCGAGCGCTGGCCAACATTCGCCGAAAAGACAGTGACATCGAACGCTATGTATTCATGCAGTCGCTCATGGGTCGTAATCAAACTCTATTCTATCGTTTGGTGATCGACCACATTGAAGAACTCATGCCGATTATCTATACCCCAACGGTCGGGCAAGCGTGCCGCGAATTTGCCCATATTTTTCGGCAACCCAGGGGCTTTTATATCAACCCTAGCGACCGCGGCGACATTCGCAGCATTTTGAATAACTGGCCCGAAAAAGATGTGCGCATCGTAGTCATTACCGATGGCGAGCGCATTTTGGGGCTGGGCGATTTAGGCACCAACGGCATGGGCATCGCCATAGGCAAACTCGCGCTTTACACCGCCTGCGCCGGCATTGCGCCGGAACAATGCCTGCCTGTGATGCTCGATGTGGGCACCAATAACGAAACACTACGCGAAGACCCGCTCTACTTAGGTACGCCCATTCCGCGCATTCGCGGCGAAGACTACATCCAGCTGGTCGATGAATTTGTTACCGCCATACAAGATGCGTACCCCAAAGCCCTTATTCAATTTGAAGACTTTTTAACGCCCAACGCTTACGCGCTGCTCAACACCTATCGCAACCAAGTGTTGTGTTTTAACGACGATATTCAAGGCACAGCAGCCGTTGCCTTGGCGGGGGTATACGCAAGCTGTAAACCGGCAGCCAAACAATTTAAGGACTTGAAAGTCATGTTCTTAGGTGCCGGCTCTGCGGCAACCGGCATCGCCGATTTATTAAAAGTGGCCCTTGTGGCAGAGGGCTTAAGTGACCAAGACGCACTCGAGCGTTTGTGGTTTGTAGATGTTAACGGTCTTGTCGTAAATGGCCGTGACGACTTAATGGCACACAACCTGCCCTACGCGCACAATCACGAAGCCATGGGCTTTATCGATGCGATAGATTCGGTGAAACCCGATGTGTTGATTGGCGCCACCGGCTGCCCCGGGACCTTCGACCAGCGGGTGATCCGCAAAATGTGTGAACACAATCGCCACCCCGTGATTTTTGCGCTGTCTAACCCAACCTCGCAAGCGGAGTGCACGGCCGAGCAAGCCTATGCATGGAGCGACGGCAAAGCCATATTCGCCAGCGGCAGCCCCTTTGGCCCCGTCGACTACGACGGGCGGCGGTTTCAGCCCGGCCAGGGCAACAACGCCTATATATTCCCCGGCATTGGCCTGGGCACCATTGCCGCCGAAGCCAAGCTTATCTCCGACGAAATGTTTTTAGCGGCCGCCAAAACCCTAGCGCAATCCGTTACTCCCGAAGAAATTGAGCGCGGCTCTGTGTACCCTAAGCTCACCCGCATTCGCGAAGTATCGCTCGATATCGCCGTGACCGTTGCGCAAATGGCCTACGAGCAAGGCTTGGCTCAGGCTGAACGGCCGCTCAATTTAAAAGAGGCCATCGCCAACACCATGTACGACCCGCACTACTAACGCCGCACGACTACACGACTAAGTAGTGCGGCGTATCCAATAGATATTGCAAGTAGAAAGCGCTTCGGTGGCCAGTAGCAAAGCACAACTGGCGGGCAATAGCGGTGCTATTACTAACGGGCGCATTTTGCATAAGCTATAAAGCTCTACCTCGGGCAGAAAAAGGCCACCGAACTACTCAATAGAGAACGCTTAGGCTATGATGGCCACCCACCAATAACACCTTATTGTATTTTCGGAACAAGGCACATTCAGATGGCGGCAGAGATCCCAGGCTATAAAATCGTCAAAACCCTGGGTAAAGGCGGCATGGCCACTGTGTACTTAGCGGTTCAGGATATTTTTGAGCGCGAGGTAGCGCTCAAGGTAATGTCCAAAGCCCTCACCGACGACCCGACCTTTGGTCAGCGCTTTATGCGTGAAGCGCAGATTGTCAGCAAGCTGATTCACCCCAATATTGTGACCGTTTACGATGTCGGCCTTTCTAACGGGGCCTACTACCTTTCTATGGAGTACATCGACGGCTCGGACCTCAAGCACGCGCGCAAAAATCTTTCGTTTATGGAAAAGATTCAAGCGGTCAAACATATTGCCAGCGCGCTCGATGTATCCGGTAGCAAAGGTTATGTGCACCGCGATATAAAACCTGAAAATATAATGATCGAACGCGCTACCCACCGCGCCGTGCTGATGGATTTTGGCATCGCGCGCGCCAGCGAAGCGGACATCAGCGTAACCCAAGCGGGCACCGCAATCGGCACTCCGCACTACATGAGCCCCGAGCAAGCCAAGGGCAACGATGTTGACCCGCGCGCCGACCTATACAGCCTAGGCGTGGTGCTGTTTTATTTAACCGCCGGCTACGTCCCCTACGAAGGCGATTCCGCGGTGGCCATCGGTATACGCCACATTACCGAGGCGGTGCCAGAGCTTCCCAGCCACCTGCGCGAACTGCAGTGGTTTATCGATAAAGCCATGGCCAAAAGCCCCGACGAGCGCTTTCAAAGTGGTGCCGAGTTTATTGCCGCACTGGACGATTTAGACTTAGACCACATTGCCGAGCAGTTTAGCCTTCACAACGGCGATGATACCACCGACTACGACACTCCTACGGTGGTCAGCGAACACCCCGTGCACCGCTATGGCGATAGCTCGCAAGAGGACGACGGCCCAGAAGACTTTACCCTCTCATTTAAAACGCAAGAGCCACCGTCGCTAAACCTTAAGTGGCCCTTTTACGTTGCGGGAGGCACCGTAGCCACACTGACAGCCATTGGCATCTATTTAGTCGCCAGTTACGAGCCCAGCCATTTAGCGCCGCCGGTTGCCGAGCCCAAATCCCCCAATGCCCAAAGCGCCGTCGCCGCTTTAGTATTGGGCAAGCCACCCAAACTCAGCCAAGAGCAGCGCTTAGAGTACCAACAACTTATTAGACAACTAGAATCGGCAAATCAGGCCTACCAAAATAATGCCGCTGAACAAAACCTGCGCCGCCTCGTCGACAGCTATCGCGCCATCATTGCCCTAGTGCCCAACGCCAAAAGCGCTGAAAAAGCGCTTAATGCACTGGCCGACGAGCAAGTGGCCAAACTAGAGCCACAGTTTAATAGTGGTGACTTCAAAGCCGCACAGCGCACCTTAGCAAGTGTGTTAGAGCTGTTCCCCGGACACCAATCGCCAGCCATCGATAAAGCCCGTGCGCAAATGACCCTGCGCAGCAAGCTCGAAAAACTACTCGAAGACGGTCAGCGCCTATATCGCCGACAAGACTATGTCGAACCCGCAGGCAAAAATGCCGCAGCCGCATACCAAGAAGCGCTCGTGATAGCGCCGGCCCTCAAACCGGCCCACGAAGGGTTAGAGCGAATCGCGAAAGCCTTGGTGAAAAATGCCGCCGGCGCCCTGCGAGAAGGCAACTTAAAAACCGCCCGCTACTACACAAACCAAGCGCTTACGGTGCACCCCAACTATATTCCCGCGCTCGAAATGGAAAGCGACCTACTCAGCTCAGCCTCTATCGAAGAAAAAACCGAAGCCCTGCTAGAACAAGCCGAACGCTATACACAAAAAGGCAACTACTACGCCCCACTCGGGCGCAATGCCTACGAAACCTACAACGCAATTTTAGCCCTCGACAGGCGCAACACGCTTGCCCAGCAGCGACGCGATCAACTTACAGAGCAATTTAAAAACCGCGCCCAAGCATCCATTGAGCTAGGCGACTACCGCGCCGCCAGCGCCATGGCCGACGAGGCGCTAAACAACTTCCCCAAAACCCAGATTATTCAAGCAGCAAACCAAGCCATCTACGATGCTATTGCCAAGCACCAGTACGAGCACCAACCGCGCATCGATCGGGTTCGCACCTCAGGTGTGCCCAATATTGCGCTGGACCGAGAGCAGCCCCGCACCATTGCCGTCAGCGATAAAATTTTTGTCAAATTTGATTATCACAACTTCACCAAGGCGAGCGCGCTATTAACGGCCAAGCTGTACCACGAAGACAACCTGCAGCCCCTCGGTGCCAAACAACTGCACGTGAAAGGCTCTAAGGGTAACAACGAATTTGTCTTCGACTTGGCGCGCGGCGGTGCTCAAACGGGGCTCTACCGCATCGAAATCGTCGTTGCTGGCAAGATACTGGGGCAATTATCCTTTCGCATCGGCTAAAACTTGGCGTCCAAGCTCAGTCTAAAGTTTAACCAATCCTTCAGGGTGCGTCGCCAAACGCCGCAATCTGTCTCGCCAAATCTCCCGCCGAACCTGCATATAACTAACGGTATCTTCAATTTTTGGCTTGCGCCCCATTAATCTAACGCTTATCTCAAAAATGAGCCGCTCCTCACAACTCATACTTAAGCATGTGATATGGTTAATACAGAGCTAAGAACTCAGGCGTTTTATTCAAAATAGGTATCAATTATCCCTTGCAGCTCAAACGCCCGAGTCGACAAGCCTTATGTATAGCCTTAAATAGGCCCTAAACGGCAGCAACAGTATTGAGCCCAAAGCGCAATCAGCCAGGTGGCAGTACATTGCTACCCGTAAAACCCCAAAAACTTGGCTTATAAACCATGAATAATGCGACAAACATGCAAAGGTTTACACCAGACGCCGCCGACGAGACGACGGCCATGTTTGCGCAGATTAGCGTCGACGCTAGCGAAAAACCGGCATTAAGCCCCATCATTTGGGGTTTAGGCGCCACTTGGAACAGGAGTCCTCAGTGACAGAAGCCGCACAAGCAGTCACCAACGCAGCCACCAACGTGGTTACGCTCGATCCCGTGCTCGGCCCACAAGACAGAGCTAACTTAGGCAAGCTTCCCACGCCCCTAATGACCACGAATTTAAAAATTCGCATGGTATTTGAGGCCCTGCTCAACCACTGTTTTGAGCAATGCAACGACGCCTTGTTTAAAGCGGCCGATTCCGCCGACACAGCCGAGCTACAAAACCAGCTTTTTGATGCAAATCGCCGTGTGCGCGACCACCATACGCGCTTTTGTCAGCACTTTTTAGGCGGCGTCGATATGGCCTTTAGCCAACTAATGGCATCTGCCAATGATAACCAAGGTAGCCATGCAACTCGGCGCAGCTACCCCGCCAGCGACGAAATCAGCCCACAAGAGCCCAGCAGCTGGACGATTCGCCTCGAGTCCCTCGAAAACGATGCGCTCGCTCAAAACGGCAATCGCATCGCCAGCATTAGCACCCGCATCGGCGGCGTATTGGCCGCCATGCGCGACAACGACGACGCAAAAGCGCAGGTATTGGCCGACAACCAGGCCAACCCTTTACACCCGGCGATTATTATTGGCTTGTTCAACCAGCAAGTGATGCGGCTCGCTTTACCGCCCCGAGCCGCACAGTGCATGGCCGATGTTTTTCAGATGTGCCTTATCGATCAGCTCGCCAGTATTTACGACGCCGTAGACCGACTACTGGACCAAGCCGGCGTGCCCAAAGCCAAAGAGTTCGACAGCAACTTCACCAGTAAATACATTTCGCAATTAAACATGCGCCAAACCAAAGAGGCCGCACCCGCCAACGAAACCACCATGGCGATACTCAATAGCGTATTGGGCACCCCCAAAACCAGCAAAGTCGTATCGCGCAAAGACCTGCTACGCATTTTGGACGTAGCCCAGCGCGAACTGGGCAACGCCACCGCGATCGAGGCCTCTGCCACCATGATGCAATTGCTAGCACAAACCCAAAGTCGCATGAAAATCAGTGGCGAGCTCAGCAATTACGATAGCGAATTAATTAAATTAATCGGCGTGATGTTTGAAGTCGTCACCCGTAACGACAACCTAGAACTGCTAGTTAAGCGCTATGTAAACCGCTTACAAGTTGCCGTAATTAAAATTGCACTGCTCGACAATAGCTTTTTCGCCAAGGCGAGCCACCCTGCCCGCTGCTTGCTCAATGAGCTTGTAATGGCTGGCCTGGGCTGGCAGCAATCGCAAGATCCCGACTTAAAGTCCGAAAATATCCGAATTATCGAAAAAATTACCAGCAATATTGTCGAAAACTTTGGCACCGACACCACCACCTTTGTGCAGGCACTTAACCTACTGCGCAAAACGCTCAACAACGAGCGCCAAGAATTATCCCTGCTCGGTATTCGCCTGCACGGCAGCGCCCAAGGCAAAGCTAAATCGATTGAGGCCGAAAACGCCGTCGATGCCATTATTGGCAGCACACTCAAAACAGCTAGTGCCACCCCTATAGTGCGGGCTTTTGCCAACAAACTGTGGCGCAAAGTCATGCTAGTGACCGCCATGCGAGACAGCATTACCTCTAGCCGTTGGCACAACCAAACACGCCTTTTAGACGCGCTATGCCACCTGACGACTCCCTGTACCACGGCAGACGACAAAACTGAGCGCTGCGAGAGCCTACCCAAAGTAATGCAGCAAATTCAGCAAGCGATTACCACCTGCACTCACAACGCCTTCGATACGGCAGAAATACTCGAAGAACTGCACCGCACCCTGTGCGAGTGCCTAAGGGGCAATCCAGCACCTGCGCAGTACGCCATTAAAAATGCACACGAACACGAGACGCCCACCCCAGGCAGCGTTGAAATTACCCGCGAGCGCGAACCTGCCGGCCCCAAGTCGCGGGCGCCAGCCACCAAGCAAAGCCCAAATAACAAAAACCAACCCGCAAGCGTGCAAACTACAGCCGCCGATGGCAACACCGCGCCCGAGCCCGAGTCAGCCGCCGATGCACTGCTGCGCGAACAAATCATGCAGTTTCCTCGCGGCGCGCTTTTTAACTGGGAGGAGCCTCAAAAAGGCAAAATTCGCTGCCAGTTAGCGGCCGTTATCAAACAAAGTAACCGCTACATATTCATCAATCGCAATGGCATCAAAGTAATTGACATGGCCATCGACGAAGTCATGTCCGCCGTCAAAAACCACCAGCTTATCCCCATCGACAACAACATGGTGTTCGATAAAGCCCTCGAAGAAGTGGTATCCGGCCTGCGCCGCAGCCAATCCGGCCCCATCGACAACAAAACATCCCACTAAAGTTCCCACGCGGCTTGCTTGCCCCAACGGCACCCAAGCCGCACCCACCTTCGTTATTCATACGCCGCTTGCTGTTATGAAACCTCAGGCCTATAATGGCCTGCTGAGCATTTTGCGATGGGCACAAGCCATTGCGCGATGGCAAGCAATGCAAGGGCAATACGCATTGAACCTTTTTCCCGTGCTGTAGCCTTAGGCTGTAACACAACAAAAAAGGGGGCGATTAGGATTCGACGCCGGTAACAAAATCTGAGGTGCATGTCGTGATGGTAGCCAATCACGTTAATCCAAAGCTGCACATTAATTAGTTGCCAACGATGACAACTACGGTGCCCAACTAGCTGCGTAAGTAGCCTGTGAAGCACTAACTAGCGGTTCGTCCGCTAGCGGTCTTTAGCAAGGTGCCAGTACCGCGTTAACGACTGTCATACAGAACTGGATAGCTGTGTTGTTTAGATCGTGACAACATCGCGAAACTTTAAGCGAACTCGCCCACCACGCCCTGCCCGTTGGGTAGTGATTGGGTTAAATCAATAAACGGAAACTAAGCATGTAGAGCCGAAGACGGAGTGCTGACGGACGCGGGTTCAAATCCCGCCGCCTCCACCACCCAATAAAAAAGCCCCCCACGAAAGTGGGGGGCTTTTTTATTGGGTTGAGGTTGGTGGGTGCAGAACCCGCGCTCGGGTTCACAAATTGCCCGGAGCAATTTGTACCGCCGGACGGCGCCCGCAGGGTCAGGGCCACGGAAGGCCCTGAGTATATTCCCGCCGCCGCAATCAATACCCGCTCGCAACACTTACAAAAGCACGGAGCTTTTTACTGGGTCGCTGAAAGTGCGGGTCCGCGCCTAATGCAACGCGGGTCGAGACCATGCGTCGCTACGGATGGTGTTTGTTAGAGTAACGCATCGGGGCAGGAGCCCCTCATTAGATATCGCAGGAGCGGGATGATGTACTCCTATCGATGGCTTCATTGATTGACCACGACATTAATCAACACTCAGAGTGTGAAGTATTAGCCTGCGCCCGACTTTTTCTCGGTGGTGTTAATCTCTAGCAAGCCTTCGTACATATCACCTAGGCCTTCTTCTTTGGCCTCGTACCAATCGAGCTTGTCGATTTTGGTAATCAGTTTATCGAGCGTGGTCGGCCTGCGAATTACGGTGTTGGCGTTGTTGTAAATCGATTGGGTAATGCGCGAGCCATGAGAGCCTAAATCGACCAATATCTTTTTGTGGTGTTCTAAGCGCTTGGCGGAGTTATAGACTGCTTAATCTAACCAGCGGCAACCCTCAGAAATTAATTTATCTTGGCTGGTCTCTTCTACCATTTTTAGGAATACTAAAAAGGTGAGCTCGTTAATGTACTCGTGGTAAGTCACGCCGTCGTCGCGTAACAGGCTGCACAGATTCCAGAGTTTGGCGACCAGGTCTCTGGGTGCTCATGCAGGGTTAGTCCAATTCATTTTTCAATTTCGGTGAAATCGTGAGCGACAGTGTAGCGTGTGCTACGGCCACCGCCGGGTAATTTGCTTAAACAGTTTTTTGCCACCAAATCCGCTAGTTCCCGCGTGGCGGTGGCCTTACTGATTTTGGCGAGGCTCATATATTTGCTGGCATTGATGCCTTGGGTGAACTCTTCGCCTTGGGTGTCCAGCAAGCGATTTAACACTTTGATTTGCCGCTCGCTCAACACCGTTTGAGCATGGCGCTGCCAAAAGCGGGTTTTATTGAGCACCCGCTGAAAACGCTGCAAGCCCTGGCTGATTGCATCTTCCAACACCGATAAAAACCATTGTACCCAAGGGGTAATATCCATAGGGCCTTTTTGGCTTTGTTCCAGTATGTCGTAATACTCTTTGCGCCTAGCCATTATGGCGGCACTAAGGCTGTAAAAGCGTATGCTTTGGTGTTCGGCTTGGGCTAGCGCTCGGTCTGTTACTGCACGCGTTACGCGACCATTACCATCGTCAAAGGGGTGCAGCGTGATGAGCCATAGGTGAGCTATTCCTGCACGTAATAGTGGGTCTAGTCCCTCGCTGGGTTGATTAAACCAGTCTATAAAGCGTTGCAGCTCTTGCTCTAAGCCTTGCCTGGGCGGCGCCTCAAAATGCACCGTGGGATTATCCGTGCGGCCAGATATCACCTGCATGGGCGCCTGCCCTCGCAGATCGCCAATGATCAAATTTTGATAACGGGGTGGCTCGGGGAAAAGTGCCGCCTGCCATTGACATAAGGCCCTGAAGGTGAGGGGCTCGTTATACTGGCTGGTTGCCTCAATGAGCAACTCCACAAGCGCTGAGGTTTGCGCTGTTTCGCGATGCTGCCGCGAGGGCACAAAACCCGCCTTAACCAGCCCTAATTGGCGAATAACCGATGAACGAACGGACTCGGCATTGAGTACCTCACCCTCTATTTCGCTAGTGCGTAGAACATTTTGTACCAAGGTATCTAACTGCGCTTCGCGCTGCTCTTGAGAAACCGATTCAGACACCCCCAAAAGTCGCCCTTGTAGTAGACGGACGCGATCCAGCATCGGCTTTAAAAGGTCGGTTTGCCACGTAAACGCAGGCGCCGCACCCAGTAATGGGGACGTTTGGCGCCATTGCGCTTGCTGCCAGATATAAACTGGGTCTGACGGATAGTTGTGCATGTTTTGATTTCCAGCCGAACTCATCATAAGTGTTAAAGCCATGAGCCAAATAAATTCGGTATTTAGCTCATATTATGAGCCGAATAGTAGCGCTATTCGGCTCATACGTCAGCCACTGAGTACCAATCACTGATAAAAGAGCGCTTGCTAAACGCTATCTAGTACTCCTACAGTGTTGTTTTCAAAGAGTTTATTGGCTTGCTGAAAGCGCTGATTTGTACGGTTATATGATTTTTCTCCAACCTATGACGTAAAAATCACACCAACTTATGGTGTTCTGGTCAACAAAAACCGGACAATATTTTAGGCGGCGCTAGTTAACCTTTATTGTTTCGTGCATAGTTTTTTGCTCCGCCAGAATAGGCGGCAAAGCCAGCCCAAAAGAACCACCAGCGAGTCGCAGTTATGGGTCATGGCATAGGCCTATGATGCCGATTATCTGTACTTTTGAGGACAAAAAGGCTGGGTATCCCGTCGGCTTCTGCAGTAGAGGGGCGCATGGGACGACATTGACATGACAATGCAATTGCATTACCATTCAGGTAGGTTCGACTTTCCGCACAGAGAGGTTCACCATGGCGAACTCCTTAATTATCACAGAATCTACCCTGACTGACCGGTATCAGACTACGGTTCCCGATGCTGTTCGTAAGGCATTGCACCTGGGCAAGCGGGAAAAAATTCGTTACACCATTCAACCTGATGGCAATGTGCTTATGTCACGTGCTGACCGGGATGAAGCAGACCCGGTACTCGGTAGCTTTTTGAGCTTTTTGGCAAACGACATCCAAGCCAATCCTCAACGGTTGAAAGCAGCAACACCTGAGCTTGTTTCTCGTATCCAAAATCTGGTCGGGGGAATCGAAGTCAATTTGGATGCACCACTGGATGATGAGGACGAATAATTTTGCCACACCAGACCAGTCTTGTCGTCAACGGGTGGACCGTGTTTTGCCACCCGTTATTTCTCGATGAAATTGATTCGCTTATCGAGCAAGTTGAAGCTCTTAAAGAAAAAGACCCTCAAAACTTCGCGAAGAAAAACGCTGCCAAACGCTTAGCCGCTATCTCTAAACTGGCATTTGAAGTCATCCCTCGGGATCCATCACTTCAGGACTATCGGCAGGGTGATACACTGGGAAACGATCACAAACATTGGTTCCGCGCGAAATTTTGCCAGCAATACCGACTATTTTTTCGATTCGATTCTGCATCAAAAATCATCGTGTTTGCCTGGGTAAATGACGGAAAAAATAAACGCGCCTATGGCAGTAAAACGGATGCTTATCGCGTATTTGAAAAAATGCTCAATAGTGGTCACCCACCTGATGGGTGGGATCAGTTGCTCAAAGAATCCGTGGGCGCATTGCATCGCTTGAACGAAACATCCAGAAAGCTTGTTAATTAAGGTTCAGCTGCAACAACTTGCGCCTTAGTAGTAAGTTCATCAAACGGTCGACCATCCGATGCGCGGGTGGCCCGCTTTCCAGAATAGCCCTGCAGCGTCACACGATCACAGCCACGCATTCCGGATCCAGCTCAATGAGTCTGACTGATCGGTGGGTTTTCCACAGGCGTGGGTTCAAATCCCTATATGGGATTTGAACCTGATGGACGCCCCGCAACGCCTCAAAGCCCAAAACGAGATAGTGTTGACTAATGAGCGTTTTGACCACCTTATAAAAGTGTGTGAAATCGCAAAAGCGCCCAGCAAAAAAAACCCTCGATGCTGCGAATAAATTGGACAACGAGGGATTCTAATTGCCACTGGAGCAGGCCTTTGACTGCTGCAAACCCACAATGAACACCTTCCTATCCAGATTCGCTGAAAAACACGGCAAACTTGGACTTAGCCGCACGTATGTGCTGCCGGAAATCACCGAAACTGGCAAAGCACCCATCGCGGCGTATTTTAAACTGACGACAAGCAACATCACCCGCGAGCAGATACCGGCCAAACAAAGCTTGCCGCACTACCCTGTACCTGTCGTTTTAATGGCACGCTTGGCCGTGGATATCCGCCATAAGGGCAAAGGCTTGGGGGCAAAAACTCTGGTTTATGCATTGCGCGAAGCGATGGCACTAAGCCAAGCAGGCTTGCCCTCCTTCGGCCTAATCCTTGATGCACTGGATGAAGTGGATGAAGAGGCACTCGGCTTTTACCAACACTTCGGCCTTGTCGAGCCTTTCACCGACGATCCCATGCGATTGTTCGTCTCGATGAAAACGTTGCAGCAAACCTAAATGGGCCATAACCATCAAAGATTTGGAGCCAAAATATGATCGCTAAGAGTAATCGCGATTACGGAATCTTCAACGACAAACTTTATGGCAGCGAAGCTAAGTTTTGGGAAGTTCCCTCTTTGATGCAAGACTGAATGAACTTGAGCAGGAAAAACAGAAGCTCATTGCACTTAGAGTGGAGCTGCAAAAACCCAAGCGAATAACGTCTCAGCTCAACTGAGCCGTTATCAAGCCCGCGAACGGTCATTGCACAGCCCTAACTACGCCTCCTTTACTTGGTCGCTTACTTGGTCGCTCCAGCAGGCGACTAAGCAGTATCCTGTATCAACCACATCAAGCACAACCCCAATAAAAAGGCGCACACTCCGTAGATTTGGCACTTGGGGCTTACCGTCTTTAGCTTTAAAAGGTCCCGCCAAATCTGCTAACGCACATCTTAACCACACAGCAAGGCCAATGCGCTGTTCGGGCTGATAAGCCCCCAATTCTAATAGGCTCAGGCATAGCCGCCTTAAGAAGTGGCATAACCGACTGCCAAAGCGCGTCTTTGCCCGTTCATAAAATGGCCACCAACCCCAAAGAAAGCAAATCGTTTTTTACAGCTCGTAAACGAATTTTTTTGAGCAAACTACCCAATACCGTAGAACTTGCCACTTTACTTACTCCAGCTCATAGATATTTTTAAATAAAGCCAATATGTAACTGCTCACCCGGCTAATCGGATTATGTCACTTTTATAGGGCCCGCTTCAGAGCTCCACCGATGGTATCCGGGATCGCCGTAAATACTCCCTGTAGGCTCCCACAACGCCGTCCAGGCGTTGAGGGTCCCGGATACCATCACTGAATCTCCTGCGCTACGAGGCGCTCGACCAGCATCTGACAAGCTAGCTTTAATACAAACTGCTACCTTCCGGCGCAGTTTGTATGGCAATAAGAGGGTTAAAACCCTTCCTCGCCATGGTTTGAAGATAACTGGTTATTCGGCAGTAGGCCTGGGCACAGGGCTCCCTAGTAATAATCATCCAGATAGAAGAA
>DATBNJ010000013.1:0-1865 GCA_036554385.1 Marinagarivorans sp. | reverse complement strand
TAGCGCGTTAAAGCGATCCTCGAAACGGAGTAATTAAAGCGGGCCTCTTATCGGTGGCATCGATTTAACAGTGATTTTTGCTACTGCAATCGGCAAGGCTTTTATCCGCTACAACGTTTAAAAAGATTAGGTGTAGATTATGGTCACCAAAGTGTTATTTGTTTGTTTGGGGAATATTTGTCGCTCTCCGACGGCGCACGGAATTTTTGAGGCGCAGGTGAAGGCGCGCGGTCTCGAGGATCGCATTGTGGTCGATTCGGCGGGCACGGCGTCTTGGCACGCGGGCAACCCACCCGATGCCCGCAGTATTCAATTTGCCCGTCAGCGAGGTTACGAATTAAAGCACCTGCGTGCGCGCCAGGCCATCGTCGAAGATTTCGACGAGTTCGATATTATTCTTGCGATGGATAACAGTAATTTAAGCGATTTGCGCGACCTGTGTCCCAAGCATTTCTCGGGTCACCTTGGTTTATTTCTCGATTTTGCAAAAGCATCGGAATCACAGGTGCCGGACCCTTATCACGGTGGCGATGCCGGCTTTGAGCAGGTGCTAGATTTAGTCGAAGATGCGAGTGAAGGGCTACTCGATTTTATCCTTAAAAATAATTGGTCAAAATAAACGCGCTTATGACGCCCCCTGCAAATTGGCGAGAGCAATACGATATTAGCCGTTTAAACACAATGGCCGCGCCCAGTCGAGCGCAATACTTTGTTGAAGTAAACGCTGAAGACGCCTTGCTTGATGCCGTGCGGGCGGCAAAGGCTGCCGATTTGTCGGTAAGCATTCTCGCCGGCGGCAGCAATGTGTTGTGCCCACCACTTGTCGAGGGGTTGGTCGTACAACCCTCGCTATTGGGACAATCGGTGGTTGTAGCACCGTGCGGCCTGCATGCTGTAGTGACTGTACAAGCCGGCGAAAATTGGCATCAGCTTGTTCGCTGGTGCGTTGCAAATGGCTACTACGGGTTAGAAAACTTAGCGCTTATTCCCGGTCGTGTCGGGGCCGCGCCTATTCAAAATATTGGCGCTTATGGTGTCGAGCTCAGCGATGTGCTGCTATCGGTTAAATGGCTAGACTTAAATACAGAACGCTTTTATCGATTTGATCGGCAAGACTGCCAGCTGGGATACCGCGATAGTATTTTTAAGCGTGAACTCAGTGGGCGCGCCGTCATCACCGAGGTTACATTGCAATTGAATTTGCAGGCAAACCCCAGTATTCGCTACCAACCGCTTGCGGATTATTTTTCGCAAACCGGGTGCGCCGTGACACCGCAAGCGGTATTCGATGCCGTTTGCCGCGAGCGTGAAAGCAAACTGCCGGACCCCAAAAAGACCCCCAATAGTGGCAGCTTTTTTAAAAACCCCGTGATCACACAAAAGCAGTTTGAGGCATTAAAAGCTCAATATCCAGCAGTACCCAGTTACCCTCAGGGGGGCGACGCTGTAAAAATACCCGCTGCTTGGCTTATTGACCAATGTGGTTTAAAGGGGCAAAACGTGTGCGGGTTGTTAGTGCACGCCAAACAAGCACTGGTATTAACCAACCCTAAAAAACGCGATTTAGCGACCATTTTGGCGGCCAGTGATAAAATCGCAGCCTGCGTTTTTGATGCCTTTGCTGTAAAGCTTGAACGCGAGCCGCAAATACTGGGTAACATTTGCTAGCTTGGTATAACTGCTCACTCGGTTGGTTTACCTTGTCATTTGTTCAAGGCCCGCTGCAGAGCTCCACCGATGTTTCATAGCCCTTTAGGGTGCTTCTAAAAATAGTAATTTTTTTGTGAGAGCAAGGAAGTACCGCCCGGAGAACCGCAGTTTACGTGGGGTAAATGAGGATTCGAGGACGGAACTGACGCCGCTAT
>DATBNJ010000007.1:0-12389 GCA_036554385.1 Marinagarivorans sp. | reverse complement strand
CAATTGTAGTTGCGCTGGGTTGCCTTTAAGCGTCGGTAGGTCGCATTGTGTAATGGTGAGAGGCTTTTCTACGTTTTGCGTAATGATACTAACCAGTTCATTAAGGTCTGTTGAGGTGGTTTCTTGAGAGGGCAGTGACGCGTCGGCGCTAAGGTAGTTAAATAGGTCGGATGTTAACTGTTGGACCTCCATTGCGCTGCTACGAATAAAGTGCAGCCATTGCTTTTCCTCGGCAGAAATTGGGTGGTTTTTATTTAGGCTGTCGTCCAGAAAAAACGTGCATTGTGTAATGCGGCGTAGTGCGCCACTAAAATCGTGCGATAAGCTATGACAAAACGCTTCGTAATCGGTGGTTTTATCTTGCAGCGCCTTTTGTGTGGCTTTGCGTTCGATAGAAAATTGGCACTGCTTAAACAGGTATTCGCTGTCGAGTCGGTCTTTGGCGATAAAATCTTGAATGCCGGCTTTAATGAGGTCAATGGCTATGGCATCGTTGTTAATCGAGGTGAGAACAATAATGGGTGTATCGAATTTAGTCGCGCTTAATGTCTCGATGGTGTTGTTAAGCGGCGAGTCTGGTAGCTTTAAGTCGCACAGGCAAAGGTCAAAGCCGTCGCTATCGAGTAACTCCAGCCCGGTGTAGAAGAGTGCCGCGCGTTCAATGCTGATGTTGGAGTGGTAGGCCGTTTCCAGATGGTCGGCGACAATTTCAGCATGGTCGTCGTTGTCTTCAATCAATAGTATGCGCATAACCCATTCCGTCCCTAAAAATGTAGGGTTTGATATCGGCGAAACTCAGGGGTTTGGTTAAAAACTCCGTGGCGCCGAGATTGGCTGCTTTGGATTTGTCCGAAGTCATCGTAGACGTGGTAATAATGACTATTGGAATATCCTTAAAATTGTCGACGGTTCGCAGCCGACTTAATGTTTCGAGCCCGCCCATTTGAGGCATTTTTATATCGAGCAGGATTAAGTCTACAGGCTCTGTATTATCGGTGAGCAGGTCAAGCAACGCTAAACCGTTGGGCGCGTGTACCAGCTTGAAGGACAGGTTGCTGTTTTCTAGCATATCCTCAATAAGCTCTCGGTGGTCTAGGTTGTCCTCGGCTAAATAAATATGAAGCGGTTTGTTTTGCAGCATTATGGCGTATCTTTTTGGTTCATTTTGAGTTCGTTAATTCTGACTTCGCGCTCTTGTAACCAGCCCTGAAGGGTTTCAATATTGTTTTCTAGGATACCATTTTCTCTCTCGAGTTTATCAATATTGGCGGTTTTTTCGTTGAGCGAATCAATCAAGCCTTTATAGCGGTTTGTGAAGCGTTGATCCTCGCGCAATTGGCTGCCTCTATAGCTTAATAACGCTACAAATAACAGAATATCAACACATAGGCTAAGTATGAAAAGGAATAAGCTTTCTTTGGCCAGCTGCCTGATTGCGTTGAAGCGCGGAATGGCAAGCTCGATTTGCCATTGACGACCGAAAATAGGGGTGGTTGTAGTCCGAGTCACTAAGTCGGTTGATGCATCGTTCGCGTGATAATAAAGTGTCTTGTAGGAAGGCGCGGGCTGAGAAGCTTCACCGCCGTCAGTAACATCAATAATTTTTATTTGGTGTTGGGCCGGTGCTTTTTTGACGATCGAGCGCATGAAATCATTGATCCTTAAAGGCGCAAAAACCCAGCCCTGTATATCGTCGAGGGACTTAACGGTGCCTTTTTCAAGTTTACTGGAGTCCGTGTAAACTGGCGTGTAAATCAAAAAGCCTTGCTGGGTATCACTATTTGTTTCCTGTATCAAAGTGATGGCGCCGCTGGCATGCGCCTCGCCGCTGAGCATAGCCGCCTTCATGGCGGTGCGGCGGGTGGAGTCCGACCACATATCGTAGCCAAATGCTCGTTGATTTCGCCAGTCGAAGGGTTCGATAAGGGCTACGCTAGTGTAAAAAGGGCGTTCGTGTTTGGGATGTATCGCATAGCCTGCAAAACCTTCTTCGCGGACTAAGCGCTCGTGTTCGGCACGGGTGTCCGCCGGCAGGGCGATGGCATAGCCCAGTGCTTGAATGCCTGGCCAGTGTTCATTGATATCAACAATATCGGAAAATGTTTTCCACTCCGCTCGGCTGACGTGGTCGCTACTATTAAACAGAGCAACGCCAGACCACAGTACCTGCTCGTAGACGTGAAGCTTTTTAATGATTGTCTCCGTCAGCTCTTGGTGCTCTTGCTGAAATTCGGCAAGGTATTTATCTTTCGAAATGCTAATGCTCATCGAATAGGCGTAAAGCGTTAGCACCAGAGACAATAGAAAAATGCCATAGATGATTAGTTTTGAGCGCAGCGAGCGTTGTAGGCTAAATTTCATCGTTGTTGTGAATGTCCATTTGCGGTAGGGTCAGGGTGAATGTTGAACCGACCCCCACCGCTGATTCAAGTGTTATGGTGCCACCGTGTTTTTCGATTATCGACTTCACAATCGCAAGGCCCACGCCTGTACCGGGTTGGTCGACATCCCCGCGCTCGAAGATATCAAATATTCGCTCGTGAAGGGATTTATCAATCCCGGTGCCGTTATCTTTAATGCGGATAATAATATTGTGATTTTTGGCGACCGCCGAAATATGAATAGTGGCCGTAGTTTCATCGCGCTTGTACTTGGCGGCATTGCCAATAATATTCTGCAGGCATTGAATGATTTGTGGTCGGCTGGCTTTAATTATGAGTTCGGGGTTAACGTCGGTGGTAACGGTGCACGCCCGCAAGTCTTCCTCGAGACTCTCGGCGACATCTTTAACGGCGCCGTCGAGTGAGAAGGCCTCAAGCGTAAGCGGCCTGTTCATGACTCGCGATATTTCTAATAAGTCGGTAATTAAATCCTCCATTTTGGCCGCGTTGGCAATAACGCGGTCCACCTTGTGGATAACGCGTTCATCGCAACTATCGCCGAGTATTTTTTTAACGGAGCGCGAAAAGGCGGCGATGGTAACTAACGGCGCTTTTAAGTCGTGCGATACCGTGTAAACAAATTGCTCCATCTCGCGGTTTTTACGTGTTAGCGAGTGATTGAACTCGGTGAGTTTTTTCTGTGCTTCGATGCGCTCGCTGATATCGGTGATGGCGCTAATAACGTACCATTGATCATTGAGCCTCACCGGCGCAAGACCGACCTCTACAAAAATAAACGAGCCGTCCTTGCGTCGGGCTTGCAGTGCTAGGTTGGTGCCCATCCGTCGTATTTTGGGGTTTTGCAAATAGCTGTGGCGCAGTTGTTGGTGGTTTTTTGCCAGCTCGGATGGGAGTAAATCTTCAATTTTCAGTGCTAGCATTTCGTGTTTGGTATACCCGAATGATTTTTCGGCGTGACCGTTAACTTGAATAATTTGGCCGGCCTCATTGCTCATAATGATTGCGTTGGGTGTCGCTTCGATGAGTAGCTTTAGTTGTTCAATTTCTCGAATGCGGTTTGAGACATCTCGCACGATCACCGAATACCCTACAATCGTGTTGTCGCTGAAGAGGCCGGTGATTGAAACCTCTAGGTAGTGGACAGTTGGCGATTCCGTGGATAACCACTTGACGGTGATGCTTTTATGAGGTGCTTGAGCGCTGAGCGTGCGGATGGCGTTGCAAATTTTATGGTTGTCGATGTCGTCGAAAAGCACGTTAAAGGGCTTTTCGAGCATGGTGGATTCGGGCTTTGAGAACAAAGCTTCGGCTTTGGGGTTCCAGCTGCTGATATCACCATTCTCGTCCAGCCCGATTAGCCCGTCATCGGAATACTTGGCGACTAGCGTCAGGCGTTGGTCGTTAATTTTCGCAAACGAAGAGCGCTTTTTTTCTGCGTTAAGGTCTTCGAGAATACTGCCCATTATGGCGTTGGCTTTGGTGAGGTCTGCCTGCTTTTTCTTTAAATATAGGTTGCTTTCAACAAGCTTGTTTAGCAGCACGTTCATTCGCAAGCGATGCCAAATGTAGGTGCTGCTCCAAGTCATGGCAACTAACAACATATAAGCACAAAATGTTGCAAACAGGCTTTCTTTGTTCTTACTTAAGGCTTGCTCAATTTTTTGGTCGATATGCCTTTCTTGTGCATTAATGTATAGCCGGGTTTCAGCTAACCACGCACTCAGTGATTGCCCATTATCGTTTTCGGGTAGCGTGATTTGGTTAAACAGGTGGTAACTGCGAGAGGATTGCCAATTGGGGATTGCGCGCTCGAAAAAGCCCGACTCGGAAAATTGGCTGATTTTCTCCACGGTAGTGAACGGATGGCTGTTGAGCTGCTGTTTATAGTCGGCGATATCAGCTTTTTTTTGATAAACGTTTTTAGTCTCTTCGGTTAACGACCATAAGGTACGAGATTCCATAGCGGCAAAAAATGCAGCGACTAGGGTGACCATTAAACTTAACAAGAATAAAAGTCGCATAGTGATTAAAACGCAACGTTGGGATCGTACTTTTGCGGGCGCCCCTGTTCAAGCAATAACTCATTGACTTCTTTTTTCAGCTCTATAATGCGTAGTTCGCGGGTTTCGCTAGCGCCGTATATTTTTTCGAGCTGGGCCTCTTTTTCACGATGCTTCTCGACGAGGCTTTTTATCTTCTGGTTAGAGGCTTCAATACTCAGTAAATGAAATAGGTAGCGAGTTTTAAGGGCAACCACGATGGCGGTGGCCACGGATGCAAGCGCGGTTAACGCTTTGAGGTAGGATTGCAGCTCGTATACTGGGTTCCAAATAACGTAAATATTAAACAGGTGTGTGATGCCGCACAGAATAATAAATGCGGCAAATAAAAAGGCGATTTTCAGACTGTCACCCGCGTTGTGGGCGTGGCGCCAAGCAATAATGGCAATGCTGGTTGGAATGGCAATATAGGCCAGCGCGATTAGCGTGTCCGCAGTGACGTGTGTCCAAAGAATATCGGGGCGCCAAAGATAGCAATGCCCATGCGGCATAAAGTTGCTATCAGTGCCGAGAAAACGCTCAAGCCAACTACTCATTGTTTTTCCTGTTGATGAAGCTATTTTATTTATTTTTGTTAGGTCGTTTGCTCAACGTGGTTTGTGGCGTTGCGTTATTCGGTGCCGTAAACTGCCAGCTGCGCTCTGCCGCCGCGCTTGGCTTGGTAAAGCGCCTGGTCCGCATAGCGCAGTAGTTCCTCGTGGCTAGTGCCGTGCAGCGGAAAGCATGCAGCACCAATGGATGTGCTGAATGAAATTTTCGTGCCTTGCACGCTAATGGTAGAAGTCAGTTGGTACTGAAGCCGGTTCATAATCAGCTGCGCTTCACTCAGTGGGGTATTAGGCATAAACACAACGAATTCATCGCCACCTAGGCGGCCGATAATATCTTGTGGGCGGCAGCAGGTTTCGAGGCTTTTGGCAAAGTGGCCGAGCAGTCTATCGCCAACGGGGTGGCCGTGTTTGTCGTTAATATCTTTAAAGTTGTCGATATCCAGAAACAGTAAAATGCCTTCGTTTTCACTCAGTGTTAAGCGCTGTAAGTTGCGATCGAGTTGTTTAATAAAGGCGCTGCGGTTCAGTAAGGTGGTGAGTGAGTCGCGGTGTGCTTGCTCGTAGAGCGCTCTTTGTAAGGCGTGAAAGTCGATGGCGGTAAGAATTTTGGCGCGAATATTGGCGGGCGACAGTTCATTTTTAGGGATATAACCGTGACTGCCTTGCTGCATAAGCTGGGCGACTAAGGTCGGGTCGCGCTGGTCCGTTAAGGCGATCATGGTGCTGTTGTGGGCCAGATTTTTTTGGTGTTCCGTCAGTAACCAAATGCCGTCTTTTTCGGGGAGTGAAATATCAAATAAGCAGCAGTCGTAGCTTTGGCGCGATAGCTCGGTAAGGGCCGTTTCCGCGGTATCAAATACATTCACAAAATCCACCTCGAGCTTGCTCAGTTGAATCATCTGCTGGGATATCTGTTGGTCAAACGGGTTGTCTTCAACCAAAAGTATCTTCAATGGCGAATTTTGCATCTGAATTCCTTACTAGCGCTTTTCGCCAATCATAACCTTCGGTGAATGCGCATCCTTGGGTTTGTTCGCTGTGCGCAAAATATTGTCACTTTTTGTTGCTCGGTGGCGCGGCAGGTTTCATGCTTTGGCTAGGTGGTACTTGGTGAGATGATACAGGCGATGCCCGCGCCCACGAATAGTTTGTATTCCGTAAGGGGAGTTCGCCTAAGCGGGGCCTGCTCTTCGTGTACAAAAGCCGTTTTGTCTGGGTGACCCTCATGGTTTTGGCGCGGAAAACGAAAACTCGCGCTTACAGTCTTTGTGCTGCGATGGCTTTTGGTGGTGGCGAATCGTTGTTTGGGGCAGCGACACCTTGCTTGGTCACTGTCGCCTAAGCCGGTAGCCCTTGCTGACGCAGCCGACAAAAACGAAAAACCCGCCGTAGGGCGGGTTTTTTAGAAGGATGATTAAGCGATAACTTCGACGTTTTCCGCTTGTGGTCCCTTTTGGCCAGTGCCTTCAGTAAAGGTGACTGCTTGACCTTCTTTTAGTGTTTTGAAGCCACTGCCTTGAATGCTACTAAAGTGCACAAACAAGTCAGCACCGCCGTCGCGGCTGATGAATCCATAACCCTTGCTTTCGTTAAACCACTTAACGCTACCGGTGATTTTATCAGACATTGTAACTATCAGACCTTTGTTAAATAAATGAACCATGGCCTGCAGAACTACAATGCCATGTGATAATGCACGTTAGTTCAGGATTGTGACTATACAATGACAACGTAACACAATGATTACACAACACTTGTTAATCGTTCTTCGGTGGTAATGCTTGGATCACCCTTTATTACCATCAACCTTTGTTACCAGCACAATGATTGAGTGCTGGAACCCAAAGGCTTGTTTTGTCACCGGCGCTGAAAAAGCGGGCACGACAAATTGTGTAATAGAACGATTATCGGGTCAACAGGTAAAAAGCGGAAAATGTCAAGTCTAATTAAAATCGGCGCATAAAGTCTTATCGAGCGATTAAATGCACCGAATTAATCAGTTGGCTATAGGAAAGGCACCACGATTGAGCGTTTATCCCGACGTTCTGTCGGTGTTTGCTCGGGTTCCTCTGCTGCACTGTAGGGCAGTTTAGGTGTTACATTGGCCATTAGGTCTAAGCCTTTTTGGTAAATGCGTTGGATGTCTAGCTCGGTTGTGACTCGAAGGCGCCGGGTAAACATAGACAACGGGAAAACACACTCCTGCGTTTTGGGCACACAAACGCCGTGGCTGCGACCTTGCTTATCTTTGTACTCCTTCCATTCCCAGCCGTGCTCGGCGACATAAATATCGCCGAGGGCAATGCCGAAGGCCTTGTGCTTTTCGGTTTCAAAAATGGTTAGGTGCTGGCCATCCAGTATCCGTTGCAACAATTTAAGGTCCGAGGTGTTTTGGCGAAGTCGAGTGCCAAAGTTTTCTCGCCCCATATCGTCGACCTGTTGGCGCTGCTTTTCAAAATACTTTTGGTCTATCCAGCTTAGCTCACTGAGGCTGACATCTTTATCGAGGCTGTCGGGGTCTTGTGCATAAACGGTGGCTGCCGAGCAGGCCGCGGCAAGGCACAGTGCGGGTAATAGCTTTTTTAACATCTCAAACCTCAATGGGTATCGCTGACGTGTTTTATCGGTTCGGGGTAGGCCTCTGACAACAAAGTCGAGCGTCCAGTTTCATTAATGATGCGAACATGCCGCCGGCTGAGTTTTCGCGCGTGGGCTGCGCCGCAGCTGTGGGCGATCATCTCGATTTCCTCAACCAAATGCTGGTGATAGTTAGCGACTCGGTTAGCTTTATCCTGTGGGTCGAGCCCCTTTTGCAGGCGGGCATTGTGCGTGGTAATACCGGTTGGGCAGGTGTTTTGGTGGCATTGCATTGCTTGAATACAACCCAGTGAAAACATAAAGCCCCGTGCCGACACGACAAAGTCGGCGCCGGTGGCCATGGCGCGTGCGGCCTTAGACGGGGTTATCAGTTTGCCACTGGCAATAACGGCGATGCGCTCGCGCAGGCCAAAGCGCTTAAGCTCGTCGACAACAAACGGCAGGCTCTCCATTAACGGCAGGCCCATATGGTCCATCAATGCTTGCGGCGAAGCGCCAGTGCCACCCTCGGCGCCGTCGAGGGTAATAAAGTCGGGCACTTGCTCGCTCGGCAATTTGGCCATGTAAGCGCACAAGTCGGTAAACCACTGGGTATCGCCCAAAACGGCTTTAAAGCCAACGGGTTTGCCGGTTATATCGCGGATGTCATCCAGCCGGTCGATAAGCTCCTGCAAGTTCTCGATATCGCGATGGCGGTTGGGGCTGATGGACGCTTGGCCTGCCGGAATGCCGCGAGTCGCGGCAATTTCTTCGCTCACTTTAGCGGCGGGTAGAATGCCGCCTTTACCAGGCTTTGCGCCTTGGCTTAGTTTGAGCTCGAACATGCGCACTTGCGGTTTGTCGGCAAGGCTTTTTAATGCTTTGGGGCAGAGGTTGCCCTCTTCGTCGCGCACGCCGTATTTGGCCGTACCTATCTGGAAGACGATATCGCAGTTGCCGGCAAGGTGGTACGGGCTTAGTCCGCCTTCCCCCGTATTCAGCCAGCAATTGGCTTTGGCCGCCCCTTTTGACAGCGCTGTAATCGCCGGCGCCGATAAGGCACCGAAGCTCATCCCAGAAATATTCAGAAATGACGGCGCCGCGTAAGGGTGCTGGCAGTGGGGGCCAATAACACGTGCCTCGGTTGCTTGCGTGTGCTCATCCAGTAACGCAAAGCCTGCGCTGGCGAAGTGAATATCGCCAACCTGATCAAGCCGCCGTGTCGAGCCGAAAGCGACGCTGGTAGTAACGCCTTTGGCGGCGCGGTAAACCCACGAGCGGGTGGCGCGATCGAACGGCATTTCCTCGCGATCTAACGCGAAAAAATACTGTCGGAAAAATTCGCCCAAGTGCTCAAAAAAGTAACGAAACCGGCCAATGACGGGATAGTTCCTGCGAAGGGTATGACGGGTTTGGCGGATATCGATAAGGTATAGTGCGATAATCGCGAGCAGTAAAAGCCCGACGGCGACAATAAACAGGGCCGCAAAAAAGTTAAGCGTGCTATGGATGTAGCTATCGATCATGTAGGTAGCCCTGCAGGTATCGGTAAAAGGCGCGCAGTATAGTGCCTGTGCCGTGCCGGTGTCTTGGTTCTGGTGTTTTAGCTGTGTTGTGGTCCCGCAACGCAATAACAGGGCAGATAGTTTGACGTATAAAACCATGGTTCAGGTTGTTCGGTTTTTTTAAAAGGTAGCGCAAGAGTTATGACGTTCGATTCAAAAACAATTGTATTGCTGGCAGGGTGGGGCTTGGCGGCTTTGGCATCGGTCGCATTGATTACGCAGCACGCTAAATGGAGTGAAGCGCAAGCAAGCTGGCACGCCGAACTTGAACAAAAGCAACGGCGGGTGGTTGAGCTAGAGCTTATTATCGCCGAGCTGCATACCGATATTGATGAGGGCGGCCCGACCATTAACGACGCCACCAGCAAAACCGGCTCAGCAATATCCAATGTGCTGGACCGTGTGCGCAACACCTTCACGCGTGGCGGCGAAGTCCCATCTGATTAAACGCCCCTACAAAAAGGGCGCAATGCATGGTTATGGAATTTAGGTTTATGACGTTAACGAAACGGTTCTCGGGGGGCTTGCCGCGACGCAGGTGGTCGCCATTGGCCGCACTGGCTTTAATATTTGGGTTGATGGCGGCCGATGCTGGCGCTCACGCCCGCTGGCTGCCGGATGGTTCAACCCCAGGGCGCAACGATAGCGATGATATTAAAACTGGCCCTTGTGGCGCCGCGCGCACCAGTAACCCCGCGGTGTTTAAAACGGGTGAAACAGTGACTTTGCAGTGGGAGGCGACCATTAACCATCGCGGCTATTTCCGCATTGCGTTTTCGCCAGCCAATGACGAGGGGTTCGATAATCACGTTCTGCTCGACAATATCCCCGAGCGCACCGGCACCGGAGAATACAGCGCCGAAGTGACCCTGCCTGATGAGCCCTGCGACAACTGCACCTTGCAACTGATTCAAGTAATGCTCGATCGCAACCCCCCTACAAATTATTACGCTTGCGCCGATATTCAGCTGTTAGAGGATGCAACCTCCGATAACACACCGCCGCAAGCCGTAGCTAATCTCGAAGAACAAAGGGGGTTGCCCGATTTGCGATTGCGTTGGAGCAACCCCGATGAGGATTTTGCCGGTGCCCTAGTATTGCATGGCGCCGCTGATAGCGCGCCGCAAGCAGGCACGCCCTATGAGCTGGGTGATGCCATTGGCGGGGCGAGCGTTGTGTATGTTGGCGCGGCACAAGCGGTAGACCTTAACGGCGTAAACGAAGGGGATTGGTTGCGTGTTTACGCGTTTGATATGGCTTATAACTACAGCGCGTCAGCCGGACTCGAGGTGCAATCTGTGTCGAACGTGATACCGCCAATTATTGCAATAAAATCAGAGCAGTTGGGCCAACCCAGCGGCGATATTTATGCTGCCGATGGCACGGTGTTGTTGCAAGCGACTATCCAGGCGAACTCGGCCAACGGAGATGTCAGTGCGCAATGGGCTCTGCTCTCGCCTGCGCAACTCTCGCTCGAGCCGATGTCGGATTCCGCGGGGCCAAATCAGGCTGCATTTGAACCGGCCGGCTTTGCGCAAGCGAATGTACAGGCCGCCTTTACCGCGACCGATTCAGCCCCCGTGCCTAACGTGGTCGAGAAGCGCTTCGAATCGACCGTGCAGCCCTGGAGTTACTACAAACCCAGCGTGGTATTAATGCAGCAAGGCCAAGTGGTTTCGCAAGTGAATGTCGATAACGGCCCCGCGCAGTTGCGCGTTGTGTTCGAAGGCGCTGCGCCGCCAAACCTCGACAACTGGAGCACTCGGTGGCAGCACGCTATTCCCAATGCTACCGAAGAGCCCTTGGCGCTGCGCTTTACGCCATCGGCCTCAGCAAGTTATACCGTTACTGCGCAAGTTTTCACGCCGACCGATGCTGCCGCAGACGAGCAAGTTATCCCCGTGACGGTAAAAGCGCCCCTTAAGCTGGGGGTATTTGATCAGGTCGCAGGCTTGTTTATAGTGCTTTGCTTGGCCGTGTGGCGGCGTGCCTGCCGCGCTACGCGATTGCAAGGCGCGGTGTAAAGCGTTAGATTGCGCACCTTTATTTGGCCTGTACTCTTGGGGGTGCAGGCGCTTCTTCATTACGCGCTGTAGCGCCTTAACCCTTGGAGTATTTCCCGTGGAAATCGCATGTCTTGACCTAGAAGGTGTATTAATTCCTGAAATTTGGATCGCCTTCGCTGAAAAAACCGGTATCGAAGAGCTTAAAGCCACCACTCGCGATATCCCCGATTACGACGAGTTAATGACCATGCGCTTGGAAATTCTCGCCAAGCACAACTTGGGCCTTAACGAAATTCAAGAGGTGATTGCAACACTTAGCCCATTAGAGGGCGCCAAAGAGTTTGTTGATTGGCTACGCGAGCGTTTTCAAGTGGTGATTTTATCCGATACGTTTTATGAATTCGCCGGCCCGTTAATGGCGCAATTGGGTTACCCCACCTTGCTTTGCCACAAATTAACCACCGACGAGACGGGCAAGGTCGTGGACTACAACCTGCGCCAAGCTAATCCCAAGCGCCAAGCCATTTGCGCCTTTAAGAGTATTTACTACCGCACCATCGCCGCCGGAGACTCTTACAACGATACCACCATGCTGGCTGAAGCCGATGCGGGCATTCTATTCCACGCGCCACAAAATGTGATTAACGAATTCCCGCAATTCCCCGCAGTGCACACCTACGAGGATTTGAAAAAAGAATTCCTAAAAGCCAGTAATCGTGAATTAACGCTGTAGTCACCTATGCATTAATAAATTCAAAAAGCCGCAGCCTGAAAACTGCGGCTTTTTTGTTCTATCGTGAAGGTGATGCCAAAGTCTTAGCTGCAAGCCGCATTTTGCTAAATAGGTATGAATAATCTCCGGCTATTTCAGCACTGTTGACCAAAGCACAAATTGCGCAATCACCAAAGACCGCCGCCATCGCAGCCTTTAAGTGCGATATAGACTCTGCGCGGTGAAATAGAGCTGCCGACACGGCTATTTTTAGGATTTTTTGACGCTGGTAATAACGGTTAAAAATCAATGGTTTGCCGTGCTATGTGTTTTTGGGAATAGGCCGCCCCGACCAGCATTTGCCAATGGTTATTGTGTGGGTTAAATGCCGCGAAGCTTGACGTGGCGGGGCTTTGCGGGTAGTTTTCTGTGCTTACAATAAAAACATAGTCGCGCTACGGAGTGGGTAGTTTGGGGTGCGGTATGCAAATGTTAGCATGCAGGCACAACGCCAGA
>DATBNJ010000006.1:0-10797 GCA_036554385.1 Marinagarivorans sp. | reverse complement strand
TTCCATCAAAGATTGCTACCTAGCCGCCCAACAGTTAGACCTAAGAAAAATCAGCGCCGCAAAAACTCCGCTATGGCATCAATTTCTTCAAGCGTTGCAAACTGCGCCAAATCGTCAGGTTTTAAGTGGGCCATCTCGGGTACTGTCTGAATTTTAAAATTGATTAAATTGGCACTAGCGCCTGTTACATCGCCAAAGCGTTGCACCCCTTCGCCATTACCCGTATGGCAACTTGAGCAGTGCCGCAAAAATTGTAACAAACCGTCTATTGGCTCGGGTTCGGGTTCGGGTTCGGGTTCGGGTTCGGGCTCGGGTTCGGGTTCGGGTTCGGGTTCAGGCTCTGGCCTTACATCGGGAAAGGCGTTTTTATCATTCATTGCCGCAAACAAGTCTTGAATATCACCCAAGGTAGCGTCTTTTAGCACTGGGCCCATCGCACTTCCTAAGTGACCAAATTTGGCTTTATGCTGGCCAATAAATGGCTTGTTACGCAAATACCTACCCAGCGTAAAAATGCCGCCATCTAAATCAAGCGCTGTACCATCAGCCCCATGACAATCAGCGCATGCGTTTGCAAATAACGCTTTGCCCGCAACCTCGCTGCCATCAATACCCACGTTGGCAAACCCTCTTCCACGCGGGTACTGACTGCCAATAAGCACTAAGTCATAAAGCGCTGTGGTATCTAACGCCTCTTCTTTCAAAAATTTAACAATATCCCAGATTTGGCCGTCGGTAAGAATGCCGCTATAGGCTGGCATAGCGTCGCCAACCTCAGCGTTATTTGAAGGGTCGTATTCTGCAAGGTTGTCGTCAATGGAACGGCGGTCGGTGCCAACTTTTATGCGATTAAACAGCGCTTGCGGACTCGACGTTTCAGATAACAAAGCCAGGTCAACATCGGCAACTCGCGGCCTATCAGGGTTAGGGGCTAGGTTGCTGCTACCGCCCATTTGGCCGAGTTGATCCCAACCGTGGCAGTGGCTGCAGGCGAAAAACAGCGGCTTTTCTGCAATAACATCCAGTTGTGCCTGACCGACAAGCTCGCTGTTATTCAGTGTAAAGCCCGTTTCACTCGCCCAAAACTGCGCATACAACTGTCCGCCTTTTATACCATCAGCCTCTTGGTAAGCCATGCCACCGGTCATATCCACGCTGCTGGCCTGACTGCTGGAGCTTTCGGAGACTACCGAGCTTAAGCTGGAAAAGGGCTGACTGCTGATAACCCCTGCACTGGATGTGGAAGTGATACTGCTTTGGCTGCTTGAATCAGGCTCACTGCTGGCTGGCGCAGAAGAATTGATTAGAGATGAAGAGCTGATAACCGCTTCGCCGGTGCAACCTGCAAGCAAGGTTAACCCCGCCATTAGTATTGCGGCTTTAACTGTTCGAAACGATACATTCATATTCATCAACATTTTTTACCTCAGCCAATATCACCTGCCACGGGAACGCCTAATTTTTTAATTTAATTACTTTAATTCAATATAACTTGCACTCAATCGAAAACGCGCCGAGCTATATTGCCCGGCGCGTTTTAAGCTAATCGATAATCTCTTTGGCTATTTCCCATAAAAGGTTGCCGGTAAACGATGGATAGCCATGGTTTGTCGGAGGGGTGCCGTATGACGCATTGTGGCTACAGTAGCTTACCTCGGCACCTGCCTCGCATCCCTGGTAAGTCACGCATTGTTGGCCGGCCCCAGAATAACCGGGGTAAGGCACAGTGTTATTGCTACAGCCATTTTTAGCGCGGTAAAAATCGGCCATGAGTTTCCCGTGCGTGCCACCGACTAACGTGTCTCGCTCATTATGCAAAATTACGGCTTTAACAGTCCCCGAACAGCTGCGGCTCGACGGATTGTTAAGGGGATACTGACCACCACCCAGAGGTTTGGTATTGGTGGGGGCAATGGCGGTAATCTTATCTGCGTGCTCACAACCAAGCATGCCAGAGTAGTCGCCACCACTACTGTAGCCCGTCGCAAATACAGCCGCTTTATTTACACAGAATTCGTTAGTGATGCGGTTATATAAAGGCTCAAACATTTGAAAATCGTTGCCATGCCAGCCGCCATTGATATTAATCGCTTTGGGGTAAACAAAAATCCCGTTGGCTTTGGCTTCATTACTAAAACCGGCGCTGTTTTCACCCCAGGTTAGGCCGCTACCGCCCGATGGATGGTGAACAAAGAATAAGGGGTAGGCTTTGTTTCGGTCGTAATTTTGCGGAAGCGTGACATAGTAAGCGTTACCCGCATTACCAATAGGAATGCCATTGTTCTGACTGCCTAACTGCCCTGGGGCCTGGCCACAACCGGCACTTGGATCTGGCTCTCCAGGTTCGGGTGGGGGCGGTATCATGCTGACTTGGTTACACATGGTGCCGTGGTAAAGACCAATATTATCGAAGGTCACATCGCCGTCTTCGATGCCCAGGTTAAACAAAACACGCGCATCGGCTGCGGTTTGTGCACCGGTAAAAGTGTGCGTGTAGCGCTGGAATGTTGTACCTAGGGTGACATCAATAGCGCCATTAACCACACTGGTATAGGTGCTTGGGGTATCGATATCCACTTCAATCACGCGCTCAACATCGGCCATGGCATCGTAGCAAAGGGTGTACGTTAAGCCCAAGCGAATATCAGTGTCGTGAATAAGTTGTACATGCCAAGGCGCTGTTGATAGATCATTAACCGTAATTTCCAGTGCGCCGTTGCTATCCCAATTAAAGTTCGTCAGCGCAGGGGTGGTGTTATCGTTATCTCCCGTTCCGTGATCGTAGGTGGTGAAATTTTCCATACCGCTTTCAAATTCACCCGTGCTATTAAGCAAGGTATTTTCGGTGCCGGGGCCTGCCGCCATTTGTGGTGCTTCGCTGCTGGACGAAGAACTTACAGGCGCAGAGGATGCTGGCGCCGAAGAGCTGACTGGCGCAACACTTGAGCTAGATACAACCGCGCTGGAACTGCTTTGCGGTACTGAAACTTCACTGCTCGATGTTTGCGCTGGCGCAGAACTATTTGTGTCGGGAACGGGATCTGCCACACACGCACAAAGCGCGATAGCCGCCGTTACAATGGCTAAGCGCCGCAAAGGCAATGCCGAAAAAGGGGGCGTCTTGGGCCCCAATGTCAGTTGTGAGTTTTTATTGTTATTCATTTTATTAACCTTTAAAAAGGGTCGTGCCTTGCTTATCGCGCGAGCAAAACTCGCAATGCCTTTAGGTGAGCCAAGGGAACCTAGACAAATGCCGGTAAATAAATCTAACGAGTGACCATTCAGAAACGCGGGTTTGGGTGCTAGTGCGGTATACGAACATACCGACAAAACCCAAACTCACACTTTTTTATTGCGACTCCGCGAAACACCTCGGATGGTATTTCAGGATGTGAACTCACTAAGCTAACCAAAAGAGCAGCTAATGCGCTCTTTTGGCTAGCTTGTACCGGACTAAAACGCTGGCTGTTAAGATAAGTTCAATGGGCCTTGGCTATTACCAAACGAATTTATATTGGCGCCCACATGCTGCTGCATTGCCAAGAACAAATCCGCTATTCGGCCACTATTGGTATTAATATGACGGCCAGATCTGACTCTGCCATTCCCTTTACCCGCAATAACAATGGGCAGGTCGTAATGACTATGTGAATTACCATCGGCAATTTCGCTTGAGTAAAGCACCATACAGCTATCAAGTAACGACTTGCCCTGAACGTCAATGGTTTCTTTTAGTCGTTTACAGAGGTGTGCGTACTCTTCCATATGGTAGGTATCAATTCGTTTTAACAAATCGAAGTTGCCTTGGTTATTACCATGGTGAGAAATGTCATGGTGCCCTCGATTAATACCCAAGTTGCTGTATTGCCTGCCATTCAAACCATTCGAAAACACGTAGCTAATAACGCGCGTCAAATCGCAGGTAAATGCCATCACCATCAGCTCATTAAACAAACGGCTATTGGTGGCAAAATTGCCATTGCCACCAATATTTGGTCGCTCACAGGCACTCCCTTCAACAACCTCCGGCTGCTCAAAGCTGAGCTGGCGCTCAAGGTCGCGCACACCGTCTAAATAGCCTTGCAATTTTTCTTTATCGGCCACACCCAACTTGCTTTCAAGACGATTAACGTCCTGGAGCACCGCATCAATAACGGATTGGTTAACCGCAGCTGTGGCATCGACGCCGCCGCCAGAATTGTCCGGCAAGTCGCCACTAAACAAACGATTAAACAAGTTTTGCGGATTGTTTTCTCTGGGTGACGGCGTGGTGGCGTTCTCCCACGAAATATTACCCATATAAGCGGCAGAGTAACCGTTGTCCGGGAAGCCACCGCCGACCGAGTCTATACCGAGGTGCAAGTTTTGATAGCGCGTTTGGTTCGCAATTTGTCGCGCGGCAAGCACATCCATTGTGGTGTGCGAGCTAATGCGATTTTTAGCCACCGGGGCACACGTCATAAAGGCACCACTACCCTTGCCATGGTCACCCGTTTCGCCTCTCATCGGGTCGTTATGTAAACCTTTGATGGTGGTGATGTCACCGGCGATGTCTCTCAACGGGTTCAACGAAGTTGCCGTGCCAAAGTTACCGTTAAAGTTACCGGCTTGGCTGGGTGTAAATGTCTGCATATGGCAGCCGTTACCGGTAAAAAATATCAACATTCGGCCGGGCGTTGCATCCTGCGCAAAGGCCGTTTTACCGGCTGGCAACATGGCCTCTAGCAGCGGCAGCGACATACATACGCCACTGCCAGCCAGGAACGAACGGCGGTTGAGTTTAGGAGCTTTGTTTCTTCTTAATTCTATCTGAGTCATTTTAATACTCCTATTATTGTGGTTGCTGCGAGCCAGAGTTTGCACCTAGGCGGGTACGGAACGCTGGGCTCAGAGCTATTTCGGTAAACACATCATGCATGCTATGCGCGCTGTCGAGCGTCTTCTGGTAAATGTCATACACGGCAGGGTAATCCGCGGAGCTGATACCCGGCACAAAGACGGTAGTAGCCCTGCGCCCTAGTGCGTAGCTCATGGCATAACCAATTGAGCAAATGCTAACTTCACCTTTTGTTGCCAGAATATCCGCAAGCTCTGTCAAGCTGGAGAACTGCCCGCCGTTGTTGGGCAACTCAGCGGACGAGTCAACCGTTCTATTGTTAACGGTGTATCTATCTCGCCACAGGCCAACGGGGTTGAAGTTCTCCATGCCGTAACCAATGGGGTCAACATAAGCATGGCACGACGCACAAACCGCGGATGATTCTTTGTGCAGTTCGGAAATTTCACGCGGGTCTAAACCCGATGGAATATCGGGGAATTGAGAAATAACATCCGCCGAGGGCTCGGGTGGACGATCGCACAGGAACCGGTCCATCACCCAGGTACCGCGTTTTACCGGAGAGGTTGCAGCAGGGTGTGAGTGAGCCGTCAATGCTGCCGCGTGGCCCATTAAACCTTTGCGCTGCGAGCCTTCTGGCCACTCATACATACGGAAGTGATTGCCCGAAACACCTTGCACACCGTAGTAGTTGGCAACGCGTTCGTTCAAGTACGTGTAGTTGGCATCCAGAATTTCAGCAAGCGGACGATCGTCTCTAACGATGTGATGCAAAAAGTTGCGTGTTTCCGCTAACAAATCAACTTTAACTTCATCGGTGTATTGCGGAAACTGATTCAAGTCGACCGAATGGCTGAGGAACCTGTTGAAGTCCAACCACGTCATCGCAAAGCTGTCGACCAATGTCTCCGACCTTGGATCGGCCAACATGCGAGCGACTTCGGAGCGAATGGTCGCATCGTTCAGTAACGAACCATCAGCAGCCTTGTCAAGCAACGGCTCGTCGGGCGTGCTCGCCCACAAAAAGTAGGACAAACGCGATGCCAGCTCATAGGCACTAAGCGGTTGCGCGTCAGTCGAATTCAAATTCTGGTCAAATTCCGGACGATAGAGGAAGTTAGGTGAAAACAACAGAGTGCGCAACAACGCCGTCATTGACGTTGCGCGATTGCCCGTAACACCCTGAACGTCATTGTACAAGGCCAGCAAATCACCTGATTCTTCATTAGACAGCGGACGACGCCATACTTTAACACCCAGCTCGTTAATAACCGTTTGCGCGCAGCTGGCATTGGTAATTTCGCAGTTAATGACAGAGCGATTACCATTAGCCGCGGCCTCGACCACCTCCGTTGCGATGTTTTCGGCGGCCTCTGCGAATTTCTCAATATGCAAGCTAGTTACAGAAAGCGTCGCGTTATCATTGTCAAACTGACCGGATAGATCCGCAGGAAACTGATCCGCGGGATTAGAGTGAATACCAAACAAATCGCGAACGGTATTATTGTACTCAAGCTTGCTTAGGCGGCTCATTACTGGGGGCAATGGCGCAATATCCGCTATAGGCTGCTCGGGCTCTGGCCCAGGGATAGGACGCTCAAAGAATGGGTTAACACTCGCAATGTACTTGGCGGTGTAATAAGAACACTCGGCATCACAAGCTTCTCCAAGGCCTGGAGGTGGCATGGTTGCTTCGATGGTTGCCGTCAAGCTTTGCATATCGTGACCAGACTCGTCTGCGCGCGTGCCAACTCCTTTGGTAGCCGGACTGTGGCACGAGAGGCACCGCGCGTCGAAAATCGCCTTGCCGGTATCGGCATGAGACTGCGTGGTATCGACCTTATAAACCACGATACCAGTCACTTTCGCCAACGCCGCGACACTTTGGAATTCGATATCCAAAGAACCATCCGTCACGGCAATATTGTTGATATTTTCGATCATCGCCGCGCGCATGCCGACGGTTGCGAAGATATCAACATTGCTGAGTACTTGTTGGCCTTCCACCAGCACGTTAAAAAGGCGCTCGCCAACGGCATCGTGGTAGGTTTCGCTGAAATTTAGCCTGATGTTATAGCGGCCATTCTCGACCGGGATGGCATAGCTTGAATCTTCGTAGCGCTCGGTTAGATAAACATCGTCTTCATCGGTACCGGCAATATCCGCATCGGTTACGTAAGTTGATCCACCGGAGAAGTAAGCATCCGCCTGATAGGCAATGCCATCGAGTGAGGCGGCCGGACCGCCGGCGTTAATTGCGACGGTCAGCGCTGGTGGCCCGGGCGTTTGCTCTGGCGGTGGCACAAATGCCGCCGAGCTACTAACACTGCTGTTAGCACTGCTGCTGGTAGGCGCACTAGATTGAGAAACAGGCGCGCTCGAATTGCTGACCGCTTCACTCGAGCTTGTTGTTTCGTTATCTGCAACACAAGCACCGAGCGCACTGGCAATGCCGGCAAGCATGACGCGGCTAGCCAGACGCCTCACTTTACTGTAAATCATCACGTTATCTCCGATAAATCTATGGATTTGACTTAGTTATTACTATTATTTGTCAAAGCGACTTAACCGCTGTGTCACCACAACGGCTGAAATCTCCCCTGCGAAGCGACAACTTAATTTAGTTTCATATTCGCCGGCGCCCTGCATGGTGAAAAATGTACTACCGACCGATCACAAATAATCAAAAACAATGGAGATTTAATGAAAAAGCGCGATTATTCTATTAATTTTTCATATTTTTTTATTACTGGTTAGGTTTTTACTCAAAAACCTTATTGCACTTAAAGTAAAAATGTGAACCACACCTCAGACTTATCAGCGACTATCAGGTCAACAAAAGTCAGCAGAGGTAAAACACAATTCCCCCCCAAATCTGAGTGCGACGATATTGCAACAGGCCAGAAAGTCTGGATGGGATAACGGGATGGGATAAAAAGCCCCCCTACACACCTTATTTACCCAGCCCAAGCTCATGCTGCTAGGAAAGCACACAGAGCCCACAAGCATGCTCGCCTAATAAGGGTCTTTGCGCCCCTCTAGGGACGGAACAAATACAACAGACTACCCGAACCAATCTAGTGGAGCTCCAAGGATGGAGCAAATGCAACAGATTGCCTGGAGCAATCTGGGTGGACCTCCAAGGATGGAGCAAATGCAACAGATTGCCTGGAGCAATCTGGGTAAGACTCAGAAGGAGGCGCAGTAGCCCAAGCGCGCTTGAAGAGGCCATGCGGTTTTTGTGAGCGCAATATTGGAACACCAAGGGATGTTAAGTTCGAAGCTCACAACGCTATTCTGGGTGGCCAGCAGCCCCAGCCCCAACCGCCCAGCTTTTACACAGCACGAGCTCCGCGAAGGGTGCACGGAGCCTCGCGTTAGCGATCACTTACAAAATGGTAAGTCGGCGGGGATTTTGCGTAAACGCACATCGCGAATGGCAATTTCCAATCGGCCTTTGGTTTGCAGATTAAACGGGGACGTCAACTTAGAGAAATCGGTACCGGCATTTTTAAAGCAGCGCAGTGGTAACGGCAGAGTAAACCACTCGTCGCGGGGAAAGACGTCGAGAATGGGCTGTAAATTGGCGGTACCTCGACAGGGGTAGCCGCAGTCCATGCTCAGCTTAATGGGTGTTTTGAGCCTTTTAGTGCTCACTTTCATTTCGAACGCAATGCCAATGGTATCGTCTAGCTGGCTCAAGTCGATCGGGCTGCCATTCAACGCTGCAACGCCCTCTTTTTTCTTAGAGCGCCATTTTAGGTGCAGGGCACCATCGTGTTGGGAAAACTCTATTGCTTTGTTTTTACTGATGCCTTTAAGTTCTTTTTGGGGCTGATACCACTCGCTTTCGTCGCCCAAAGACAGATGCCAGCTCGAAACCGGTGCACCTTCATTAAGGTAGTGGTGAAGGGGGTTGGGGCCTTCCGCGGAGGCTAACTTAGCAAAACAAAGCATTGCGCCAAGCAGCAAAACTGACATTATTTTTTTATAAGAATAGGGTTTAAAGCAGGCCATAGGTGATCTCTCGAAACAATTCCTCATTTAAGAATAGCTGTCGAGCCGTGCCAAACCTATATCGATTTTGTCAGAGTAAGCTTCCTGCTATTCCTAGCGGCTATAACAGCGTAAATAGCCCCCAGAAACACCCGTTTCGGCATTTCTGGGGGCGGAGGCTTAATAATAGTCTGTCGTCAACCAGAGCTAAAGCTACTGGCTCACACTTGCGTTTGTTTTTTCTACCGCGAGATCAACAAGGGTTTTAACCGCAGGCTTTGCTTTCCATTCGCGATCAAATAACAACGGGTAGTTGGTGCGCCCTTTTACCGGCCAGCCGTTCAACCAAGAGTCGGCATCGGTTATGCCCCAAAAGGTCACGCGCTCGATGTGGTCGGCATGGTTTAAAAACACCTTAAACACCTCGCCATAACGCGCTGCCAATGCAGCATCCGCTTCGGCGGGAAAGTTGCCATCAGGATAGGGGTTATTCTCGGGCGTTGCGGTTAGCTTTTCGATATCGACATTTGCGCCAAAATACTGTTCACGCCCTAAGTAGTCGATATCCATTTCGGTGATGTGAATCGGTAAACCGGTGCTCGCAAACTCTGTGAGCATCAGGTCGAGTTCATCAAGGGTCGGATTATCCAGTGCCCAATGGCCTTGTACGCCAATACCGTCGATTTTAACGCCACGCGCTTTAAAGTCTTCGACCATGGCTATCACCGTGGCTCGGCGCTCGGGCAGCATCATATTGTAATCGTTATAAAGGAAGACGCTATCCTCGGGGAACACCTCTTCGGCAATGCGAAACGCTTGTTCGACGAAGTCATCACCGATTATTTTATGAAACTTAGTCTGGCGCAAAGCCCCATCGTCAGTAATAGCCTCATTAACCACATCCCACACTTTGATGGTATCGCCGTAGCGATCTGCCATGAGTTTCGCGCGTTCGCGCATACGTTCTAACAAGGCCTCGCGCGTTAACAGGTTACCGTTTTCGTCCTCAAACACCCAATCAGGTGTTTGGCTATGCCAAAACAACACATGACCGATAAGGGAGATATTATTCTTTTGGCCAAAGTCAACAAAGCGGTCCATAACGTCAAAGTTATACACACTAGGCTCAGGGTTCATAACAGCCCACTTGAAGCTATTTGCCGTGGTCAGTACTGCGAACTGCTCTTTGGCGAGCTCCAACGAAGGATCACGCTTTGCCAGCAGCATCGTTTCGCCTACGGTCCCTCCAACAAGGAAGTAGGGCTCATATGCCTCTTTGAGTGTCATTTCCTTTTGTGGGCTTTGACTGCAACCCACAGTTAAGCCAAGTGCCGCAAAAATGGATGTGAGCGCGATGAGTGATCGTGTTTTGGTAAAGAAGTGTTTATTCATATGACTCGTCTTATATTAATACCCTTATTACTGGTTTGTTTACTATACAGGTATTAAGTCACAAATAGCGTCTATAAGCCGTTACATTCAGGCAATTTCTGACACCAGATATCGGATTTTGGAGCCTGGCACTACGGAAGGCCAAAGGGGTGCGGCAAGCGTCAGTCCGCTAAGAACACATCGAAATAACTGAGGGTCTGGAGTATTTCACTGCGCCCAAGGTTAAATTATGAATACAACTCAACAAAAAAATGCAAAGGTTGCGCCTCTGGGCCATTTTACTCAGCACAGCTGCCATCATTACTCTCGCAACACTACAAAATTGAACGATTATTGAAGCCTCAATGTTGAACAAGAAGCCATGTTAGCGACTTCCTGTGGGGGGCCATGGCTGCTGGTTTGCCTTGGCAGGCATGTATGCAGGCACTGCGGGGACATTTGCCCGCCTTTGCTCTCACAAAAATGACTATAGGGCGCTTCTAAAAATAGTAATTTTTTTGTGAGAGCAAAGGCGGGCAAATGTCTCCGCAGTGCCTGCATACATGCCTGCCAAGGCAAACCAGCAGCCATGG
>DATBNJ010000315.1:0-10091 GCA_036554385.1 Marinagarivorans sp. | reverse complement strand
CCTGGCTGCCCCCCCCCGAGTAGGCGCAGTCTACGCACAACGCCAGTCAAAGCTCCGCTAACTGCCTTCGCTGGCATGCTCGATGGACGCGGAATTGACGCAATAGCGCAAACCCGTCGGGGCGGGACCATCGTTAAACACGTGCCCCAAGTGGCACTGGCATTTGCGGCACACAATTTCTGTTCGGCGCATACCGTAGGATTCATCAAAGTGCTCTTGCACCCCGTTATCGTCTAGCGCGGCATAAAAGCTGGGCCAACCAGAGCCCGAATCAAACTTGGCATCGGCGCTAAACAGCGGGGTTCCGCAGCACCGGCAAACAAAAGTGCCGCCACCCTTAAAGTCGTTGTATTTGCCCGTGAACGGGCGCTCTGTGCCCTTCTGCCGGCAAATGGCAAACTCTTCTGGGGTGAGCTTTTCCCGCCAATAGGCATCTTGCTGAATAAGCTCAGGATTTTGCTCTTGCGCGTCGTTTTTTGACTGGCTATCTGACATAATCTGGCAACCTACAGGTAAATGATGTTACGGGGTAACAAAGCCCCAACCCACTGAGCGATAACAGCACGCTACTGCGGCCATACTAACACTCTCAGTCGCGAACACGGCCTGCGCGAAACGCCACGGATAGCGCTTCCGGAAAACAACAAACTAGACTCTACAGGACAGCAAGTCAAAAGCGAGCAATCTTCGCCAGTGAGAGCCCCAGCAAAACCAAGAAGGCACCTATGCAACGTATTAATAAGTCACACAAACTCAACGGTGTTTGTTATGACATTCGCGGCCCGGTTCTCGAGCACGCCACTCGCCTCGAGGACGAAGGCCACCGCATTCTTAAGTTGAATATCGGCAACCCCGCGCCCTTCGGTTTCGACGCGCCCGACGAAATCATCGCCGACGTGATCCACAATATGCGCGGTGCACAAGGCTATACGGCCTCAAAAGGCTTATTTTCAGCCCGCAAAGCCATTATGCAAGAGTGCCAAAAACTGCGCGTGCCCAATGTCGATATCGACGATATCTTTCTGGGCAATGGCGTCAGTGAATTGATTGTTATGGCAAACCAAGCGCTTTTGAACGACGGCGACGAAGTGCTCGTGCCCTCGCCAGACTACCCACTGTGGACGGCGGCGGTGAATTTAGCCGGCGGCAAAGCGGTGCATTACGTGTGCGACGAACAAGCCGACTGGATGCCCGATATCGACGATATTAAAAGCAAAATCACCCAGCGCACTCGCGCCATCGTGGTTATCAACCCCAACAACCCAACCGGTGCAGTTTATACTCAAGAGCTACTCGAACAGATTGTCGAAGTGGCACGCGAGCATAACTTGGTTATTTTCGCCGACGAAATCTACAGCAAGATCGTCTACGACGGTGCCGAATTTATCCCGATGGGCCGACTGGCAACCGACGTGCTTTGCATCAGTTTTAACGGCTTGTCCAAATCTTACCGGTTAGCGGGGTTTCGCTCTGGCTGGCTGATTGTTAGCGGCGCCAAACACTTGGCCACCGAATACGTTAAGGGCATAGAAATGCTATCGTCGATGCGCCTGTGCGCCAACGTGCCGGCCATGTTTGCCGTACAAACGGCCTTGGGCGGGTACCAGAGCATTAACGAGCTAATACTGCCCGGCGGCCGCTTGTTAGAGCAACGCAACGCGGCCATGGCGGCGTTAGAGCAAATCCCAGGGGTTAGCTGCGTCAAACCCAAAGGCGCGATTTATTTATTTCCTAAAATAGATCTAAAGCGCTACCCCATCGTCGATGACCAACAGATGATTCTCGATTTTCTGATCAAGAAAAAGGTACTGCTGGTGCAAGGCACCGCCTTTAACTGGAAAGACCCCGACCACCTGCGGGTGGTGTTTTTACCGATAAAAGAAGAGATCACCAGCGCGATTAATAGCTTTGGCGATTTTTTACAGCACTATAAGTTTTAAGCATTAGCCCAAGCAGGCCCAACACACCGCGCAAACCTTGGGCCTGCCTTATGACGCTATAACGCTGACTTACAACGCGACACTCATCGTTAATTCAACGCCAGCAAAATTGCCCACCATTATGACTGATATTCATATAGACGATTTCTACCGCGACACCGCCAAAACGCTGGTAACGCTGTACAACACCTTTCCGCGCCATATCATTCTTTACGTGGAGGATATTGCCGGGCCGGATACACCCGATGATTTTGGTTTGCACAGCAAACGCCACGAATCCTGTTTAAGCACGCTGCTTTGGTTGGCCAACAGCGACTATATTAATTACAAAGGTTTGATTAAGCGCGAAGCTATCGAAGAGGCGACCCTAAGCCACCGGGCCTTTTTATTGCTAAATAGTGCAGCCACAAACGATGGCCTAAGTCACACCGAACCCCATGGCAGCAGCGACTTATTAATTAATCAATTGCGCCAAGAGTTGCAAACGGGCACCTCGCACACGCTAGCCCTTCTCGTTAAAGCCCTAATGGCTTCTTCTCGCCAACTGTAAATCGCCCACACAAAGAGAACCGCGTTAGTATAACCGCACCTAAGTGGCTTTGACTCATCGAGCATTGCGCCGAATTTAAAAACTGCCTTGCGGTAAAATAAATACACTCTTCTGGGGCAAAACACACCATCGGCACACCTTAATCCCACAACACTCGCCTGTTGCCAAGCGATCTTTTTAGGGAGAAATAAAACCTAAAATTACGCCGCTAAAAATTAAAAAGAATCGCGCCCGACCTCAGTTGCCAAAAAACATTTTACAAAACCCAAAAAAATATCAGTGTGTTGCTTTTATCACCACGGGCATTTAAAGGCATATTTCGGCTATTGAATGCGAGAAAACCTCATATTTTGGCTAACACTCCACAAATAAGGCATAACGGCTACCACCTCAAAGCCAAACTTCCCAGCCACCTCGAGCACGACCTTTTTGCTTGCCATCTAAAAGGTAAAAAAATTGCCATGCGGTGCTTGTAAACTTCTCGGGGCGCCGGAGGCGGTCACATTAAAAGCGTGAACAGTCAAAATAAAACGATAGTACAGCAGCTACTTCCCACTTCGACAAAAAATATTATCGCGCATTTCCACACTTTGTCACGAATAGTGCAGCGGGTGCAAAGCGCCATAAGCTAAAAAATCAACAACAACACGCACAAGTACGATTTAATCGTTTACTTAAACGCTAAAAAAATACGCCAATTAATTCGTTAATTATGTATTGTCTGGGCTAACAATGTCGATTGGTTAAAGGTTTTACGCTTTAACCCACGGTGGATTGCAAACAAGCTCACAATGATTACGGTATCAAAAAAATAGCCGGTGAATTAAAGCTTATGCTGCTGTCTGGCCGCTAGCTTTATAACTGATTAAGTTTGTGACCGCGCACACGAAATTCGATGTTGTGCTCGTGGCGCGACCGCAAAACTTGCAGTAAATTCGGCGCCCCTACTCGACCCAGCAAACGCAACGCTTTAATCGAGTAACACATTAAAAAGCAACGACGCAATGGCACCTGAAGCCAACCATCGCAGACATAACACAACTTTAATCGGCACCACACGCAACTAAACACTGCCGGCCTGCGATTACCATGACAAGGGTGATGTCAGAATTTAACGCGTCATCAAATTTCTTATTTGGAGCAAACAGTTATGTTGCAACAAGGTTTGCGCGGGGCCCGTCTTACGGCATTGCGCGTTGTCATTATGGGATCATTGATTGCAGGGCTAAGTGCTTGTGATGGGGATACCCTGATATTCCCCAAAAAACATCACTCATCCTCAAGCGATAGCTCGCCATCCTCAGTTTCGAGTGCTCAATCGAGTGATGCCGCCTCGTCATTACCGGATGCATCATCTGCCTCATCCGTCGGCTTTAGCAGTGCTGAAGGCTCCAGCAGCATTGGCAATTCCAGTAGTAACGATAGCGATAGTTCTAGCAGCGTTGACGATGGTAGCTCTAGCAGCCAGATTATCGTCAGCTCATCGAGTGCACCATCGGGCTACACTTCACTTGCCCCCAATATTATTAACGATGGCAACCCCTTTGAAGGCGCACACTTTTACGTGAGCCCCGATATCGCCACCTTGATGGACGAATCCATCGCCATGATGGACCCCGCTTCAGCTGTTGCCCAAAAAATGGAAACCGTTAAACGCGTCCCAAGCGCAGTCTGGCTAGACCGTATCGAAGCGATTTACGGCGGCGAAGCCAATGGCGGCCGCCGCAGCTTAGAAGGCCACTTTGAGGCGGCAAAAGCTCAGCAGTTAGATCGTGTTGAAGATGGCGTACTACCGCCGATGACCGCTGTGATTATTGTTTACAACCTGCCCGATCGCGACTGTGCGGCGGCGGCCTCTAACGGCACATTGCACAGCGATATGGATGGCATGCGCATCTACCAAGAGCAATACATCGACGTGATTGCTGACACCTTTGCGCAATACCCCAACATTCGCATTGTGGCGATGCTAGAGCCAGACTCTTACCCCAACATGCTGACCAACCTGGGTGTGCCCACGTGCCAAGAGGTTGATGACAAACAAATCTACGAAAAAGGCATTCAGTACGCGATTGCGAAATTTGCCGATATGCCCAACGTTTACACCTACGTTGATATCGCCCACTCCGGCTGGCTGGGCTGGGAAAACAACCGTACCAAGGCAGTTGAAGGCTTTACCGCGCTGGTAAAAGGCGCAACGCCCAGTGGCAGCCTAGATGTGATTCGAGGCTTTGCCAGTAACACATCCAACTACACACCGCTTGAGGAGCCCTACATTGACCCGAGCGATGACACCATCGTCAGCAATAGTTTTTACGGCTACAACCGCATGGTCGACGAAAATAGCTATGTCGATGCCTTGCACAGCGAGTTTGTCGCCAACGGGTTTGCCACTGACTTAGGCTTTATTATTGATACCGCCCGCAATGGCTGGGGTGGAGAAAACCGCCCCAGCAGTGCTGATGGCACGGTAAGTTCGCGCATCGACCGCCGCACCGCACGCGGCAGCTGGTGTAACGTCGACGGTGCCGGTATTGGCGAGCGCCCGAAAGCCAATCCAGACCCAAGCCGCCCGTATATCGATGCCTACTACTGGATGAAACCGCCGGGTGAATCCGACGGCATTGCCGACCCGAATGCCACCACCGCTAACGAAGAGGGTAAAAGCTTTGATCACATGTGCGGCCCCACTAACGCCGACGCGCTAAGCGGTGCACCACACGCAGGTCATTGGTTCCACGAGCAGTTTGTCATGCTGGTCGAAAACGCATACCCACCGATCGAACTAACGCCCATTACCGACCCTATGGTACCGAGCGATAGCGACCAAGACGGCGTAAACGATACCGCCGACCAATGCCCCAACACCGCTGCCGACGCCACGGTTGACGCCAACGGCTGCTCGGCCGAGCAACTGATAGTTGATGCCGATAATGATGGCGTCGATGATGCCGTTGATCAATGCCTAGGCACCGCCGCTGGCGAAACCGTCAATAGCGAAGGCTGCTCAGAGGCACAATTATTTGTCGATAGTGATGGTGACGGCGTTAACGACGCCGATGACCAATGCTTAGAAACGCCCGCCGGTGCCGATGTCAACGCCGAAGGTTGTGCTCTGTCTCAGCTCGATAGCGACAACGACACAGTAACCGACGATAAAGATCAATGCCCCAACACCCCCGCGGGCGAAACTGCCAACGTCGACGGCTGCTCACGCTCGCAAACCGATGCCGACAATGACGGCGTTAGCGATGCACTTGATATGTGTGCCGATACCGCCGAAGGCGCGCCTGTCGACGAGCACGGTTGCTCTGAAGACCAAAACTTTGTTGATGCCGACCAAGACGGTGTAGAAGATGGCGCAGACCGGTGCCCAAGCACGCCGGCTAACGCCGAAGTTGACGAGTTTGGCTGTGCCGCCAGTGAGCGCGATACCGATGGCGACGGCGTTAATGACGATGCCGACCAATGCGCCAACACACCCACCGATGAAACGGTCGACGCCAACGGTTGCTCGGCATCGCAAACCGATAGCGATAACGACGGCGTGCTGGATAATATCGACCAGTGTGACAACACCCCCGCCGGTGAAGTCGCCAACAGCGAAGGCTGTTCACCCAGCCAGGTCGATAGCGACAACGACGGCATTTTTGATAACGCCGATAAGTGCGCCAATACGCCCACTGGCGAAACGGCCAACGCCGACGGCTGCTCGCCTTCGCAAACCGATAGCGACAACGACGGCGTTTTTGATAGTGCCGACAATTGCGCCGACACACCGGCGGGCGAAACCGCCAATGCCGACGGTTGCTCACCGAGCCAGCTCGACAGCGATAACGACGGTGTCACGGACGATGTCGACCAATGCAGTAATACGCCAACCAACGAAACCGCCGATGCCAACGGCTGCTCGGCTTCGCAGTCAGACAGCGACCGCGATACGATCGACGATTCTGTCGACCTTTGTCCTGCAACACCCGCTGGCGAAACAGTCAATGCCGACGGTTGCTCAGCAAGCCAGCGCGACACCGACAACGACGGCGTGAAGGATAATGTCGATCAGTGCCCAAACACGCCCGCCAACGCAACCGTTAACGAAGACGGCTGTGCCGCCAGCGAGCTCGACAGCGATGGTGATGGCGTATCGAACGCCGACGACCAATGTGCCGACACACCCGCGACGGAAAGCGCCGATAGCCAAGGCTGCTCACCCAGCCAGCGCGATGACGACGACGACGGCGTGAATAACGCCATCGACCAGTGCCCAATGACACCAGCCAACGCCATAACCAATACCGAAGGCTGTGCCGAGTCGGAGCTCGATAGCGACAACGACGGCGTTAACAACGCCATTGATATGTGCGCCGCAACACCTGCCGGTAGCACCGTCGACGCTAACGGTTGTGCCCCCTCTCAGCTCGATAGCGATAACGACGGCACTAACGACGCCATCGACCAGTGCCCCAACACGCCCGCTGGCGTGCCATTGGACGCACAAGGTTGTGCCGCTAGCCAGTTGACGGGCGATGCCGATACCGGCGCCGGACTTTGGGAAAGTGAAAGTTGCATGGGCTGTCACGGCAACTTTGCCAACGACCCCAACGCCGCCCTGCGCGCCATTGATGCCGACAACTTGTTGCTAACCAGCGATGCCGAATTGGCCGACTATATCGCGGTCAATATGCCATCCAAAGACGCGCCCTGTGCAGGCCAGTGCGCAGCGGATGTCGCCGCCTACTTCCGCACTCTGCCACCAGCCCCGATGGACAACGATATGGACGGTGTCACGGATGATGTCGACGCGTGCTTAGGCACCCCAAGCAACGTGCCGACTGACCAACAGGGTTGTGCCGCTAGTCAGCTGACGGGCAATGCCGATACCGGCGCCGGTCTTTGGGAAAGCGAAAGCTGCATGGGCTGTCACGGCAGCTTCGCCAATGACCCCGACGCCGCTCTGCGCGCCATTGATGCCAACAACCTGTTGCTAACAACGGACGCCGAGCTCGCCGACTATATCGCCGTTAACATGCCATCAGAGGCCAACCCCTGCAGCGGTCAATGCGCAGCGGATGTCGCGGCTTATTTCCGTAACCTGCCGGAGGCACCTATGCTGGTCGATAGCGATATGGACGGCATCGAAGATGGCGCCGATGCCTGTCCAAACACTGGCGCAGGGTTAACCGTAAATGCCGAAGGCTGTCACACCGACCAGCTGGCAGGCGATGCCAGTAACGGCAAAACGCTGTGGGATGCGGGTGAGGCTGCCAAGTGCTCAACGTGTCACGGCAATAGCGCCAACGACAGTGGTGCCGCTTACCCGATTGACCCTCAAAACCTTTCCGATGGCAGAACGCCTGACATGATCGCAAGTTATATTGAAGCGGACATGCAAAAGCTAGGCACTAACTGCACAGGTCAGTGCGCTGCAGACATTGCGGCTTACTTCTTAACCTTTGAAGAGGCGGGCTTAACGCAAGCGCAAATTGACGCCCGCGTGGATGCGGGTAAAACGTTGTACACGGGAGGCTCTGACAACAGCTGCGTAGGCTGTCATGGCGCGGACGGTACCAGTGCATTTTTTGATGTGATTGTTGATTCAACACGTAGCTACTCAGAGATTGTGGACCTGCTAAACACCGGTATGGGCAGCATGCCAACCTGCAAACCTGCAGGCGACTGCGCCGAACCCCTTGCCGACTACATTTGGGTTGAGTTTTTGGGTAAAACGCTGACCCCTGACGGCGGCATTTAGCACCTGAGGTCACTCCACCACAACCATGATAAGCGGCCTACGGGCCGCTTTTTTGTGCCCGCATTTTAGAGATCTTCGGTCGCAGGATAATTATCAGCACAGCACTCGTCACAGATTTGGCTAAACTCAAACCACGCACCTTGAAATAACACAGGCAATAAATAACACAGGCAAGCCCGCACAAACCTGTGTAGGCTTAACGTCGATGCAAGGTGGTGAAAATTTGGAGTCGGTAACGTGGTAAAAGATAGCCCTACTTGGAATCAACTGATCAATGCTCGCCGCCTGGGCAATCGTGAACCCAATAGTGAAGCCGGCCGATCACCCTTTAATAAGGACCACGACAAAATTATTTTCTCGGGCGCCTTTCGCAGGCTGGCCAAAAAAACGCAGGTCCATCCCTTAGCACAAAATGACCACATCCATAACCGCCTAACCCATAGCTTAGAAGTGTCCTGTGTCGGTAGAACCTTAGGCATCAACGTCGGGCAACAGCTGCAGCAAGCTGGCGACCTACCCGACGGCATTAACGCGCGGGATATCGGCGACATTGTAGAAACCGCCTGTTTATCACACGATATTGGCAACCCCCCTTTTGGCCACACCGGCGAAGAAGCCATCCGCGAATGGTTTTCCACCGATGGCGAAAAGTACCTTAGCGCTTTAAGCGCGCAACAAAAACAAGACTTTTTACACTGGGAGGGCAACGCACAGGGTTTACGCGTACTCACCACCAGCGAATACCACCCCTACAACGGGGGCATGCACCTAACCTACTCTACCTTGGCCGCCTCACTTAAATACCCGTGGACGTCACAACATATTTGCGCCAGCGAGGGGCGCAAAAAATTTGGCGCCTTTTATCACGAACAAGACTACCTGCGCGAAATTGCACAAGCCACCGGCATGACGCCTTGCGGCGATAAAACCATCTTTATTCGCCACCCTTTGGTACTGCTGGTCGAAGCTGCAGACGATTTTTGCTACGGCATTATCGATATGGAAGATGGCTACGAAATGGGCTTGCTGCGATGGAGCGAAATTTTAGAGACGGCCGCGCATTTATTAAGTGATGACGATATGGCCTACCTCGAAAAAAAGAAAAAGGAAATGCCCGAAAGCCGCTGCATTCCGCACTTGCGCGGCCGCATCATCGCGCGCTGCGTCACCGCGGCGACCGAAGCCTTTCACCAGCACGAGGCGGGAATTCGCGCCGGCACTCACAACGATCTGATCGAGCTGTGTCATCCCGAAGTGGTAAAGTACGTTAAAAACACCAAAGAAATCGCTAAGGAAAAAATCTTTAAAAGCGAGCGAAAAACCACCCTCGAAATTGGCGCCTACGGAGTAATCAGTGAACTGCTCGAAAAAATGTGCCGCGCCGCTACGCTATTTGCTGGCAAAAGTGAAAAACTGTCGTTTAAAGATCAGCGCGTTATCGACTTACTCGGGCTGGAGCAACTCAATGCGCAATTTGCCCGCCAAGCGGGTTACGCCGTTAAAGATAACGACGAACGCTATTTTTACCTTATGCGAGTAATGGATTTTTTAAGCGGCATGACCGACCAATACGCGCTTTACCTCAACGGTAAATTCAGGGGCATAGAATAATCCCTAAACCGCTCAAAACACGGCTACTTAAAAATCACACAACAGCATTTAAGCCAAATAAGCGAGTTGAGTACTATCAATAATCATCTGGAGAGCTTAACTAGCGCGGCAATAAAAGACGCAGGCGCTCGTTATTTTTGATGCCAATAGGCTGCAGCGCTGTAGTGGCGGTAAACGCTATTGGTAAATTCTGCATCGGAGAACTCGGGCCAGTCATCACTGTTGAATCCCGGCGCGG
>DATBNJ010000311.1:0-9367 GCA_036554385.1 Marinagarivorans sp. | reverse complement strand
TGTGGTTTTTTAACCGAGCACTTCCCCGAAGCGCAAAAATCTATTTGGGATTTTAAAGGCATGTTTACCTCGTCGCGACACATACCCGGCGTTGAGTTTGCGGGCTTGATCCACCCGGGCTTAATTGGTTGTCTGCCGTCTAAAGAAATGCTCGAAGAGTGGAATACCCGTGAAAAAGGCTTGTTTGATACCGAGCCCGACCGTACTCCGCCTTTGGCGACCTTACCCTACGCTGATACGGCTCATATGGGCACCATGACGGGCGAAGATCGCGATAAGGCAGCAGCGGAGGGTGCGCGCACGGTACCACCGCGTGAGCACGGCGGTAATTGCGATATTAAAGACCTGTCGCGCGGTTCAAAGGTGTACTTTCCCGTGTATGTTGATGGTGGCGGTTTATCCGTAGGCGATTTACATTTTAGCCAAGGCGATGGCGAAATTACCTTTTGTGGCGCCATCGAAATGGCGGGCTGGATTCATATGCGCGTTAATTTAATTAAAGGCGGTATGTCCAAATACGGCATCAAAAACCCGATTTTTAAACCGAGCCCTATCACACCTAAGTATGACGACTACTTGATTTTCGAGGGGATTTCGGTTGATGAATATGGCAAGCAGCACTATCTCGATGTGCATATTGCGTATCGACAAGCGTGTTTAAATGCGATTGAGTATCTAACGAAATTTGGTTATAGCAAGGCGCAAGCTTACGCTATTTTAGGTACCGCCCCAGTGCAAGGGCATATTAGTGGTGTAGTTGATATTCCGAACGCCTGTGCAACCTTGTGGCTACCCACCGATATTTTTGATTTTGATGTTCAGCCCAATGCCGATGGGCCGACCCAGTCGGTGGCGCCAGGTGTGGATATTCCACTTTCGCCTGACAAAGAGTAACGCGAGTTGTTAAGTTGCGAGCGGGGCTAAGCCCTCGCTCGTCGTCACACATAGAGGAGCGATTACCATGCCGGTATATGATTATAAATGTAAAGATCACGGCCTTTTCTTTGAGTTGTCAACCATGGACGAGGCCCATTTACCAAAACCTTGCCCACAGTGTAATGCGATGGCGGCGCGGGTTATTTGTTTGGCACCTGACGTACTGGATATGCCGAAAGAAAAAAAGCAGGCATTTGCGACCAACGAGAAAGCTCAGAATGAACCTGTGTTTTCAACCGCAGACCGTCGGGCGCAAGATCACGAACACAAAAACGGCTGCGGATGTAATCACAAAAAACGTGGTCGCTCCTTAATTTATACCGCCCAAGGGGAAAAAATGTTCCCATCGGCAAGGCCCTGGATGATTAGCCATTGATTGACGCTCGAATGCCAAAAGCGGAGGCATGTCCTCCGTTTTTTTATTCGCCGGGCTTGCTCATTCTTTGGCCAATAATACTTAAGGCTGCGACTCGGTAGGCTTCTGCTAAGGTTGGGAAGTTAAAGATATTGTCCACAAAGGTATCGATGGGGTTGTTGTTGATCATGGCCATTTGTCCAATGTGGATCAGTTCGGTAGCGCCTTCGCCGACGATCATTACACCGAGTATTTCTTTGCCTTTGGGGTCGCAGACAATTTTTAATAACCCATTTTGTATGCCCGAAATTTGCCCGCGCGCAATTTCGTCAAACCGCGCTTTGCCGACAATGGCATCTGGGTATTTTTCCCGTGCTTGGGATTCGCTTAAACCGATGGATGACAACTCTGGAATAGAGTAAATGCCCGAGGGAATCGTGGTGCTCATATTGCCCAGAGGCAAGTTCAATGCATTGCAGCTGGCGCGCCGACCTTGCTCCATGGAAGCCGATGCTAGCGATGGTGGCCCAATAATATCGCCGGCGGCGAAAATACTGGGAATGGCGGTGCGCAAGTTGTCGTCTACGGTAATTAAGCCGCGGCTATTCACCTCGAGGCCCGCGCATTCGATCGCTAAGTCTTTCACGTTGGCGATGCGGCCGGCGGCGCACAGTAGTTTTTCGCTGCGGATTTCGGTACCGTCTGCCAGCTCGGTGATGACGGCGCTGGAGCCGTTCCAATAGGCTTTTACCACATCTTGCTCGCCCATCCAGGTGCCGCCCATATCCTCAAAGCCTGCGATAAAGGTATCGGTTAAGTCGTCGTCCAAAAAACCCAGTGGCCGCGGGTACTTGTCGATCATAGTGACGTTTACGCCGAGAGCCTGAAAAATACTGGCGTATTCACTGGCGATAACACCGCCCCCCAATACCACCAAGCTGCTTGGTAAATAAATCATCGACAGGATCGAATCGCTGTCAAAAAGGTGCTCGTGATCGATCGCGACGTGGTCAGGTGTGCGCGGCTCTGAGCCGGTGGCAATCACGATATGCTCGGAATTCAGCAAGCTGATATCACCACGCACGTCGGTGACTGAGACTTGGGTAGCGGAGTTAAACTTGGCGCGGCCATGAACTAATTCGACGTTATTGCGCGCCACTTGGCGGCGCATATATTGGTCGTGAGCGTCGAGCACATCCTCTAAACGGCTAATCAAGGTGGCAATTTCGATTTCTTCGGGCAGTTTGAAATTTGCGATTTCTGCGCTTTGGCGCATCGCCTTAACGCGCAGCGCGTTTTCCCGCAGGGTTTTTGACGGAATGGTGCCGCGGTGAACACATGAGCCCCCCAGCTCGCGGCTGCGCTCAATCAGTGCGACCGTGCGACCCACCTTAGCAGCTTGAATAGCCGCTTTTTGCCCGGCTGGCCCGCTACCGATAACGATCATGTCGTAGTAGTGTTCGGTACTCATTGGCTCATCGCCTCCATCGCCGAGCTGATTAGGCTTTCTTTGGCAATGAGTTTTTCGATATCGTCCGGGTAGAGGTTGAGGTCAGCCAGCACGGGGGACTTGGTTAACTGCTCCCGCGTGATTCTTTTGTTTAAGGGGGTCTCTTTGTAAAAGCAGCGGGCGAACTCGGCGCCGGCGACGACAATCATGGTTTGCTCAGCGCTTTTGCCGGCGTTGGTGTAGTCGTCAAACCAAGTGACAACATCGCGTACCAGTAGGGGCATCTCCCATTGGTGCACCACGGTAATGCCGAGTGAGCGCTGAAAGTGCTGCTCGAGCTCGTGCATCATGCTGCTGGAAACGTCAACTCTGCAGCTTTTGGCAACCTCGGTGACCACTTGAATGCACACCGGCCGGCCAATATCGTGCAGCAAACCGGCCAGAAAGGCCGCCTCCACATTGCGGCGGCAAGCGCGGGCAATCTCTTTGGCCCACAGCCCCGCCATCAACGAAAACTGCAGCTGTGTTTGGATGTGTTTTTCGTAGCCTGGTGCATTAAACATTTTGCTGTTAACGGATGCCGCCAGTGCAATGTCGGCAATCACACGCATTCCTAAGCGGGTGATTGCCTGTTGTAGAGAAACCAAGGTGGCGTTCGGCGAGTAGAGCGCAGAGTTGGCAATGCGCATGACATGACCGGCTAGGGTTTGATCGCTTTGAATCAGTTTGGCTAAGTCGTTGGCGTCGGAATCGGGGTCGTTAGTCAGGCGCATGACCTTGTTGGCGACCTCAGGCAGCATCGGTACTTCAATGTCGCTTTGGTTGATTCGTTGCGTGACTACCTCGACGAAGGTGTTTTCCTGTTGGGCTGTGGTCATGAATAACACACTCACATTAATAAGTTTACCCTTTAAATTTAGACCGTTTTGGCAGGTTTGCTGGATCGATTACAACTAATTTGTCGATTGCGATGCGTGCTGTGTGCACTTGTGCTTATTGAGACGCCATTAAGCGGGCAATGTTTGCCGATTGTTAAAATTTAGCTAGTTTGAATATGACGGCCGGCAGAAATGCGCCGACCGCAAGGGGGGCTCGGGTGCTGCTTAAGTGCGCGAGCGCCATAGAAGGAGACGACCAAGCTAAGGTATTTTACCGATGAGCTACCAAATTCTTTTATGTAGCGAAAAGCTGTCACCGGTAGGTGAGCATGTGCAGCACTTTTTTAATGCGGACTGCGTGGCGTCTGTGAGCGAGCTTGCCGATAGGGTTGGCAGTGCTGACTATCGCGCGTTGGTGGTCGATTGCAGCTCGGTTAATTGCTCTTTGCAGGCCTGCGGCAAAGCGTGTTTAGATCTGGGCAAAAAAACCGACCTGCCCGTCGTATTCATTGCGGCCGAGTACTCCCTGAGTGAAAAGCTTGCCGCCTACGAAGCCGGTTGCGACGATATTATCGACCCGTCGACTAATAAAGATGAAGCCTGCGCGCGCATTACCAAAAGCATTTTCCACCGCATTGCCAATGCGCAGTTAACCGAACGCCTAGAAGCCGCCACTGAGACGGCGCGCAATGCCATGGTTGACAATAGCGACCTCGGCGCCAATATCCAGTTTCTACTCGCCTTGCACGATTGTGACAACCTCGATCAACTTGGCCAACAACTGTTTTCGACCCTCGAGCGCTATGGCCTTAAATGCAGTTTGCAGATGCGTAGTAGTATCGAAATCAAAAACATGGAGGCCCATGGAATGAGCAAGGACTTGGAGTCCCAGCTGCTATTCCAGCTTAAAGACGCCGACCGATACATCGACTTTGGTTGTCGCACTATCTGCAATTACGACCGCGTTTCGCTTCTGATTAAAAACATGCCACTGGGCGACCCCGACAAGTACGGGGCCATTAAAGACAATACTTTTTACCTTGTGCAGGGCGTGAATGCGCGTATCCATTCGCTAGAGGACCGCCACACGCTGATCGAAGAAAAGCAGTGCTTGCGCAAACTGTCTACTGATGTGAACGCGGTGATGGTCTGCGTCAAAGAGCGCTACCAAGACGTGATGCGGGGCATTATGGACGAAGTTGAGGCCTCCACGGCATTGTTGCAAGACCGAGTGCCGCACTTGGCGTTGACCGAGCAAGACGAATACTTCATCGATAGCGTAGTAGAGCGCTTAATTCGCACCACCAGCGGCGTTTTTAACGAAGGCCTTAAAGTGGACGAAATCTTTATGAAGTTAGAGAAGGGGCTGGATCACTCGCTGCACGCCCTCGACGAGCACCCAGAACTTAGCGGCGTGCGCAAGCCTCCGAAAAGTGCGCAGAGCACTGTCGATTTATTTTAATAGTGAGCGCTCGCTTACTTATTAGGGCTTACTAAGTCGCCTAAGTTCTGGGGTCGCTCTGGGCAACCCCCAAGCAATCCTCCGTCCTTGCTGGCCCTATACCGCCACAGGCAAATACGTGTATATATGTGATTGCGACTGCGCGCAACGCTAGGGATGGCGTTGCGCGATAGGCGCTAGTTGCTCGGTCAACTGGCCTATAACTCTCGCCGTCGGCGGTCATATTCTTGTGTGCATCTAGTGTATACTTGCGCGTTATTTTTTTGAGTGCGTGGGATACCGGTTTAATGCAGCAGCCGCCGTTCATTTTAGGCCTAAAAGGGCTGAGCCGTTTTGAGGGCGCCTGCGTTGCAACGATTGGTTCGTTTGACGGTGTGCATCGAGGGCATCAGCAAATCCTCCGGCGTGTTGTCGAGCGTGCTCAGCGCGATAACATCGCGAGTGTTGTCATCGTCTTCGAGCCGCAGCCGCACGAGTTTTTTGCTCGTACAGCAACGCGACCACGTTTGATGCGATTGCGTGAAAAGGTAAACGCACTGCTGGCTGCGGGCGTTACCACCGTGGTGTGCCTGCGCTTTAACCACGGCTTTCGCTCGTTAACGGCAGATGCCTTTATCGAACAAGTGCTTGTGCAGGGCTTGCATGTTAAGCACTTAGAAATCGGCGATGATTTTCGCTTTGGTTGCGACCGGCGCGGCGATTTTGAGCACCTTGTTAGCGCCGGTGCGCGGCATGGCTTTTCCGTCGCCAATAGCGCGACCTTTGCCCACGCGGGCGAGCGCGTCAGCAGCACTCGTATTCGCAGTTTGTTAGAGCAGAACCAGCTAGCGGCTGCAGAGCGGTTGCTCGGCAAGCCCTACAGCATATACGGCCGCGTGATTTACGGCCGGCAGCTAGGGCGCACCATTGATGTGCCCACCGCCAATATCGGCTTAGGACGCTATGCGGCGGCTGTAAGCGGAGTTTACGCCGTCCGTGTAAACGTGCATGCTCAACAAGCCCGTTCGAATGCTGCGGGCCAGCAAGAGTATCAAGGTGTTGCCAACGTGGGCATAAAACCAACCATCGCAGGTGAGCATAAGCCAGTATTGGAGGTTCATATTTTTGACTTCAACGGCGATTTATACGGCCAGTGTGTGACCGTGAGTTTTTGCCAAGCCCTGCGCGCCGAAAAGAGGTTTGATTCACTGGATGCGTTAAAAGCGCAAATCGCATCCGATATCAGCAATGCACGACAGTATTTTTCACACCTAGCCAAACATTAAACGGTGTATGAGCCGCGGCTTTGCTTGGTACCACCGCAAAGTCGCTAAACGCACAAAAGCCAAGATACAACTTTTAAGATAAAACGATATGACTGATTACAAGGCGACACTCAACCTGCCAAAAACCGCTTTCGCCATGAAAGCGAACCTGGCCCAGCGCGAGCCACAAACGCTTAAGCGCTGGCAACAAGAAAACCTCTATCAAGCCATTCGTAAGGCACGTGCGGGCGCGCCGCAATTTATTTTGCACGATGGGCCTCCATACGCCAACGGCAATATCCACATCGGTCATGCCGTTAATAAAATCTTAAAAGACATTATTATCAAGTCGAAAACCCTAAGCGGTTTCGATGCGCCTTATGTGCCGGGTTGGGATTGCCATGGCTTGCCCATTGAGCACAACGTGGAAAAGAAAATCGGCAAAGCCGGAGTTAAAGTCGAATACGACGTATTTCGCAAAAAATGCCGAGACTACGCCGCCAAGCAAGTCGCTGGGCAAAAGCAAGACTTTATCCGCCTTGGCGTATTGGGCGAGTGGGATACCCCGTATTTGACTATGGATTACAAAACCGAGGCCGATACCATTCGTGCGCTGGGTAAAATCGCCAAAAATGGTCATTTGCAAAAAGGGTTTAAACCGGTTTATTGGAGTGTTGTTGGTGCTTCGGCATTGGCGGAGGCCGAGGTCGAATATCACGAGAAAACCTCCAATTCAATTGATGTGAAATTCCCGATTGTCGATACCGCCGATTTTGCCAAACGCATTGGCTTTGACGCCGTGCCCGATAATGCGGCAATTGTTATATGGACAACCACGCCTTGGACACTGCCGGCCAACCAGGCGGTTAGCTTAAATGCCGAGCTCGATTACGCCCTCGTGCGCAGTGGCGATACCACCATTGTAGTTGCCGAAGCATTAATGGCGGGTGTTTGTCAGCGCGGGGAATTAGAGGCCCCGCAAGTGTTGGCAAGCTTTAAAGGTGCCGAGCTAGAAAATCTGGCGCTGCAGCACCCGTTTTACGATAAAACCGTGCCTGTTATTTTGGGTGACCATGTAACGACCGATGCCGGTACGGGCTGTGTGCACACGGCCCCCGATCACGGTGTGGACGATTTTAATGTCGGCCGCAAGTATGCAATCGGTACCTTAAATATTGTTAATGAACATGGCGTTTACCGCGACGATGTCGCTGAGTTTGCCGGCGAGCACGTTTATAAAGTTGACGACAAGGTGCTGTCGCTGCTCGAACAAAAGGGCAATTTATTGCACGCGGCGAAACTCACCCATAGCTATCCACATTGCTGGCGGACAAAAACGCCACTCATTTACCGCGCAACTCCCCAGTGGTTTATCAGCATGACGCAAAACGGCTTATTAAGCCGTGTGAAGGCCGCTGTTGATGAGGTTGAATGGTTGCCAAGCTGGGGCGAAACGCGCATTCGCTCGATGCTGGAATCCAGCCCAGATTGGTGTGTATCTCGCCAGCGTACTTGGGGCGTGCCCATTGCTTTATTTATCGATAAGAACACCGGCGAATTGCACCCCAATACCGAAAGCTTAATTGAAAAGGTTGCCGAGCGCGTCGAAAAAGACGGTATGGATGCGTGGTTTAAATTGGATGCGGCTGAGCTTTTAGGTGACGACGCTGAAAAGTACAGCAAGGTTACCGATACCCTCGATGTGTGGTTTGATTCCGGTGTTACGCATTATTCGGTGTTAGAACAACGCGATAACTTACGCTACCCGGCCGATTTGTATTTAGAAGGCTCGGATCAGCACCGAGGTTGGTTTCAGTCGTCACTGAAAACGGCGATAGCCGTGCACGGTTCGGCACCTTACAAGCAAGTGCTAACGCACGGTTTTACCGTCGACCAGAATGGCCATAAGATGTCGAAATCGCTCGGCAATGTTATGTCACCACAACAAGTTTTTAACGACTTGGGCGCTGATGTGTTGCGGCTATGGGTGGCGGCAACGGACTTTTCGGGTGATATGAGTGTGTCCGATACCATTTTAAAGCGCACCGCCGATTCCTACCGCCGCATTCGCAATACGGTGCGGTATCTAATGGCGAACTTGGGTGGTTTTGAACCCGAGCTAGACGTATTACCCGCTGAGCAGTTAGTGGCTTTAGATGCGTGGGCTGTGCAGCGCACTGCGAAACTACAAAAAGAAATTCTCGCCCATTACGAGCGCTACGAGCTGCACCAGATTTATCAGAAGTTGCATAATTTCTGTATTGTTGATTTGGGTGGCTTTTATTTAGATATCACCAAGGACCGCGTTTACACCACGCCCGAAAAAAGCATTGCACGTCGTTCTGCGCAGACTGCGCAGTACCACATTATTCAAGCTTTGGTGCGTTGGATCGCACCGATTTTGTCTTATACCGCTGATGAAATTTGGTTGGCGATGCCCGGTTCAACGGAACTGCCGGTATTTGCAGAAACCTGGTACCCGCTACCGGATTGCAGTGCGCAAGCACTGAGTCAAGATGTGGTGGAGTTGCTGGCCGATATTAAAGGCGAGTTAAACAAAGTGATTGAGCAAAAGCGTAATGACGGCGAGCTGGGTAAATCGTTAGAGGCCGAAGCCACACTGTATTGCGGTGAAGAATTACAAACGGTGCTGTCTTCGTTAAAAGATGAGCTGCGTTTTGTGCTGCTCGTGTCTAAAGTGACCTTGGCGCCCAAAGCGGATGCGGTTCATGCAGTGGACACTCAAATTGACGGTTTAAGCATAGTCGTGCGTAAAACTCAAACTGAAAAATGCGTGCGCTGTTGGCACCACAGCGATAGTGTCGGGCAGCACGCCGAGCACCCTGAGTTGTGTGCTCGTTGCGTGACAAATATCACCACAGACGGAGAGGTGCGCCACTATGCCTAAATTCATGGCTAGTTTACCAACCGCGCTGGCGGCTTTTTTATCGCTATCGGCGGTTATTGTAGGCTTAGATTTATGGACCAAAGCTTATGCGGTGTCAGCGCTGCAAGTCGAGGGCACTACCTACCCCGTTATTG
>DATBNJ010000296.1:0-7545 GCA_036554385.1 Marinagarivorans sp. | reverse complement strand
TAGCGACCCCGCGGGCTCGAGCGCAGCGGCGATGAGTTCGTCATCGCAAGCCGTAAGTTCTAGCTCGGCGGTGTCGAGCAGCCTTGCACCGACCAGCAGCTCCGCCGCATCATCTATGGCCCCCGCTAGCGGCCTGACGATTCAAGAAAACACCACCGGCTTTTGTGGTGCCATTGGCACACTGGAAACAGAGCACACGGGCTTTTCGGGCGACGGTTTTATCGACACCGAAAACCAACTGGGCGCAACGATTGACTGGCAAATTAATGTTGCCGAAAGCAATGTTTATCAAGTGACGGTACGCTACGCAAATGGCGGAGAGACGCCACGCTCAGGCAGCTTAACCGCCAATGGTAACGCCGGCAGTGCGGCCACCATCACCATGGCCACCACCGACGAATGGACAAACTGGCGCGAAGAAACCATTGAAATCGCATTAAACGCAGGCAGCAATCACCTTGTGCTGACGGCGACCGGCCCAGATGGCCTAGCCAATATTGACTCCATCACGATATCCGGCGCGAATACGACCGCCGAGCAGTGCGCCAATGCCAGTAGCAGCGAGGCCGCTACCAGCTCAAGCAGTGGCGCCAATTCCTCAACGGGCGGCGAGCCAACGCCCGGCACCGGCGCAGATGACCCGAAAATGCCGGCCACGCAATGGGTTGGCTACGGCCCGGCACCCACTGGCGGTGCCGGTGGCGAAACAATTACCGTAAGTACCGGTAAAGCGTTACACGATGCATTATGTGGCCGCGCTGGCGATACCACACCACTGACGATTAAAGTAAACGGCACCATCAACCACAGCAATACCGATTCCGCCAGTGGCAGCTGTAACGGCACCAAAGCGGATACGATTGTGTTAAAAGAAGTTGAAAACATTACCATCGAAGGTGTTGGCACTGCTGGAGTCTTTGATCAAATCGGCATTCAAATATCGCGCGCCTCAAACATTATTATTCGTAACGTGCACATTAAAAACGTTAAAAAATCGGGCTCGCCAACCTCTAACGGCGGTGACGGCATCGCCATTGAAGGGGGGCCTCAAACGCGCATCTGGATCGACCACAACACCATTGAAGCCTCCGGTGGCGAAAGCGAAGGTTACGATTCATTAATTGATATGAAAAATGACACCACTCATGTCACCGTATCCTACAACCATTTCCGCAATTCGAGCCGCGGCGGTCTTATCGGTGCAAACGATAGCCCCGATGGTAACGATCAAATCGTTTTCCACCATAACTTTTATCAGAACATCGAGCAACGCACACCGCTGCTGCGACGAGCGACGATTCATAGCTTTAATAATTATTGGGAAAACGACAGCAGCGTAAACCAAATTCACTACATTAATGCCCGTGCCGAAGGCCGTGCGCTGGTACAAAATAATTATTTTAAAAACGTTAACAATCCACTGATAGCCTCAACCGATTCAGACGTGCCCGGCTGCTGGGCCGCAAGTGGTAACGCTTGGGAAGGCGGTACCTACACGCGCACGCCAGAAAACGACAGAGCGCATTTGGTCCCCGTGAATTGGCAAAGTGGCGATCTGAACGGCGACAATTGCAACGTGGTCAGCGCAGATAACGTGACACTTGATGCTACCGGCGATGTGCCCGCAATCGTCAAAAAACACGCGGGTGTTGGTAAACTGTAATTATCACAACGCGTCGCCATTACGCGCCCCTAGCGTAATGGCGACCAGTGATGGAGGTGTACTGAAATACCTCCTAAACTAAAAGCCCAGCTTGCCGGGCTTTTTTACGGATGAAAAACCTTAGCGCTCAACCAAGGTCAATACTACTAACGGCCGCTTAAAGAAAACGCCACCGCAGCCCCCGCCGGCTGAACTAAGCCTTCACGCACTTTCTGCTGGCCACCGCCAATCCACAATGTTGCGGCGCCCGGCAAAACTGAACGCGCACCTTCGGCATCAACAGAGCTTAAAGCCACGCGATCCAGCTCGAAATTAACCGTTTTCTTTTCGCCTTTTTTAAGGTGAATACGTTTAAAGCCAACTAAGGCACTTATCGGTGAATCTTTAATATCGGGTCGGCTTAAGTACAATTGCACGACTTCATCGCCATCGCGCGCCCCCACGTTTTCAACCTGCACACTAACCTGAAGCGTGCCTTCGCCCCTGTAAACGGCAGGAGACACGTCCGCCTTAGAGTAAGCAAAGCGGGTATAGCTCAGCCCATAACCAAAAGGGTAAAGCGCTTCGCCATTAAAAAAGCGATAAGTGCGATTCGCCATGCTGTAATCACTGAATGGCGGTAAGTCGTCAACGGAGTGATAAAATGTGATCGGCAAGCGCCCAGCGGGGCTAAATTCGCCTGCCAACACGTTGGCAATCGCTTCACCGCCTGAGCCTCCGGGATACCAAGCCTCAATAATGGCCGCGGCACGGTCATCGGCATTATTGAGGCTTACGGCACTGCCATTCATTAACACCACCACGACGGGCTTCGGTAACGCCAAAAGTCGATCGAGCAACTTAACTTGCGGCTCAGGCAATTTTAAATGCGTGCGGTCGCCACCGGAAAATCCACTTACATCAACCGGAATTTCTTCGCCCTCAACTTGTGCCGTTAAACCGGCGACAAACACAACCACATCGGCTTTTTTAGCCGCTGATAGCGCCTTTTCGGCACCAGGGTCGCTCGGTAAGCTCCACACCAGCCGCTCATCACCTTGCTCTTCGCGTTGAAAGCTCTCGACTTTCAGCGCATACCGTTTGCCCTTTTTAAGGTCAATGGCGCCGCTGGCAAGACTAGGCCGCCAGTCGACACCCCACGCATCAACCACCAGCGTTTCGCCAATCCAAACGCGGTAACCACCATTGGCCTCATAGCGGAAGGTGTAGGTACCCGTTTCTGGCGCCTGTAAAAAGCCCTGCCACCTCACCGCAGTGGTCTTCATTTCGCCATGCCATTGCAGCTCGGCATTTTTGTGCTCCGCTTTAGTTGTCGGTGCGCCGGCCATGGCTTTTGAGTCGAAGATTTCTGCATGCAAACCGTGCTTTTTACAACGCGCATCCAGGCAAAGGGCCGATTCAGGAATGGGGTATTGCACCGGCGAAAGCAGCGTTGTTCCGGGTTCGTAGGCAACAGCCTGCGCGCCGAACTGCGCCGTCATTCCGTCTAACACGGTAATCGGCTCCGAGGGCGAGCCGTTATAGTTGCCCACCAGCGCATCATAACTGTCCGCATTGGGGCCAATAAGTGCAATTTTTTTGGCTTTGCTGGACAGCGGCAGAATATTGCCCGTATTTTTGAGCAACACTAAAGACTCTTCAGCCATGCGCAATGACAATGCTCGGTTTTCCTCAGTGTCATAATCTTTTGCAGTAATGGACGGGAACACATCGGCTCGAGGGTCGAATTGACCGAGCCTAAAACGCGCACTAAATAAACGCACTAGCGCTTGATCTAAGCGTGCCTGCGTCACCAAGCCTTTATTCAACGCTTCAGCAATATGTGGAATTTCGTCGGCGCTACCGCACACCAAATCCATACCCGCATTAAAGGCCGCGGCAATCCCCTCTGCAGGTGACGGCTTATAATTGTGATGCTCTGGCTTGTAAATATCAGCAACGGCTTCGCAGTCGGATACCACATAGCCGTCAAATTGCCATTGCTCGCGCAGGGTATTTTGTAGTAAATCTTCGCTCGCGCAGGCTGGCACACCGTCTACGGCATTGTAGGCGCACATAATTGACGTCGCGGCGCCCTCTTTAATAGCGGCTTTAAAAGCTGGTAAATAGGTTTCTTCTAAATCCCGCGCGCTTGGGTGCACATCTTCTTTATGGCGATTGGCTTCTGGGCCACTGTGTACTGCAAAGTGTTTTGGCGTGGCGACGGTGCGAAGGTAGCGAGCGTCATCGCCCTGCAAGCCTTGGATAAAAGCAACGCCTAAACGGCTCGTTAAAAAGGGATCTTCGCCGTAAGTTTCCTGCCCGCGCCCCCAGCGAGGGTCGCGAAATATATTAATATTTGGCGACCATACCGTCAGCCCCGCAAACCAATCAGAGCCGCCAAAACGGTGCTGCTCAGCCAAGTGCTTAGCACGAAACTCAATGCTAATAACGTCAGCAACCTCCTTCATTAAAGGCACGTTCCAGGTCGCCGCCATGCCGATAGCTTGCGGAAAAACGGTGGCATAACCCGCGCCTGCAACACCGTGCAAGCCTTCATTCCACCAGTTGTATTCCCGCACACCAAGGCGTGGAATCGCCGGCGCATCATTGACCAGCTGGGATATTTTTTCTTCGCTTGTCATACGAGCAACCAAATCCTGCGCGCGGGCTTTAAAGTCAAGCTGAGTGTCTTTATAAGGCGGTGGCGCCTCGTCGGCGATAACAGGTAATGGCGAGTAGGTATAAAACAGCACGAAAGGAATCGCTAACGCACAGACATAATCAAAATAACGCTTCAAAACTAAAGGCCTATTTAAGTAGATGGGATGATATAAAAAGATAATCCGCACAATGCGGTCTAATAACCGGCTTGCAGGTGACGGTATTGTACCAAGGCCCACAAGCCGTTAAAAATAAAATTTGTTAAGCATCTTAACGAATAACACCCATACAAAAACGACCGTTTTTGTATGGGCCGAGTGCGACAAATAGGCGAAGACTGCTCCCAGTAATCATCGCCAAGTGGGATCACTCAACATGCACTGCGCATCGAGACTCCATGGCGCACAGTTTCACACCCCATAAAATCTAGCGGCTTAAAGCTACCGTTTTAAGTCATGCCCAGTGATCGCGTGAGCAGCCCCCAATAAATAGATTTGACGGCTCATATACGGCGCTACCCCTAAAAGCCCTTGTGCTTGCTGGTCCATGGCGAGCGACACATAAAGCAGTTATCACCAAAAAATCGCTCGCGGCCTGTCGCTGACATATCATCCTTAAGTTGGAAGTTCAGCCAACCTACAGCCGCTTGCCCTAAGTCTCCGCCATTATTTTGGAAATAGGCATCACCGTGGCCGAGCGAGGCATGGTTGGCATGATAAATAGGCACATTAGTGACCTCTTCATATTGTTGTAGGCCTGGATTGTAAGCAACATCAGAGCTATTGCCATTAAAAATGGCTAACGGCTGATGAAAGCGCGGGTAATAATCGAAGCGGTCAGCAAAAATCGCAATGCCGCTATTAAGCGCAACAGCGGTATCGACGCGAGGGTCTACGGCTGCGTAATGCGCCATACCGCCACCGCAAGACCACCCCATAGTGGCGATTTTATCGATGTTCAGCTTGCCGTAAAATTGGCTACACTCACGAGCGTTTTCAGCGACAGCCCAATCAATCGCCTTAATTAATTCTGTTTCGTGCTGGTCATTATTACCACCGCCGCCAGGCGCGCCATTGGCAATCACGATATAACCGTGCGATGCAATCTCTGACAGGAAATCCGCTTGGCTAAGACCGTCGTTGGCACAGGCACCATTGCCCCAAGCGACAATTGGCAGACTGTCATTGTCGAGCAACGTTTGCGGGCGATAAATAGTGTGATTGCCAAGCGTTGAGGCCTGCTCGATCACAAACCCTCGGTCTCCAGTGGGTGCTCTCGCGACATTGTCATCAAAATACTGTTGGTCGGTAAATTCGGTGGCGTAGTTAACCCTTCTGGGGGTTTGCCGCTGCGCATCAGTACATGCCGGTTCAGGTGGCGCTTGGTATTGGCCACCATCGACCGAATAAATCGCAATACCACTCAGCGTGGCGTTATCCAGTAGGCTTTCGAGCTCGAGCGTTAAACCACCGTCGCTCACCGCGATATTATTGAGCACAAGGTCATAGGCCGCTTTGCTGCCGACCTCGTTGAAAACGTCAAGCTCACTAACGACGGGCTGCCCTTCAATACTCACATTAAAAAGTCGCGCTTCAGCTGCCGAGTGATACATTTCAACAAAATGCAAACGCACGCTATAGGTCGCGGCCGAAACAGGAATATCATAAACATAGCTCCCATAACGTTCAGACTGATACAGCGCATCTTCTTCAACACCTTCAATAGCGTCAGTGATCATCTGTGTCATTCCGCCCGTTGCAAAACGATCGGCATTATAGACAGCGCCGTCTAACGGTACGGCCGCTGCAGCCCCCACATTCAACGCATAAACGAGCTCTGCATCGCTCGGAAGCCCCATCGCGCTCGAAGCGGCCTGAGAACGGCTTGAGGCGCTGCTTGTGATCGAGCTACTTGAAACACGGCTTACCGAAGAGCTTTGCACTGCCGCTTCGCTTGACTGTGAGCTTGAGACCACTGGATTTGAACTTATGCTAACGCTACTGGGCATATCGCTTGACGACGAACCCGGCTGGTCGCCAACACAACCCGTCAATACAATAAAAAAAGCGCTTAGGGTGATAATGTTAAAATGTGTCTGCATAGAAGTGCCTCGCTGATTAAGCGGCTATCGAGTTCCGGCAAGCTATCACTGACTAATCGACCACGATAAATCAGCACGCTGCCGGCTTGACAATCATTCACGCCAACTCGTTAGTAGCTATAGTTATTACGTGAATAATTATTACGTGAATAGTTATTACTTATTATTGATATTCAAATTGAATGCTGACTTATAGTGGCCCTCTGTTTATTTGCTAATTGACGACGCCTATTTATTTGAACCTATTAAATAAAATTTAAAATAGATGGAATAAAAAAAGATAAAAATAAACAGCATATAAGCCAAAAATGGTGTAGCCTAAACAATAAAATCAGTATCTAAAACTGAGTGGTGCAATTGATAATCAGGTAATTTCCACCCAAGTAGTTGCACTTGGTTAATCGGCACTTGGTTAATCGACACTAAACTAACTGTCACTTAAATAATGAGTCACCCGCAATAATAAGCCACCCGCAACAAAGTGCCAAGGCGCTGCTTTTGAGCGCACAACAATAGAGCAGAATAAAATTTCACATTAGAAATAAAAGCAAAGAAATTAGCAAAAAACAGCTTCTATTAAATAAACAACAATATTTATTAGCAACATTAACGGCATCAATTAGAAATGTGATGCAGCTATCATACAAACTCTGGGTAATCACCTAGAATGATGACGAGGCAAAGATTGAAAGATTAATTGCTAAAAGATTACCCAATAGAAAGATTACTTAATAGCTTAATAGATAGCACCGCCCTTAACACACCGAAAACCCACGCAACAAAAACGCGACATAGCAGGCAGTAAACGCAAGCGCTAGTTTTTTGCACGCTGCGCCCGCTAAGCTTTTCACAATGCGTGTTGTAATGCTTTTTTGATACTTTTGACTGAAGACGGGGTTTACAGCTGGGTAGATTGCAGATCTTGCGGTAGACACTGGCGATTTAGAAGTGAGCTTTAACCGTGCTGACTCGCCAACTGCATCAGCCACGCGAACCATTTCCAACTACGTTAAGGGCTCTTCTAAAAATAGTAATTTTTTTGTGAGAGCAAGGAAGTACCGCCCGGAGAACCGCAGTTTACGTGGGGTAAATCACTCAGCGCATCCCTGCGCTTCACCCTACGGGCAGTAAACTGTGC
>DATBNJ010000283.1:0-14602 GCA_036554385.1 Marinagarivorans sp. | reverse complement strand
CAGCGCTTCAGGCAAGTAACCCATGCGCTTGTAATACAAAATACTGGTGGGGTTTTTGCGTTTGCTGAGCTTTGACTTATCGGGGTTGCGCAACAGCGGCAAGTGGCAAAACACCGGTACCTCCCAGCCGAAGTATTGGTACAGCAAAATATGTTTGGGGGCCGAGTTAATCCATTCTTCGCCGCGAATAACGTGGCTTATGCCCATCAGGTGGTCATCGACCACATTGGCCAAGTGGTAGGTCGGCATGCCATCGGATTTGAGTAGTATCTGGGCATCAACCTGAGACCAATCTAAAACAATTTCATCGCGTAGCATATCGGCGACGGGGCAAGGGCCTGCGTCTTCGGGTACCACCATGCGCACAACATAGGGCTGGCCAGCGGCTTCGCGCGCGGCGACTTCATTATCGGGCAATTTTAGGTCGCTGGGTTTTAAGGCGGTGTGTTGTCCGGCCTCTTGCCGAGCGCTGCGCAGTGCGTCGAGTTCCTCGGCGGTGCGGTAGCATTTAAAGGCATAGCCTTTTGCGAGCAGTTCATCGACATAGCGGCCGTAAATATCCGCGCGTTCACTCTGGCGATAAGGCCCGTGATCGCCACCGGCGTCGGGGCCTTCGTCCCAGTCTAGGCCTAACCAGCGCAGCGAATCGAGAATGGCCTGCTCGGACTCGGCGGTCGAGCGCGCTTGATCGGTATCTTCTATGCGTAATAAAAATTGCCCGCCGTGCTGTCTCGCAAAGCAGTAGTTAAACAGGGCAATATAAGCGGTGCCAACATGCGGGTCACCGGTCGGTGACGGCGCAATACGGGTACGTACGGTCATAAATCAATCCCACTCAATAGTGTTAGGCGCTAAAAAAGGCGCTGATTATAGCGGATATCCCCCACAAAACAGCACTAGCCCTCGAAACTCAGGCTGATTACACTGCACAACTGGCGCGCAAGGTGGCCAACACAGCCTTGCCTAATCCTTATCGATTAACTATTGCAGCTTCCTTATGAACTCAAACAGCACGCTTACTCTTCTGCACTCGCGTCGTTCGGTGAAGGCCGTGGACATGATTGAGCCCGGCCCCGATGCCCAGCAAATTAACGATTTACTCAAGGCCGCCCATCGCGTACCGGATCACGGAAAAATCGGGCCTTGGCGGTTTGTGGTGTTCACCGGGGCGGCTCGCGCAAGCTTTGATGCCGCATTAAAAACCATTTACAGCAAGAATCACCCCGACGCCAAAGAAAAACTCATCGCCCACCAAGGCCACCTGCTGAGCCGCGCACCCTGCGTGATTGCGGTCATCGCCTCACCGGATACCCAGCACGCTAAAGTGCCCCAGTGGGAGCAAACACTCTCTGCCGGCGCAGCCTGTCAAAACCTGCTGCTGGCGGCGCACGCATTAGGGTTTGCTGCGCAATGGTTAACCGAGTGGTATAGCTATGATGCCGAGGTTCACGAATTGTTGTCGATGGCCATTGACGAGCGCATTGCCGGCTTTATTTATATTGGCTCGTCGCAAGAGCCGCCCCAAGAGCGCGCTCGCCCGTCGCTCGACGAAAGAATCACCCACTGGAGTGCCAATGCGCCCAGCACAGGAGCACCGAAATGACCGCCGCCGCAGAATTCATGCCGTTAAATGTATGTGTGCTGACCATCTCGGATACGCGCAGCTTTACCAATGACAGCTCTGGCGACGCGTTGCAGTCGCTGATTGAAAGTGCCGGCCACAAGGTTACAGATAGACGCCTAATCAAAGACGATATCTACCACATGCGCGCACATGTCAGCGAATGGATTGCCTCACCTGATATTCAGGTGGTGGTAATGACCGGCGGCACAGGCTTTGCGGGTCGGGACAGCACACCAGAAGCCATTCGCCCATTACTGGATAAAACCATTGAGGGCTTTGGCGAGCTATTTAGGCAGCTTTCGCTCGCCGATATCGGCACCTCGACCATTCAGTCGCGCGCCTTTGCGGGGCTAGCTAATCGCACGCTGATTTTTGCGTTACCCGGCTCAACCGGCGCATGTCGGCTGGGGTTTGAGCAAATTATTCGCCCGCAAATTGATAGCCGAACCAAACCCTGCAACTTTTATGGGCAGGTTAAGCGCGAGGACAATTAACGCGTGATTAGTGTAGAAACAGCCATAGACCGGCTACGCCAAACGCCGTCACTACAGCTTGCCAAACAACGAGTGCCGCTGGAGCAGGCACTTGGCTATCGGGTAGCCGAAAACATCGTTGCCGAGCACAATGTGCCCCCTGCCGACAACAGCGCTATGGATGGCTACGCCGTTCGGCTGCGGGATTTGCTCGCGCCGGGCTCAAACAACAAAGCCCCAGCCCTGCCGATTAGTCAGCGCATTCCCGCGGGCATTGCACCAACAGCCTTGGCACCGAATAGCTGTGCGCGCATTTTTACCGGCGGCGAGATCCCCGAAGGCGCAGATACGGTTATTATGCAAGAAAATGTCAGCATCTCCGGCGATTGGGCGTTGTTTCCCACACTACCTCAGCAAGCCGGCGAGAACATTCGGCGGCGCGGGCAAGATATCATAGCGGGCCAAGCGCTCGCGCAACGCGGGCAAAAAATCACCCCCGCGCTGCTTGGACTGCTAGCTTCGCAGGGGTTTGGTGCGCTAGACGTGCAGCGGCCGCTAAAGATTACACTGCTTAGCACCGGCGACGAAATCGTCGAGCCCGGCAAGCCTTTGGCGGCAGGAAAAATCTACAACTCTAACTTTTACACCGTAAGCGCACTGCTAAAGAGCTGGGGGCGCGTTGAAATTAACTACCAACACGTAGCCGACACCCTTGAGGCAACCATTGCGGCCTTTCAAGACGGCGCAGCCCAAAGCGACTTGATTATCAGTTTTGGCGGCGTTTCGGTCGGCGAGGAAGACCATGTAAAAGCCGCCGCCTCAGCCGTTGGGCAGTTAGAGCTTTGGAAGATTAAACTAAAGCCGGGCAAGCCCTTAATGCTCGGCTCAATCGGCCAAACACCGCTGCTCGGGCTGCCCGGCAACCCTGTATCGGCATTTGTGACATTTACTTTATTTGCTAAGGTGTTACTCAACGCCCTGACCGCAACGCCTTATAAAGCCCCCCTAGGTATTAAGATGCCGATCGGCTTTGCTATTCGCAAAGCCAGGCAGCGCCCGGAATATATTCGAGCGAGCCTACAAGGCGGTTATGTACACGCCGCAGGCAATCAAAGTAGTGGTGTGCTTAGCAGCGTCAATGAGTGTGAAGGGTTAGCGCTTATCCCGGAAGATACCGACTTAAAACGCGGAGACAACGTTGTTTTTTACCCATTGGAGTCACTGATCCACGGCTGACTAACACGCTTTTTAACTTTTTATTGCGACTTAGCACAACATCAGAAATGGCGTTTCAAGATTAAAACGAATTAACCCCCAGCAATGACCACGAAGGTTTAACAAAGCCCCCACTACCGTTAAACTGCGCCACTCAGAAACCGAGGTGTCACCCATGCTCACCAATATTGCCAAACAAATCGCCAGTGAACTGTCCAATGCACTGGATCGCGCCGACCTTAAAGACCCCTTAAGCTCGCCACACTTACAAACGGTTATTCAAAGCGCGGTCAACAAATGCAACTTAGTGAGCCGCGAAGAGTTTGACGCGCAAAGCGCTGTACTGCAGCGCACGCGCAGCAAGCTCGAAACCTTGGAAAAACAACTTGCCGAACTCGAAGAACAGATAAAACAAACCGCGAAGACATAGACGCATGACGTCCAGAGATAACACCGATAGCTGGCCGCTCTATAAGCGGCTACTCACCTACGTTCGGCCCTATCGAATCTACTTTGCGCTTTGCTTCATTGGGTTTGTGGTTATGGCGGCAATGGAAGTGGCCATGGCAGAGATGATGAAGTATTTTGTCGATGGCTTAACCACCCGCGACAAACAGATGATTATATGGGTACCCATTGCCGTTGTGCTTGCCCGCATTCTGCATGGGTTTGGCGCCTTCGCCGGCAACTTCTTTATTAGCCGCGTTGGCCTTGGCGTGGTTAACGATATGCGCAAGCAGCTGTTTGCGCACATGCTGGCGCTGCCTTGCAGTTTTTACGATGCCCATAATAGTGGTCAGCTTGTCTCGATTGTGATTTACAACATCGCGCAGGTCACCGGCTCGGTCACCAATGCGGTTAAGATTGCCCTGCGCGATGGCTTTACCGTTGTTGGCTTACTTATTTACCTGTTTTATGTGGAATGGAAACTCACGGTCATATTTTTAATTATGGCGCCGCTGCTGGCGGGCCTTGTGACTATTGCCTCGCGTTACTTCCGCCGCCTGAGCCGTCGCATGCAAACCACTATGGGCGATATTACCCACGTTACCAACGAAGCACTGCAAGGCTATAAACTGGTTAAGAGCTACAACGGCCAGAAATACGAAAGCGAGCGCTTTAATCATGCCAGCGACGAAAATACTCGGCTAGCGACCAAATACGAGCGGGTTTCGGCGCTGCAAGGGCCGATTTATCACGTTGTGATCGCCGCAAGCCTCGGGCTTATTTTGTTTCTTATTTTATTGTTCTGGGAAGATTCAGCCGGTTCAGCCATCGCTTACCTGACCGCCGCCGGCATGATTGCCAAGCCCATCCGCCAACTGAGCTCTGTTAACGAAATTATTCAGCGCGGCTTATCGGCCAGCGAGACCATTTTCGATGTGTTAGATATGCCCAGCGAGCAAACACAAAGCGATGCTACTAAAAAACTGGAGGTGCAAGGCGGGCAAGTGAGCTTTCAAAATATCAGCTTTAACTACGGCGATAAGCGCGCCTTGTGCAATGTTAATCTCGATATTAAACCTGGCCAAACAGTCGCACTTGTGGGCCAATCAGGCAGCGGGAAAAGCACGTTGGTGAGCTTGCTGCTGCGTTTTTACGAGCCGCAATCGGGGCAAATCCTGATTGACGGACAAGCCATTAGCGAGGTGAGCTTGGCGAGCTTGCGTGCGCAAATTGCCTTTGTAAACCAGCAAACCACACTGTTTAATGACTCGATTGCCGCCAATATTGCTTATGGTGCCGACGCCGAGCTCGACCAAACGGCACTGCTGGAAGCCGCGCAAAGCGCCAACGCTCTGCAATTTGTCGAACAACAAAATAATGGCTTTGACACGCCCATTGGCGAGTCCGGCGACCGGCTCTCTGGCGGGCAGCGGCAACGGTTAGCCGTGGCAAGAGCCTTGTACAAAGATGCCCCCATACTGGTATTAGATGAGGCGACATCGGCGCTGGATAACGAGTCGGAAAAGCTGATTCAAGAGGCTCTCGATACGCTGCAGCAAGGCCGTACAACGATTGTGATTGCCCACCGGCTGTCGACAATCGAAAACGCCGACGTGATTGTCGCCATGCGCGACGGTGAAATTGTCGAGACCGGAAGCCACCAAGAGTTACTAAACCAAGGTGGCTACTACGCCTCGCTGTACGACAAGCAATTTAATGATTGACGGCGCCGCGATGAGGGTGCCGCTCGGCAAATGCCGCAGGCAAGTCGCGCCTTGGCACGGCGCGCAATGGCTAAATTTACACGCTATAGGCTGCTGAGCAGCTCGCGCACAGCGGCCACATGGCGGCGGCTAACCACCGGCTTGAAGTCGACACCCTTAAGCTTGAGTTCGTATTGCCCCGAGGACAAACGCTCGAGCTTCTCAATGTTTTTTATCGCCACCAAAGCATTGCGGTGAACCCGCACAAAGCTGCCATCGAATTCATCTTCGAGCTCTTTTAGGGTATCGTCGATAAGCGTATCGCCGCCGTGATGCATAATTGTGACGTACTTTTGGTCCGCCATAAAACAATAGATGTCGTCAATGGGGACAAGCTCGACGCCGCGCCGCGTTTTGGCGGCAATGTTTTTGCGCTGATTCGGGTTGGGCTCTTTGAGGCGTGCCTTCTGAACTTTATTAATGCGGCTGGCTTTAGCCAGCGCCAGCTCGAGCTGATCTTGGCGCAGTGGCTTAAGCAAATACCCGACCGCCAAAGTATCAAAAGCTTCCAGCGCATATTCATCATAGGCGGTGCAAAATATCACCGCTGGCGGCTCATCAAGTTCAGAAATGCTGCGCGCAGCACTTAAACCATCTTCGCCGGGCATGCGAATGTCCATTAGCACAATATCGGGGTCGAGGTCATTAATTGCCGTCAGCGCGGCTTGGCCGTTGCCGGCTTCGCCTATCACCTCGTACCCATCGATTCGTTCAATCATTCGCATCGCACGCTGGCGAGCGAGTAGCTCATCGTCAACGACTAATACTTGTTTCAAGTGACACCCAATCCATTTATCTCAAAATTTGCGCATGCTACGGCAATCTGCATGCGCGCTTATTATTTAGTCTAGCCTAGCCTTCAGCATTAGCGTTGTTTTTATCGACCGAAGCGGGAAATTGTAACTGGACACTAAAGCGCCCTGCCTGTGCGACGATAAAAATGCGGGCTTTGGCGCCATAGTAAGCCTCCAGCCTGCGCTTCATGTTGTCCATTGCGATGCCATTGCCCTGGGTTTTTCGCCCGCTGGGCGGTTCTTGCGGTAAGGGGTTGGAGACAGCCAGCTGTACGTCACCACCGGTAACATGGACATCGACATCAACAACACCACCCTCTGGCAACGGCTGGACACCGTGATAAATCGCGTTTTCAACAAGCGGCTGCAACAACAGACTGGGCAAAACGGCCTCTTTGATGTGGCCGCTAATATTCCACTTTACGGTGAGCCGGTCACCAAGGCGAAGTTCTTCAATACGGCTAAACCGGCGACACAAGTCGAGCTCTTTATCGAGCGTGACTAAGCCAGGTTCGCTGAGGCTGGCGCGAAACAAATCTGACAAATCTTCAATGGTGCGCTCAGCGAGCTCGGGATCGATCTCGATAAGGCTGGCAATCGAGTTCATGCTGTTAAAAAGAAAGTGCGGCCGGATACGCGATTGTAGCGCCTGAATGCGCGACTGCAGCTCGGCATTTTGTTGATTGCGCAACTGCTGCTGCAAATAAAAGTAACGCAGCACAACACCGGCAAATACCGCCGCGATAATGACATTGCAAAACACCATATACCATTCAGGTTCACCTCGGCCACTCGCCTGCGCAATAACACCGACTGCGCTGAAGACGGCGGTAATGCACAACACGATGGTATAGCTAATGCCACCAGCAAGCTCTGGACTGAGGCGTCGAAACCAGCCGCGCAGCGGGCACAAACAGGCAGCGCTGGCTAATACAATCCACTGCACCATCATTGAGACCAAACCAAAACGATACCAGCTCAGCCCGCCGAGCGACGCACCGGCCATCAATAACGCTATCGCTAACAATTCACCAACAATCACAAGATGAAACACCGCTTGCCCGGTACACAGGTTAGGTAAAAAGTCTTCTTGGCGTATAAAATCTAAAGAATTGACCGTCATTTTTTATTGTCTGTTCCGACTCGTTTATAATGCGCCACTTTTCTTCCTAAAAACCGACTGAGATCACTGCAGTTTAGCGCCCCTGTGGCACTTATGCATCCAGCGACTCACTTACGCAAACGGCCAAACGGACCCGAGACTACCTATGAGCGATACCAAAGCGAACAATTCAGACCAGAACACCAACAGCCAATGGGGCGGACGTTTTAGCGAGGCGACCGATGAGTTTGTGCAGCGCTTTACCGCGTCAGTCAGCTTTGATCAGCGTTTCGCCAAACAAGACATTCAAGGTTCGGTCGCACACGCCACCATGCTTGCCAGCGCTGGGGTGCTCAGCGAAGATGAACGCGATCTTATTATTAAAACCCTCGGCGATATCGCCATGGATATCGCGCGCGGTGAATTCACTTGGAGCGTCGCACTTGAAGACGTCCATATGAATATTGAAAGCGAGCTGACCCGCCGCATTGGCGTGACCGGCAAAAAGCTGCACACAGGGCGTTCGCGAAATGACCAGGTGGCGACGGATATCCGCTTGTACCTGCGCGATGAAATCGATGTCATTGCCGCCGAGCTTACGCGTTTGCAGCAAGGTATTGTCGGGCTCGCCGAGCGCGAAGCCGACACCATTATGCCGGGCTTTACCCACCTGCAAACCGCCCAACCCGTTACCTTTGGCCATCATCTAATGGCGTGGTACGAGATGCTCAATCGTGACTATGGCCGCTTATTGGGGTGCCGCAAGCGCATGAATTATTCGCCCCTTGGTGCCGCCGCCCTCGCCGGCACTACCTACCCTATTAATCGCGCCCAAACCGCCGAGCTACTCGGGTTTAGCGCCCCCACGCGCAACTCCCTCGATTCTGTATCTGACCGCGACTTCGCCATTGAATTTTGCAGCTTTGCCTCGATTCTTTTGACCCACATGTCACGCATGAGTGAAGAACTGGTTTTGTGGACCTCGGCACAGTTTGATTTTATCAACCTACCGGACCGCTTCTGCACCGGTTCATCGATTATGCCGCAGAAAAAGAACCCTGATGTACCCGAGCTAGTACGCGGTAAAACCGGGCGCGTTAATGGCCATCTTATCGCCTTGTTAACCCTGATGAAGTCTCAGCCGTTGGCCTATAACAAAGACAACCAAGAAGACAAAGAACCGGTTTTTGACACCGTCGACACCGTGCGCGATTGCCTGCGCGCCTTCGCCGATATGATCCCGGCCATCACCGCCAACAAAAATAGCATGCGCGAAGCGGCAATGCGTGGTTTCGCCACAGCGACAGACCTCGCCGACTATTTGGTACGCAAAGGCATTGCCTTTCGCGATGCCCATGAAATTGTTGGCAAATCGGTCGCTTTTGGTCTCGAACAAAAGCGCGACCTGTCGCAAATGACCCTAGACGAACTGCAGCAATTCTCTAGTGATATCGAGCAAGACGTGTTTGAAGTGCTAACGCTAGAGGGCTCGGTAGCAGCGCGAGATCACATTGGTGGCACGGCGCCCGAGCAAGTTCGCTTCGCCACCGCCGCCGCCAAGGCAGAGCTCGCTAAACGCTAACGCGCACGGTAAATCCACCCTTGGCATTAATGCTTTGCCAAGGGTGGATACCTGCCGCCACTCCAAATTTGTACGGCCTATTGCTTGGTTTGCCCTAAAAAACCGTTAGCTATTCGACACTTATTGGGTTATTTCGCCAATTCGTTCAAATAATAGCCATTTTTACGTCGCTGAAGAAATGACTCCCGCGCCACTTTATGGTCTAATTGGCAACACTTTCATTGTTGTTATTCAACGCGAAACAACCCATAGGTGCCGGCGTGACCATCGACGAAATAAATATACCTCAAGCGACTTCTTCAGATTTTCAGCTGACGAGCAAAGCCACGGGCGCTAGCTTCCCGCTCGAGGACGAAGTGCTTATTGGGCGCGAGCTCGATTGCACGGTTCGCCTGCAAGATCCGCAAATCCGCCGCTATCACGCCAAAATCAGTGTCAGCGAAGACGGGCTCTTCCTCGAAGACCTTAATTCGAAAAACAATACCTATCTGAACGGCTGCCGAATTGGCACTGGCGCTTGGGTTACCCTTGGCGACGAGCTTAACTTTGATGGTGTTAAATTTAGCATCGAAGTCGCTAGCGCCAACGAACAAGATGTCGCAGAGCACATTGATATCGAAGACACGTTTGGCTTTGGAACACCCATTAAACGCGCTGACACCACTACCAAGCCACCTGCAATGCCCTTCTCGAACCAAGATGTCGTCGAAGCAACACGCGCCCTTGAAGAACGCGCCAAGGCTCGGCTACAGCATTTTAAAGAGTCCGAGGAGTCGGGCCTAAACCCAGATTGGGAAGAGTTTATCGCCAATCGCAACAAAATGGCGGCAGCGCAACTGGGCAAACCCGACGCGCGCGCTACGGAACAACCGAAAAAATCGAGTAACGTGCACCCGCTTAAGCCCGCTCACACAGCGCCGGCCTCTGCACACAATGTTACGCCTATCTCGACTCGCCAAGCGCCCTTCGAGACAGACACCTCCGATGACGCTTTTGCCGAGCTGGATCGAGAAATTGCCGCGTTAGAGGCCTCGGAAGCGGGATATCAACAAAACTTAAGCGAGCCGCAAGGCATCAGCCAAAAGAGCGACGCAGAAACAATAACCGACCTTGACCAGCCACAGGCGCAAAACTCGAGCGATGCGAGTAGCACCGCGCATGCCAATGAAAGTAATGAGATTGATGGCGACGAATTGAATAAGGCGCAACACAGCGCTGCCGAACCATCGTTTGACACCAGCGGCGCCCATGACCGCACCGAACTGATATTTAATACCACGCCGCTGACAGAGGACGATATTACCGAGCAGCAGCCAGAGCCTTTAGCGGCCCCCGTCAGGGCGACAAGCAAAAAAGCGTCGTCCGGCTCCAGCGTCAATTTGGGCAGCGGCCCGCGCATGCTGGCACAAACCGCCCCGATCCGCGGCAAGTGCTATGCCCTCGCCGCCACCGATGCCAAAACCTCTTGGACGATCGGCCGCGCCAGCAATACCGACATGCAGTTAAGTGAAGACGCCATCGACCTGATTCATGCCCATATCGAACTCACTGATGCCGGCTACAAAATTCGCACAACCCGCACCACCAACGGCATGTTAATTAACGGCAAATTCAAAGCCGAAGCGGTACTTAAGCACGGCGACAGCATTCAGTTTGGGCGCATCGAGTTTATCTACCGCGACGATCTCGCCGTTGAAGCCAAACCCCAGAAAAACGCCAGCCGCAAGCTGAATTACGGCATGATTGTAGGCGGCATAGTGGTGCTGAGCGCACTGGTGATTGCAATACTTAACTCCCCTTCGCCTTAACACAGCTATTCAAAAGCTCTAGCGAAACCTTATGGGCCAATCGCGACCTCGGATTACCGGCGAAGCAAGCCGGTAATCGCATTTAAGGGTTAAGCGGTGACGAACTTGTTAGCGGAGCTTTAGCACATCCTGCATATCAAACAGGCCCGAGGCCTGTTGATTTATCCAACAGGCGGCTTTCACCGCGCCGCGCCCAAAGGCCATTCGGCTTGTCGCTTTATGGGTGATTTCGACTCGCTCACCGTCGGCTAAAAAGCTCACCGTATGGTCGCCAACAATATCGCCACCTCGTACCGTCGCAAAACCGATCGTCTTGCGGTCGCGGGCACCGGTTTGCCCTTCTCGACCATAAACCGCGACATCGCTTAAGTTGCGATTTGTCGCCGCAGCTACCACCTCACCCATGCTTAGTGCCGTACCAGAAGGCGCATCGAGCTTGTGTCGATGGTGCGCCTCATAGACTTCAATATCGACCTCGTCACCCAAAACGCGTGCAGCCACATCGAGCAGCTTAAAACACAGGTTAACACCGGTACTAAAATTTGATGCGATACACAGGGGGATATTGGCTTGCTGCGCTCACAATTCGTTTTTTTGCGACTCGGTAAAACCTGTAGTGCCAATTACCATGCCCTTGCCATGCTCTGCACATAGCGCAGCATTCACCAGCGTTGAATCCGGTAATGTAAAGTCGATCAGCACGTCAAAATCGTTAATGGCGTCAGCCAAGTTATCGGTCGTTTTAAGCCCGACCTTACCAATGCCGGCAAGCTCGCCCACATCGACGCCAGTGAGCGAACTGCCGGGGCGGACCGTTGCAGCTGTAAGCGTTGCATCTTCGGCAAGCTGAGTCGCCGCCACTAAAATTTTACCCATGCGCCCGTTGGCGCCAGCAATCGCGATTCGCGTTGTCATAGTTACTCTCTTTCGATCTAACAGTTACAAAAATACGATGTAACTATTCAGCGGCTTATTAAATGGGACACTGGTTAATGATTTACTAGGCCGTTCAAGCCTCCCATGGGCACTATTCAAGCGCTCCCGACGCTTCAATGCCTAGAAAATCACCAACCAGCACCCTTTCTAAAGGTTTATGTTTATTTAGCTGAAAAGTTACAATACGATTTACTTAAAACCGGCTTAGTGTCAAAGCTCGGGTTTAGGTTTTGGCGCCTTGCGGTCAGGCTCGTGACTGCGCGTCACATGCGCTGTTAACACCTGCTGCATGGCCTTTTTAACGGGCATATTGATGCGCTCGCAACGCTCTGGGGGCACCAGTAACGTGTAGCCACCTACCTGATAACTCATGGGCAAATACACGGCAACTAGGCCGTCGTGATCACCAAGCTGAACATCGTCGTTCGTCACAAAGCCCATTAATCGAATATCGTGATCCAAGGTCACTACGACGACACCCTGCAGGCTCTTTTCTTTATTGCCGGCGACCAGCTCCATAAAGTCGCGCGCGGTGGTGTACAGTGTTCTAACCAACGGTGTACGCGCCATAAGCTCGCCAAACAGCCGAAATATATGATTAGTAATATAGGTTTGCACTAAAATGCCGAGCAGAAAAATCAGCACAACCGCAGACACCAAGCCCATGCCCGTAACGTAAGCGCCCTCGGGCAGCACCCATTGCAAAGGGATTTTTAACAAGTCCTCGGCTTTAATAAACAACCAATACAATAAGCCGAATGTCACCACTAGCGGCAGTAAAAACACTAACCCTTTTAAAAATGTATTAATAATTGGCCGCATAGTGTCCCCAGTAAAACAAAAAAGCCCGCAAGGCATTTAACCATTGCGGGCTTCGGATTTATACATCCGCTTATAGCTTTATATCACCAAAGAAGTTTTTCATGCCTTCGAACCAGCTCGACTGCTTCGGTGAGTGTTTATCGCCACCCATCGAGCTTTTCAGCTCTTGCAGTAGATCTTTTTGTTTTGCCGTTAAGCTAACGGGGGTTTCGATCACTACGCGACACAGCAAATCGCCCGCACTACCGCCACGGACCGGCGTTACGCCTTTGCCGCGCAAACGAAACAGCTTGCCCGTTTGGGTTTCTGCCGGAACCTTAAGCTTTACGCGACCATCGAGTGTTGGCACTTCCAGTTCCCCGCCCAAGCAAGCATCAAAAATGCTGATAGGCACTTCGCAGTATAGGTTTTTGCCGTCGCGCTGGAAAAATTCGTGCTCATTAACTGACACCTGCACGTACAGGTCGCCAGCGGGGCCGCCATCGGTCCCTGCCTCACCCTCACCAGATAAGCGAATGCGGTCGCCAGTGTCGACGCCCGGTGGAACTTTAACACTTAAAGTTTTGGTTTCTTCTACGCGGCCTTGTCCGTGACAAGAGCTACAGGGTTCGCTGATTTCCTTGCCCTTGCCGCGACACGTTGGACAGGTTTGCTGCACTTGGAAAAAGCCCTGCTGCATGCGGACCTGACCCACGCCACCGCAGGTCGTACAGGTTTTAGGCTGTGTACCGGGCTTAGCGCCCGAGCCCGAGCACGGCTTACAACTGACCAGTGTCGGCACTTTAATTTTTACACTGGTACCCTTAACGGCATCTTCTAAAGATAAGTCTAAGGTGTAGCGCAAATCAGAACCGCGCGCCGGCCCGCCGCGCCGGCCACCGCCGGCACCACCGAAAATATCGCCAAAGACATCACCAAAGATATCACTAAAGTTGCCGCTGCCGCCGCCAAAACCACCGCCGCCGCCAGCACCACTATCAACGCCCGCATGGCCGTATTGGTCGTAAGCGGCGCGCTTACGTGAATCCGACAGCACTTCGTAGGCTTCACTCGCTTCCTTAAATTGCTCTTCAGCCGCGGCGTCGCCTGGGTTTCTATCGGGGTGACATTTCATTGCAATGCGGCGATAAGCTTTTTTCAGCTCCTTCTCGTCAACGCCTTTTGCGACGCCCAGCACTTCGTAATAATCTCGCTTCGACATGTTTTACTATCTTGCCTAGTTAGTTCTTATTCCTGAAACGCCGCCAGTGGCGCCTCGCAGTGTCGCAAACTCCCTTCCACAGATGAAGGCAATGCAGAGGATTGCTTCCATCTGTGTGGAAAATGCGATTTTTTATTGCTCGCAAAACCAAAAACCTGTGTATTGGATTTTGACGGAAAGTCTCTTGTCCGTATTAGCCCCCAGCACAAACTGTCTTTGCTGAATGGGAACTAGCCATATACAAGGAAAGCAGAGCGCTGCCCTGCTTTTTACTCACGGCCCAGTGAAGACCATTGCCCTGAGCCCAAATACGATTAAGTGCTCAGCCTTGCCGAGCACTTAAACCCCTTACTTTTCGTCTTTTACTTCTTCAAACTCGGCGTCAACTACGCCGTCGTCTGCGCCGCCTGCATCGGCTTTTCCTGCACCTTCAGCGTCGCCTGCGGTTTTTTGCTGCTCGGCATACAGCTTTTGCGCCAAGCTGCCAGAAGCGTCGCTCAGCTTCTTGGTTGCGGCTTCCATTTTTTCTTTGTCTTCGCCTTTAACTGCTTGCTCCGCTTCGGAAATCGCTTCGTTAATGGCTGTTTTTTCCTCGTCGGTCGCTTTATCGCCAGCTTCTTCAAGCGTTTTCTTGGTCGCGTGAATAAGCCCCTCAAGTGTGTTGCGCGTGGTAACGATCTCTTCGAACTTACGATCCGCTTCAGCGTTAGCCTCGGCATCTTGTACCATCTTGTCGATTTCGCTATCGCTCAACCCCGAAGAGGCTTTAATGACAATAGACTGCTCTTTACCGGTTGCCTTATCTTTTGCAGAAACGTTCAGAATGCCGTTGGCA
>DATBNJ010000248.1:0-21731 GCA_036554385.1 Marinagarivorans sp. | reverse complement strand
TGAGAAATGGTGTTGAATCCCTCCCTCACCGCCATATTGATGATAAAAGCCCAACACTACCGGGCTTTTTCGTTTTGAGGCTAACGGTCGCAAGCGTCGGCCTGCAGCATAGCTGCCGTCGTTTCGATGGCGCGAGCTGTGCTCGCTTGTCCCATCTACACCCCTCACCGCCATATTGATGATAAAAGCCCAACACTACCGGGCTTTTTCGTTTTGAGGCTAACGGTCGCAAGCGTCGGCCCGCAGCATAGCTGCGATCGTTCCGATGGCGCGAGCTGTGCTCGTTTATCCCCCCCTAATTGCCCGAAACTGTTTACCCCAAATGCTTACGTTGTATCGCGGTACTGCCTAGCACCACTCAGCCACATCGCTATCTCGATCTAACGCCAGCTACTTATCAATACCATAATAATAAGACATTAAAAAAACAAATCGCTGCCCATTCTCCCGCAAGCAAAAAAATGCTGAGCCTGCGAAACAATTAAAGCACGGAAAAAAATGTTTTATAGGCGAATTTAAACGACAAAACAAATACCGACAAACCAAATGCGGGGATTTTAATAAATGCGTTATTGACATCTCAGAAAATTATGGTCAAATGCCGACCGTAATTTTCTTACCTCAATAAGGACATAGCAAATGAAAAAACTTTTGGCGATTGCCGCCCTCAGCACACTTGCCGCATCAACCGCATCGGCAGAAACCTACCAACTTCTCAGCAAAATCGGCGTAACTGATACAGACCAAGAAGGGTCTGATGCGAGTATTCTTGCGAACGGCACTTACTACTTTTCTGGCCAAGAAACGGTTGGACCTCTGGATCAGTTCGCATACATTGATGACACCACAAACATCCGTGCAGTCGTCGAAAGTAATGACGCAGCAGACCAGTTCCAAATTGGTGGATCTTATTACTTCGACCGCTTCGCCGTTGGCTTAGATTATTATGATTACGACGGATCGTCCAAAACTCGCCTACATGCAGATTACTTTTTTGCCGACAACTTTAAAGCAAGTTTTGCCTACAATATGCCCGACGAAGGTGACGATGTTGCCGAGCTGAACTTGCAATACGACCATAGTATTAATGAGCAAGATTACATTGGCTTTACACTAAGCTATATCGATTATGAAGATGCGCTTGTCAGCCTCTCTTCAAAATATTTAAACGGATTCGAGAATGGTCAATTCTTAGTTATTGAAGCCAACGTCGCCAGCTCCGACGGCGATACGGCAGTTGAGGCCTCAGCCAAGTGGTACCTCAATAAACACACCGGCTTTATCTTCGGCGCAAATGATGACGACTATATGTACATAGGCGCCACCCATTTCTTCAATACTAACTTCGCAATTGATGCAACCATTGGCCAAGATGAAGACTTCTTTGGCGATAGCTATAAGGTCTATAACCTAAGCGCTGTTCTTCAATTTTAAAGTGAAGCAAAAGCGGTTGGTGTTTCAGGGGGGCTTTTAGCCCCCTTTTTTGCGCCCTATGTTGTGCTTAATAAGCTAGGGCAAACAATTAAAGCACACCCCTCGCCGCTTTGATCGCTTGCTGCTTTAGCCACGGCACTTTATTAAAAACCCGCATCCCTTCATTGCGCGCCAACCCCAGCCACGGGTTTTGCGATTCAAACAAGCTTTTAAACCCAGCCATCGCTTGAATGGCCATGGCATTATGGCCGCGGCGTTGTCGCTGGTACCGTGCCAGTATGCTCGGCTCGGCCAGCGGCAAACACCTTACTTGTGCACGCTGAAGCTCTTCAAATAAAGCTTTAGCATCGGCAAAGCCTAGGTTTACGCCCTGCCCTGCCAGCGGATGCAGGGTATGCGCCGCATCGCCAAGCAACACCAAGCCATCGCGATAATACTGTTGCGCATGACGCTCTTTGAGGGCAATCGCAGCGCGATGATGAACCGCCAAAATGCGACCGTACCGGCCTTCAATGGCACGCTCCACAGCCTGCATAAAAGCTGCATCATCTAACTGCTGGAGAAAGCTCGCCTGAGCCTCTAACTGCGACCAAACAATCGCACAGTAATGCTTCTCAGCAATTGAGGGCAATGGCAAAAATGCCAATGGCCCCGATTGCGAAAAGCGTTGCAAAGCCCTATTTTGATGCGGGTTTTCGATTTGCACGGTAGCCACTAAAGCTCTATGGCCATAGGGCTTTTCGGTTACGACGAGCCCCGCCGCTTTGCGCATCAGTGATTCTGCGCCATCGGCGGCAACAATTAACGACGACTTGATTTTGGCTCCCGATGCCAACGTAATCGTTTGCTTACCGCCTAAAGAGTCGGAAAAACCAACGGTGTTTACCGGCTCACCGGTAATCAATTGAATTCGGCCAATAGCCTGCAGCGCCTGCCAAAGCTGTGTTAGCAAATAGTGATTTTCGACAATCACGCCGAGCTGGTCACAGTGTTCGGCCGCTGCATCAAATTCAACACTGCCCGTGCCTTCGCCGTCCCATACCTGCATTTTTTGGTACGCGCAACAATATTGCTGATCGCACCCTGGCCACACGCCCAAGCTTTCGAGCCAGGCAATAGAGGCGTCGTTTAATGCCACTACGCGGCTATCTAGCACCTTACCAGCGTCGGGATTATTTTTTGGGGCGGGGCCACTCGTGGCTTCAACTAAAGCAATATCCCATTGGGTTTCCTTTGCTAAAGCCAGTGCCAGCGCAGCGCCTGCCATGCCGCCACCCACGATGGTAATATCTGCTTGATAATTCATGCTGACAACCTGTAATAAAACATCGAAGCTAAAATCATATTGGCCTTCAAGTAAACACCCGAAAACTGCCATTTGTGGACAAAAACTAACTCGCCGCCGGCTGGCCCCTGCCCGAGAGCAGCTTAATAAATTGCGCCCGAACCTGGGGGTTAAGCTCTAAGCTAATTAAACCGAGCGTGCGCATTAATTGGACGGGCAATGGGGTACGCGTGAAAATTCGATTAAAATTATGACTAAGAGTAATAGTATTGCGCTGATCAGCGTGCTGTTGCTGTTCATAGCGCTGCAGTACGGCAAGGTCACCCAAGGGCTCTGCGCTGGCTTGAGCATTCTTTAGCACACTGACCAAACGCAGCCCGTCGCGCACGGACAAATTAAAGCCCTGCCCTGCAACGGGGTGTAAAAAGTGCGCAGCATTGCCCATTAACACAATATTTGAGCGCACCTGCTCTTGGGCAACGATTAATTCCAGCGGGTAAAAACCGGCTTCACTGATGGCACTGAACCGCCCCAAGCGATAACCAAATTGTTTTTGCAAACGCGTTAATAGTTCCGCGCGTGGTAGCGCTTGGTACTCGCCTAGCTCATCACTGGGGCAAGTCCATACCAGTGCGCTTTCGCGGCTGCGGGCATTGCCGCCGCGTGGCAGTAACGCAATGGGGCCGCGATTGGTAAAACGTTCGAAAGCCTGTAACTGGTGCGCCAGCTCGTGCCGAACATTCGCCACAATTGCATGCTGCTGATAGTCGATCCGGCGAGCGGCGACACCCAATTGCTCGCGCAGCAACGACTGCGCGCCATCGGCAATAATAACGAGATCGAAAACCTGTTGCGCACCCGCAGCGTCGGCCGTGCAAATCGATGCTCCCGCCCCCGTCACCGCCACGCGGCTGACCGACGCTTGCACGGTCTTGACATTTGATTGTGCGGCCAATGCCGCCAACAACACCTGCCCCATACCCGCGTTATCGATAACGTGTCCAAGTGGCTGCCCGGCATTATCACCAAGGTCGAACCATGCCATACCGGCATGGCCTTTATCTGAAACGTGGATATGCTCGATTGCCGTGGCGTGAGCGGCCAACGCGGGCCATAACCCTAAACGGCGAAAACACTGCTCGGTAGATGGGGCAATAGCGGTTGAGCGGCGGTCAAAACTCGGCCGATCTTGCACACTCGCCTCGTGGCGATCGAATAGCGTGACCGCAACAGCGGGCACATGGCGCGCTATCAACAAAGCCAACATCGCGCCAACCATACCGCCACCCACAACACCAATACACGCTGAAGTTGCCTGCTGATCCGTTAAATCTTGCACTCACCTAACCTTCTCAAAATTGAACTGCACTAACATTCGGCATAACACACGCCAATCGCGTTTGCCGCCTGTGGCATGATACGGTATTTGGGGACTATTTTCTTTGAGTTAGTGGCCATTCAGATAGCCGCAGCAAGCTGGTATTATCGAAAACGGAAAGTTACCGCAAAAAAACATTGCAGCAAGGTGAAAATGGACTCTACGGCGCTACCCAGCACAACCCCGTCAATCAGCTATCACACGTACACGGCTGGCAAGAACGCCAACTGCGTATCGACTCGCGATTTTCGATCACTCTTGCAGCATTGCGCTTTAGGAGAGCGCCGGCCCATCGACGATATTGCCTGTCTCGATGGCATGATCCTCAACAGTAACCTAATCGTCAGCGCTTGGCATACCACCGAAGGGAGCAGAAAGCTTATAGGAATAGCACGCGCAGTCACAGACTTTCACTACGCGTGCTATTTATCCGATCTCGCTGTCGACAATGCTTTTCAAAACCAAGGGATAGGGAAAAGGCTGATGCAACGGCTGACCCAAGCCGTTGCATCCACCTGTAAAATTATTCTAATCGCGGCTCCGGCAGCGAATGATTACTATGCGCCACTTGGCTTCGAGCACAATGAGCGTTGCTGGGTGCTAAACCTCGACTAACCGTCACCGGTATGCTTCATGCGTATCAGCGACAATTAACCGCGCCAATATAGCCCCAACTATTAAGGCCTTGCTGAATATCGTGAACCACTTGCTGCGGCGTTTTGCTACCTGCCAATATTGCCTCCACAGCATCGAACACAAGGTCGTTATAGGTCGGCACCCCTCTATTGAGTGCATAGGCAGTAAATAAGCTGACAGGATAAGCGTTATCCGCCACAATCGAGGCCATGTTTTTAAGGTCGCCGTCTTTGATATAAAAATCACCGCCATAGGCAGGCAGCTCATTAACATGCTCAGCAAAAAGCTCGGCAAATTTCTTGGTGGTGGTGAATTCTAGAACGCGCTGCGCCGCATCGCGAACCGTTGATGTGGCGGCAACTTGAAAGGTGCCATCGCCCAACGCATAGACTTTATTGGATACGCCAGGCACCGGCCAAAAACCCAGCTCAAACTGCGGGTCAATATCGTAAAATATGGATGTCGGCCCCGCCATCCAAGCACCGTCGATATTCATTGCAGAATTGCCAACGGCAACAGCACGTGCCATCACGCCGTAATCCTCAGTTGTAATATTGTCATTCACAAACCCTTGCGCCTGCCAGTTCGCTAAGGTTTCAAAAATGACACGGTATTGGGGCGAATTAAAACACTCATCGCCGGTGAGCAAGCCCTCGGCAAACGGCTCATCGACTAACCCTGCCAGTAATACTTCACTCAATACCTGCTTAACATACCAGTTAGTCCCCCCCGCTAAATGCATGGGATTGATGCCTTTGCCCACCAGCTGCGTAAACATAGCCGTCAATTCACCCATGGATTGGGGCTGTTGATCTAACCCGTATTTACGCAGTAACTTTCTATTGACAGTCATCGACTGTAACTGCAACGCAAAGGGCACACCGTAAGACACCCCTTCAGCACTCTTGCCGGCCAAAATAGCCGCAGAGTTCATCATGCTAAGATCTTTCGGGTAAGGTTTAATAAAGTTTCGCTGGATCAGCTCTTGCAGGTTGGTGGCGCCTGGCTGCCACAAAAACACATCCGCTTTACCATTTTGCAGTGCAAGTAAAACATAGGATCGGTACACCGAGCGAAAAACTGCGTCTACCTCCACGGTAATGCCCGGGATTAAATTTTGATCGTTCACCGCCTGCCAGACGGGTTTATCTTGGGTTCGCCAAGTGTAAAACTTAACCACCGTTTCGCCGTGGTGCACCACCGGTTCAGCAACCACTCGACTCGATAAAACCACAGTAAACAACAACGCCAGCGCAACGGTGAAAATAGGCGCGCGGTAACAATAACGCATCATAATTTAAACTTCTCAACCAGAGCTTCTAGTTCATGCGTAGACTGGTGTAAACCATCCACTTGCAGCTGCGTTTTTTGAGCGCCATCTGCGGTATCGTGAGACAACGCCGTAATCGCATCGACATTTCGATTAATTTCTTCAGAGGTTCGACTTTGCTGTTCAGAGGATGTCGCAATCTGCATATTAAGATCTTTAGCATTTGAGATCATCGATACAATATCTTCGATCTGTTGCACAATCAGCTCCGCACTGGCGACGGAATCTTGCGTTTTACTTTGCGAGCGCTGAATAACCCCCACCGCATTGTGAGAACCCTCCAACAGATGGTGAATATTGTTTTTAATTTGTTCCGTCGAAAGGCGCGTGCGGTTGGCTAGCGTTCTGACCTCATCGGCGACCACGGCAAAGCCACGCCCTTGCTCACCGGCCCTAGCGGCCTCGATAGCCGCATTTAAGGCCAGCAAGTTCGTTTGCTCGGCAATTTCATCAATAACCTGAATAATCTCTTCGATTTTTCGAACATCTTTATCGAGTGCATGAATCACATCACACGCATTGTTCATCTCGTCTTGTAACAATAAAGACTTTTTGCGGTTTTCATTAATTTTTTCACGGCTAAATTCCGCATTTTTATGCGCACCGGCCATTTTTTCGAACGCGTCTTCCGCGTTGCGAGACACCTCGTTAATAGAAGCGCTCATTTCATGCATGGCCGCGGCCACCATTTCGGTTTGTGCCTGCTGGGTGTTTACGCTATCGAGCGATTTTTCAGTAATAGTGCGCGTTTGACCGACTGAATCTAAAATAAATAGTGATTGTGCCCGGATCGCTTCAATCATTGTCTGTAGGCTATTGTTAAGCGTTTGAGCACAGTTTTGTAACAAGCCAAACTCATCGCGCTGAGTCACCTCAACTTTTTGCGAAAGGTCACCCGTAGCCATGTTCTCGAGTACCGCCATAATATGCTTAAGTGGCCTTCGAATACTGCCCACCACTAATACCGCAATAATCAGGCAGGCGATTACGGCAATAACGCTGATGGCAACAATGGTGGTGCGTCCGCCATCGACTTCATTGGCGGCATTGCTGGCCAAACGGTTGGTGTAGTTTTTGGCAAAATTGCCAACAATCGCAAACTCGGTACGAATCAGCTTGATGTCTTTTTCATTGATGGACAAGCTTTTTTCCATCACGGTTTCGTTGCCTAAATACTCCGATTGAGATTCTAGTAAACCGCGATTGCGCGCCACGACCCACACCAAAGTACTGACTTTATCACCCAGCGCTTTGAGCTCGGGGGCTAGGCGGGGGCTGTTTTTTTCCAAATCCTTAAGCTGATAACCCAAATCGACGTAGCGCTCTAGCCACCTCGAAAACTGATCTGATAATTGATTGTACTCGTCAAAGCGCGTTGTCAGCGAAATGTATTTGGCCAACGAAACCCCGCGGTTCACCTCTAAGATCGCCTCATTAATAAGTGCGCGCTGATCGGCCTCGAGCTTAATCGCCATTAAACGCTCAAAAACGCTATCGAGGGCGTCTTCTGCGCGATTAATTTCCGCTTTTAAACTCAGTAAGCGGCTCAGCCCCAATAAGCTTTCTCGGTTGAGCGTCATTAAGCGCTCAACACTCGCAAATACCTCGCCAGCTTTTTGCGCCATATTGTTTAGCCGCTCAACTTCGCCACCCCCGCCTTTCACGGAGGCCAGTTTTTCGGCCAGCTGCTCAGATAAAGTGCGGTAGTTATTCTTAAATTCGGCAAAGCGAGCTTCGTAGTTCAGCACCTGCTGTTGGTCGGCGCTGTTGTAGTGTTGATACATTAGCAGATTAGCCAGCGCTAACTCATCGGCAAGCTGCGCGGTGGTATTGCTAATCGGCGCCGCCTGACGCGAAACCTCTTGCAGGTTGTGGTTAATACTGGTGATGCGCGACAAGCCCGCAAATGCAATAGCAATTAGGCAAAGTAAGATAAACAAATAACCGCCCGTTATGCGGTGAATAACCGACAAGCTCATAGCGTAACGTCGACCTCAGCCGGGGCTTTTAATCTCACACTCAATCGCAAAGTACTCACCCTTTGGTTTATCACGTATAAACTGAGTGTAGTACAGTTCGCGAGTGTCTCGAATTAACTGCGCGCAAGGCTGCAAATACGTGCAAAACTGTGCGAAAAGGCGACTGACAACGGGAGTCAAATAGTGGTTGGGTTTGCGCAGGCCTTCGGGTAGCTCCGGCCATCGCGACCCACCCAGTGCTTGTTGGCCTCTACAAGCACCCCGCTGCTGTGGTCTTAGCTGCAACGCCGGTTGCGGCAGCGCTTACCGAAAATTGCCACTACTGGGCGAGCGCTCGCTCGACTTAGAGGTCAAAGATAGTGGGCATAGACTCGGGGAAACTTAGCCACACCAAGGTGCCTTGACCGTAGATGGCATCCAGCATTTCACACCGATACCATTCGTTTTCTCCTCTTTCCGGATCACAGGCCGCGTACTCATTTAACATAAAGCCGAGTGGCACTTCGGTATCGCGGCGATTGCGCAGCATTTCAGAGCGGTAAACGGGCTGACCATCTAACACCGTCACCTCGACTTCCGTATCATGGCAAAAGGCGCAAATGCTAAGGTCGTTATCATCGTCAAAATTAATTTTTACATAGGGTGCATTGCGCGGCAGCGTGTCTGTAATTGGGAACTTTAACTCCCCCTTAATAGACTGTGGCGCCTCGAGGTCGGTTTCAACCTCAAAGGAAAGCTCCAACAGCTGGCTACCATCGGCATCCCAAACCTTAACATCAAGGCCCGTTTCGGGATCTTTAAGGTTCTTACCGGTCAACGGATCTTTTACCGTGTCGGACTTTTCATCGGGCACCATCGTAAGAATCAGCTTGTCGATCATGAAAAATACGCGGGGGCTGCGCTTGCCGATGGAAGGCTGTGCGCTAAACGAGCTTAAAGTGGCATTGTAATAAACAGGACGCGGAATACTCTTCACAAAACACGCGAGACTCAAGGGTTTGGGCATCGCGTTTATCCAGTCAACCACGCTGGCAATATCGCTAAGGCTGTGCCCTACTGGCGCCTCGCAAGGTGCATCAACCCCGCCTGCAACGCTCGATGACGCGTTGCCTGCAGAACTGTTTGTCGCCAAAGCGCCGCCGTCGCAGCCCGCGACAAACAACGCCAACACCACAAGCAAAGGCTTTGCTCGCCACAGCAAGCCTTGGCGCCGTTGGCGAGAGCGCCCACAAAAGGCTAACAATCTCATAAACATTCCTTACAACGTGAATAGCTGCGCCGTGTCGAAAACGGGAGTAAGCCCCATAAATGCACAAACCGCGCTTTGCCTGACTGTTTATAAATAGCAAAGTGGCTCGGCACAAGGCGTTTCACCGCTATTATGCCCTCACTTGAGGCAAATCAATATTTGCCTCCGCAAGGCGAGAAGCGCTTGGCAGGCAAAGTGCAAACAGCGTCACAGGCACTAGCGACTCTTCGGACCATAGCCTGTAACGTCATCCATGGTAATTTGCGATGGCGTAAATGCCTGTCAATCGCCTAGCGCAACCTTAAAGGCACCTAAAAATGGGGTTGCGGAATGGCGCGCATTAATCGCTGAGTTCCGGTAAAGCTATTTGCATTTGACGCGGGCATCTCGAATAATGGCCACTTTTTACGAGATACCCGTGACTAAACGACGCACACCCAGTAACCGCCCCACCACTAACGCTTATCGCAACGCGTCGCCATCACGTTCATCGGCCAAGCCGCCAAGTAGGCCGACCAGAGAACAAACGCCAGCTCAGCATTATTCACCCGAGGTTCGAATCGCCAACCAAATGCGCCAAGCTCTGGAGCTGTGGCAGCAGTGGCTCGAGCAACGCAATTGGTATCAACTGGACCGCTGGCTTAAACATACGCTGAGCAAAAACCGTAAATTCGGCAAGCGTGATCGCCTGTTTTACGGGGATGTGCTATTTAACGCTGCACGTTTTGGCTATTGGGCCGCTCAGGTGATGGCTTTATCACAAGGTGCAACAAGCACTGCCCAAAGCGTCGACGACTTCGCAGCCGCAACTCAAAACGCAGATGCACTTAAAAACCAGCTCGCCATCTTATGCCAAGGAGCGAGCGGCGACGACTTTCTCGCGCTGTGCCAGTGGCGTGCACAATGTGATCAAGCCTTGCCCGAGGGCATCGCCAAATACGCAAGCCGCATCGAAGCACTAAACAATTACCGCGACACCGATTTAGAGGGCGCATTAGTGTGGCACGGGATTCCCAGCGTGTATCGGCCACAGCTCGAAGCGCTTGGCAAACATCACAACCTCGAGCGCTTTCTACAAGCGCAAGATTCACGTCCGCCACTGTGGTTAAGGCTAAATCACGAGGACAAACGCTCGGCAGTGATGAGTGAGCTGGCGGAATTTTACCTCGCTCGCGAGGACGGCAGCGCCATTTCTATTGAAGGCCAGCGCGGTGTATTTGGGCTTGAGTGCTATAAAAACGGCTGGGTAGAGATTCAAGACTGGGCGTCACAACAGTTAGCACTCAAAGTAGCAGCAACGCCCGGCCAAAAGGTTTGGGACGCCTGTGCAGGCGGCGGTGGTAAAACTCTGGCCATTTCAGCACCCCTTAAAAATAAGGGTGCCGTATGGGCCACCGATATTCGCGAACACAAGCTAGTTGAGGTCAAACGCCGAGCCAAGCAAGCGAACTTCTATAATATTCGCACGGCGCCGTGGGATGGCGAGACACCGTTTCGATTACCCAAAGAAATTGCCAACGACGGCGGTTTTGATTGGGTGTTGGTAGACGGCCCCTGCAGCTCTAGCGGCACTTGGCGCCGCAACCCCGATGCCAAGCTGCGCAATAGTGGCGAAGATCTCACCGCACTTACCGCGCTTCAGCTAAAGCTGCTCAATCAAGCCTGCGTTGCAGTCAAGCCCGGTGGTAAATTGGTGTACGGTACTTGCTCGTTCTTTGACTGTGAAAACGGTGCCATTGTCGAGCAGTTTTTAGCTCAGAATTCGCACTGGCAGCTAGACTCAAGCGAGCTAATGGGCTGCCCCTATAACAACAGTGATACCCTATTCGCCGCCGTTTTATCACGCACCACCTAATAACCAACAAGACTTTTAGGTCATTCATAACCCCCAAAACCTAAAAAACCGGCATATGCCGGTTTTTTTAGGTTTTATCACGTGCATCCGCGAAACACCGAGGATGACGCTTCAGGGCAATGACTAGTTAGCCACCTCGGCGGAAGCCGCTTGTTGTTTTTGCTGAGAAACCGCTCGTGCAAACAACGCGTCAAAGTTAATGGGCGGTAACGCCAAAGCTGGGAAGCCACCTTTCAGTGCACAACTATCAACCGCTTCGCGAGCATAAGGGAACAAGATCTGAGGACACGCCGTATTTAACAATTGTGCAAGCTGCTGACCTTCAATATCTTTAACCAAAAACAAACCCGCCTGCTGCACTTCAACCAAGAAGATGGTTTTATCATCGATGGTCACGTTAATGGTGAGCTTCAAGGTGACTTCAAAGTGGTTATCATCAACCTTAGCCGATGTCGTGTTTAAATCTTGCGCAATCTTGGGGTTCCATTGCTGCTTAAATGCCTGCATACCTTGCGGTGCCTCGAAGGACATATCCTTAAGGTAAATGCGCTGAAGCATAAACTGAGGGCCTTGACCTTGAGCTTGGCCTTGTGCGTTATTATCGTCTGCCATGATATCTCCTAGTGGCTTGGGTAGCGGCGTGAAGCCGAATTGTTATTCAACCGATAAAAGAAAAGCCTGCAACGATGCAGGCCATTTGAAAATCATACTTGTTATATGGGGCGGCTTGCCGCCGGATCAACCCTCTTGGGCTAAAAGTGCGTCGAGCTGGCCTTTGCGCTCGAGCTCGGCCAGCTCATCATAACCACCGACATGGGTACGACCAATCCATACTTGCGGCACTGTTCGCTGGCCGCTTTCAACCATCATTTTTTTGAGCATAACGGGGTCGCTGTCGACTTTGATTTCATCAAACGACACGCCTTTGCTGTCCAGCAAGCGCTTCGCCATAACACAGTAGGGGCAGAACTGTTTGCTGTAGACCGTTACACTCATGCTTTTTTACCTTTGCTTTTATTCGCTTTGATCACAGGCAGTTTTTGAGCCATCCACTCCATCATACCGCCTTTCATGCGCACTGCCTCAAAACCGGCATCGCGCAAGACCTTGCCCGCATGGCCAGAATGCTGCCCCATCTTATCGGTAACAATCACGTGCTTGCCTTTGTACTTATCGAGCTCGTTTAAACGGGTGGCTAAACTGCCATGGGGAATATTGATGGCGTCTATGATGTGGCCCGCTTTGTAATCCGCGGCATCGCGCACATCGAGCAGTATTGCCGTTTCGTTGTTGAGCATACGCGAAACCTCGTGATAGCTCACCGCTTTCCCGCCTTTTTTCCCCTCAAGCGTGACGAATGCAACAACCAACGCCAACAACAAGGCGACCAGCATCCATTGTTCCGCGACAAAATCAATCCAACCCACAAATACACCTCAATCAAAGTTACTCGGGCGCCGTGCAATCGGCGGCGCCGTTAATAAGGGCCGCGATTATACATCAATGGCCCTGCAAATAGGGCCCCACAAAACCGTCAAAAGCGACTTATAATGCCGCCCCTTGCGTTATGCTGCTAGAAGCTAAGTTTCTAACCGCTATTACCCGGGAGTTCTCCTTCATGCTAACCACCGCTTTTGCCGTTGCCGCCGCGATACTCGTTTTGGCAACTCTGCTGCCCATTACGCATATCAGCCACTGGGTTGTTCGAGGGTTAGACTTCCCGCGCCTGCAGATCGCCGCCGCGTCAGTGGCACTATTGACTGCAAGCGTCCTGCTGCTCGATGCAGAAGCGCCGACCTCTTTAGCCATTATTATTTGCTACACCTTGGTGGCCGTTTACCAAGGCTGGTGGATATTCCCATACACGCCACTTTTCCCCCATCAAGTGCAAAGCAGTAAAACCATTACGCCAGAGCGGAGGTTGCGCATACTCAGTAGCAACGTGTTAATGCCCAATAAAAACGCCAATGCGCTACTTGCGTTAATTAACCAATACCATCCAGATATCATCGTCACGCTCGAATCCAACCTCTGGTGGCAACAACATCTCGACACCTTGGCGGACCAATACCCCCATAGCATTAAGTGCCCAACAGATAACCTTTACGGCATGCACGTGTATTCAAAGCGAGCCCTAAAAAATGGCCGGGTAGACTATTTAATTGATGAGCACATCCCATCGATGCGGGCGACCATTACCCTCGATAGCGGCGATGAGGTGCGCTTACACTTCCTGCACCCTACTCCGCCCAGCCCCACGGAAAACGAAACCTCTTCAGATCGCGACAGCGAACTTATTATTGTTGCCAAAGAGCTCCGCAACTATAAGAAACCCGTGATAGTCACCGGCGACCTTAACGATGTCGCCTGGTCAAAAACCACCCATTTATTTCGCCATCTCAGTGGTTTAAAAGACCCGCGCATTGGCCGTGGTATGTTTAATACCTTTCACGCCAGTTACTGGTTTTTGCGCTGGCCGTTGGACCACCTCTTCCACAGCGACCACTTTGCCCTCAAATCAATAAGGCGTTTAAAACTGAAAGGTTCCGATCACTTTGCGCTATTTACCGAACTCAATCTAAAGCCATCTACCATCACCACTGAATACAATAACGAAAACGGCGAAGAACTCAGCGAAGACGAGCAATCACTTATGGAGCAGCGCCACCAAGAACAGCAAGCCAAGGCAAGCAATAACCCCAGTAGCTAATATCCAAAATATTGGCTTTGCTTTGATGGTACTAAAAGCAATGGGGCTCGGGCATAAAATGAATAAACGGCTGTTGCTTAGTCGTTTTCGAGCGTAAAGCATTAAACATCCCAGTTTGCCCACCGGCATCGCGCACCTTGCTGGAAAAACTCTTGGAAACCAGAGGCCGAAAGCCATTTTTAGAGGCTCCCAGAGGTTTTCGAATGGAAACTCGGTAAAGAGCTTTGCTAGCATGTTGCATTTATTTCGAGACAGCCATGAAACTTAAAGGTAAACGGGTATTAATTACCGCCGGTGCTCAAGGCATTGGCGAGGCTATCAGCCGGCAATTTATTGCGGCGGGGGCACATATTGTTGTCCATTATTTTTCGAGCGACAAGTCAGCCAAGGCACTGGTAGACTTTGCCCACCAGCAAGGTCTAGTCGCCGCGGCGGTACAAGGCGACCTATGCCGGCAAGATGCCGCCAAGCGCGTCGTTAAGTACACCATTGAGCAGCTCGGCGGTTTGGATATTTTAATCAATAATGCCGGCTCATTGATTGAACGGCGAACCCTCGAAAGCGCAGACAGCGACTTTTGGTATAAAGTGATCGACACCAATATTTCGTCTGCGCAGTTTGTGACTCAAGCCGCGGTTGCGGCACTAAAGTGCAACTCGCACAGCAGCATTGTTAATTTGGCGTCGCTCGCAGGCCGCAAAGGCGGTCACCCTGGATCGCTGGTTTACAGCATGGCCAAGGGCGCCATTTTGACCTGGACGCGCGCGCTCGCTAACGAGCTCGGCCCGCACGGCGTGCGCGTCAACGCTGTGGCGCCCGGTTTAATATTGGGCACAGCTTTTCACAACACTCATACAACACAAGCCTCAGCCGAGGCCACCATCGAAGGCATTCCTCTGCGATGCGCGGGCACGGCCGACGATGTTGCTCGGGCAGTGCTATTTTTAGCGAGCGAATACGACGGATTTATCAATGGCGCCACCCTAGACATCAATGGTGGCGCCTACTGTGCCTAGCAGCCTAAGCGCCTGTCATCGACAAGTGTAAACCTTGCAATACTAGCCACATAGCCCTGTAATTTTTGCAAATTCGCACAACTTTGTAGCTGTAAATATCAATGGGCAGTCATAACAAGAATGATGCTCGCTACCGGTGTTGAGCTTTTCGCCGCTCGCTGTGCGGGCACTATCACGGCCATATGGCTGAAGGGCATCGCTAGGTCTTGTACCAAATGGCTAGTGAATCACCACGGCATATTTATTGCCCTATCTACCGCTAATCAGTGGCTAAAAGCTTACTCAATCGAGACGGAGTATGATGGCTTTAAAATGGCATAACAAAAAACGCAAAGCGAAAAAGGTTTACCGCGGCAGCTTAACCTTCTTAAAGCTACTCAAAAAAACCACGTTTCGGTGGTGGGCTCGCGACCCTTTTAGAAATAGTTCGGTTATTTCTTACTACACAATTTTTGCGCTGCCAGGCTTAATGGTAATTATCGTAAATTTATTGGGTTATTTTTTTGGCACCCATCGCGCCTCGGAGGAAATACTCAGTCAAGTCAGTAACACTATGGGCCCGCGCGTTGCCGAGTCATTAAACACAATTATTAATAGTACTCAGGACGTGGACGACTTAACCCTGAGTTCGATGGCGGGTTTGGCAGCGTTATTGTTTGGTGCGACGGGGGTTTTCATCCAGATGCAGGTTTCGCTCAACGCGGTATGGGGTGTAGAACCACAACCCAAGCGCGCTTGGCTAAAATTTATTAAGGACCGCTTTTTTTCATTTGGCATAGTGCTAACGGTAGGGTTCTTACTGCTGGTATCGCTGCTGCTATCTACCGCCCTTAGCGTCGTTAGCACTTGGCTAAGCCTGCGGTTCTCACTGCCCTTAAGCGGTTTTTTTCACCTTATCGATCTGTGTATCTCACTGAGCGCGGCCACCTTTTTGTTTTCCGCCATATTTAAGTTTTTACCCGATGCAGAAATCAATTGGCAAGATGTATGGGGCGGTGCCCTGCTAACCTCGGGGATGTTTATCGTGGCCAAGTTTCTGCTAAGTTTTTATCTTGCACAAAGCGATCCCACATCAGCCTATGGTGCGGCTGGTAGCATTGTACTCACCATGCTTTGGGTGTCCTACTCCAGCATGTTATTGCTGTTTGGTGCGGAATATACGCGAGCCTATGCAGAGCACAGAGGGCAAAAAGTCAAAGCCAGCGAGTTCGCCCAAGAGGACACTGCAGCAAACGTCGACCCAGCACCCACCGAGCAAACCAAAAAGCCACCTAACCTCAAGTACCTTTAAGCCCAAAATCCCATAGACACCATCTGCCAATAAAACCTGCCTTATAGGGTTAAACAGTGGATAAAAACGCCGTCGTTTAGGCAGATTCCGCCCAAAGTTGGGACTAGCACTTTTTGCCACCTCAAATGGTTTAGACTCGTATCCAATTAATTCGGCATACAGGTATGCCATCGAGAACAAAAATAAGGGCAACTATGATTCAGGGGATTACAACCAAAACAGCGCTCTGCGGCACCATGACGCGAGAAGAGTTAGAAACGCAGCTGCGCGAGGTCACTCAGTTATTCACCTTGATTACCGAGAACAACCCTTTTGCCTACTTTTGGAAGGATCTTGATTTAGTTTACCGAGGTTGCAACCAGCGCTTCGCGACAATTGCTGGCTTCGCTACGCCTGACGAGGTCGTGGGCAAAACCGACCGAGAAATGCCATGGGGCATCAACGATGAGCTCGGCGCACAGATCTGCCGCCAAAGTGATATGGCGGTGATCAATAGTGGTAAAGAAGCGATGCGGCTGTTAGAACAAATCAACCAAGACACTCGCCAAGTCTGCTGGTCTGAAGCGAGCAAAGTACCAATTAGAGACCCGAACGGCAAGATCATTGGCGTACTGGGGGTGATGCAAGATGTTAGCGCACGCAAGATCGCTGAAATCCGTTTAGAAGAAGCCAATAAAAAACTCGAAGAACTGGTGCGCCTAGACCCTCTTACTCACGTTTCCAATAGGCGACATTTTACCGAGATTTGCGAGCGAGAATGGGCACGAGCGACCCGCGAGCAAAAACCCATTGCGGTGATTTTGTTTGATATTGATGATTTTAAACACTTTAACGACACCCTAGGCCACCAAGCCGGCGACGACTGCTTAGAAAAAGTCGCGCAGTCCGCTAGCGCGACCCTCGGCCGGCCCAGCGACTTTATTGCCCGCTTTGGCGGCGAAGAATTCATTGTGTTACTGCCCAGTACATCGCTAGCCGGGGCCACTGCGCTGGCCGACGAGATACGCCAAAATATTCAGCAAATTGCCCTGCACCACAAGGGTAACTCAACCCGAGTGACCATTAGCGCCGGCGTTGCCTGCACCCATAACACCGCCACTACCACATCGGCTCAACTGATTAGTCGCGCGGATAAAGCCTTGTATCGCGCAAAAAACCGTGGCAAAAACTGCGTTATCGCAGCGCCCGATTACCGTGCAGCAAGCCCCGAGCAAAATCCAGCCTAATGTCTTTACGTGAATGACACTGCGTTCTGGCCTAGAGCTTTGCCGGCAACCATTCCGCACAGATGACCCGCGGCGACGCTGTGCCTTTAGCTATACCCTGCATTAACCCAGGCATTAACCCAGTCAATACAGCGTGCCCGCTCGTCTCTCAGTGCCTCAGATGGCCCTATTTAATTGCCATTTTCGGCACGACCTCTAAATTCACAATCTGCTACAATCGCACCTACATCAAAAAGTTTTGATATAGGTCGTTTTTTGAGCAGCCTATGCCATCGCTTTACCGAATTGATCAACGGTGGTTTAAACGCAGACTCGCCACGCGCATTCCCGCTAAAACCACCGTTGCCTGAGAGCACCCGCATGACACTGGTCGACGAGCCTCGCCGCGGGTGTTAGATAATCCAGTTTTTACAATAGGTATTTCATGTCCTCTTCGCACGCTGAGCGCACATCGCTTTTACAACAAGCCCTTAAAGATCGCATTCTTATTCTCGACGGTGCCATGGGCACCATGATTCAGAGCTATAAGCTTAAGGAGGCGGACTACCGCGGCGAGCGTTTTGCCGACTACCACTGCGATATCGCAGGCAACAATGATTTGCTCAGCCTGACTCAGCCACACATTATCAAAGATATTTATCGCGCTTACTTTGACGTTGGCGTAGACATTATTGAGACCAATACCTTTAACAGTACCGTGGTGTCTCAATCCGACTATGAAATGGAAGACTTAGTCTACGAATTAAACCTAGAAAGCGCGCGCATCGCACGCGAAATTGCTGACCAATACACCCAGAAAACCCCCGACAAACCGCGCTTTGTGACCGGCGTGCTTGGCCCAACGAGCCGCACCTGCTCGATCTCACCCGATGTTAACGACCCAGGTGCACGCAATGTAACCTTTGACGAGCTGGTCGAAAACTATACGCTCGCAACCAAAGGCTTAATTGATGGCGGCGCTGATTTGCTGCTGATTGAAACCATTTTCGATACGCTTAATGCCAAAGCTGCCGTCTTTGCGGTGCAAACCTATTTTGAGACTATCGGTTTCGAAATACCGATTATGATTTCCGGCACGATTACCGATGCCTCGGGCCGCACCCTATCGGGCCAAACTACTGAAGCTTTCTACAATTCACTGGCGCACGCTAAGCCCATTTCCATCGGCTTAAACTGTGCTCTGGGTGCCCAGGAGCTTCGCCCCTATGTGCAAGAGCTTGCCCGCATCGCCAATACCTATGTGTCGGCACACCCCAATGCGGGTTTGCCCAACGAATTTGGTGAATACGATCAAACGCCGCGCGAGATGGCCAGCATCGTTGAAGAGTTTGCCACCAGCGGTTTTGTCAACATTATTGGCGGCTGCTGCGGCACCTCGCCAGAACACATTCGCGCCATTGCCGAGGTCGTCGAAGGCGTAGCACCGCGCACAATCCCCACAATAGAGCCCGCCTGTCGGCTCGCTGGACTCGAGCCGTTTAATATTACTAAAGATTCACTGTTCGTTAACGTGGGCGAACGCTGTAACGTTACTGGCTCGGCGAAGTTTAAGCGCTTGATTATCGATGAAGACTACAACACGGCCCTTGAAGTGGCACTGGTGCAAGTTGAAGATGGCGCACAAATTATCGACATCAACATGGATGAAGGCATGCTCGATGCGCATGCTGCCATGAAACGCTTTTTAAACCTTATCGCCGGCGAACCCGACATCGCGCGCGTGCCCATAATGGTGGACTCTTCTAAGTGGGATGTTATCGAAGAAGGGCTAAAATGCATTCAAGGCAAGCCCATTGTTAACTCCATCAGCCTAAAAGAAGGTGAGGGAGAGTTTTTAGAACGCGCCAAACTTTGCCAAAAATACGGTGCCGCGATTATCGTGATGGCATTTGACGAGGATGGCCAAGCGGATACGGCCGCACGCAAAAAAGAAATTTGTGCACGCAGCTATCACCTTCTTGTCGAGCACGGGTTTCCCGCCGAAGATATTATTTTCGACCCCAATATTTTCGCCGTCGCCACAGGGATTGAAGAGCATAACAACTACGCCGTCGACTTTATTGAAGCCACCCAATGGATTCGAGAAAACTTACCTCATGCTGGCGTCTCTGGCGGCGTTAGCAACGTTTCTTTTTCGTTCCGCGGCAATAACCCCGTGCGCGAAGCCATTCACTCAGTATTTTTATACCACGCCATCAAAGCCGGTATGAACATGGGCATTGTCAACGCGGGTCAGCTAGCCATATACGATGACTTACCCGACGAGCTGCGCGAGGCGGTCGAAGACGTGGTAAATAACCGGACCAACGCCGCCACAGAAAACATGTTGGAACTCGCCGAAAAGTATCGAGGCGATGGCCAGGCTGCTACTAAAAAGGAAGACCTTGCGTGGCGTGAGCAGCCAGTTAAAAAGCGCCTAGAATATGCGCTGGTTAAAGGCATTACTGCTTTTATTGAAGAGGACACCGAACTGGCTCGACAGGAAAGCACCCGCCCGCTTGACGTGATCGAAGGGCCACTGATGGACGGTATGAATGTGGTGGGTGACCTGTTCGGCGAGGGTAAAATGTTTTTACCACAGGTGGTTAAATCCGCTCGCGTAATGAAACAAGCCGTCGCTTATTTACAACCGTTTATTGAAGCGGAGAAAACCGAGGGCAGTAAGCCCAACGGTAAAATCCTTATGGCAACCGTTAAGGGCGATGTTCACGATATTGGCAAAAATATTGTTGGCGTGGTTTTACAGTGCAACAACTTTGAAATTGTCGATCTCGGCGTCATGGTGCCCTGTGAAAAAATTCTCGACACAGCCGAAAAAGAAAATTGTGACATCATTGGCTTATCGGGATTAATTACCCCCTCCCTTGACGAAATGGTTTTTGTCGCCAAAGAAATGCAAGCACGGGGCATGAATAAACCCCTAATGATTGGCGGTGCGACCACCTCTAAGGCCCACACCGCGGTTAAAATCGACCCGGCATTTGATTTAAACCAAGTGGTTTACGTCGCCGATGCATCACGCGCTGTGGGCGTTGCAAGCACACTGTTATCCGATGATAACCGGCAAAAATTTGTTGACGACATCAAGGCTGAATATATCAAGGTGCGCGAGCGTACCGCTAACCGCCGTGCCCGCCCACTGATTAACTACACACAAGCTCGTCGCCAAAAATTCCAGGCCGACTGGGATAATTACCAACCGCCCGCACCCGCTTTTTTGGGCACCCGCACCCTAAATGATTATCCACTCGATCGCCTAATACCTTATATCGATTGGACACCGTTTTTTATGAGCTGGGATCTCGCGGGGAAATACCCCAAAATACTGAGCGACAAAGTCGTTGGCGAAGCGGCAACCAATTTGTTTAATGATGCCCAAGCATTACTCACAGAGCTCGTCGACAAAAAGTTACTCAAAGCCAATGGCATTTTTGGCTTTTGGAAGGCCAATAGTATTGATGACGATTCAATGCTTATTAGAGATGAGCAAGGCCAAGAAATTTCGCGACTACACCATTTGCGCCAGCAACAAGATAAAAATACCGCGACGGACACCCTCTATTCATTAGCCGATTTTGTAGCACCGGCAGAAACAGGCCTCGATGATTATATCGGCGGGTTCGTCGTCACCGCAGGCGTAGGCGCTGACGAATTGGCCAAGGAATACGAAGCTAAGGGTGACGACTACAATGCCATTATGGTCAAAGCTCTGGCAGACCGATTGGCGGAGGCTTTTGCCGAGCATTTGCACGAGGTAGTGCGCAAAGAACACTGGGGTTATGCACGCGACGAACAACTCGATAACGAGTCGCTGATTAAAGAAAAGTACACCGGTATCCGCCCAGCCCCCGGTTACCCGGCGTGCCCTGATCACACAGAAAAAACCCAGTTATTTGAATTGCTCAACGCCACCGCAGAAACGGGTGTCACCCTCACCGAACATTTCGCCATGTTCCCCGCAGCCGCCGTCTCGGGTTGGTATTTTGCCCACCCCGAATCAAAATATTTCGGCGTGGGCAAAATTGGCAAAGACCAAGTTGAAGCGATTGCCAAACGCAAAGGCTGGGATATAAAAACGGCGGAGCGCTGGTTACAACCTAATTTAGGTTACTAACTGTTCTTCATCCCGAAACCCATTCGCCAAAAGGGGCAGCGAGGAAAATTCTAAATCTGACGCACACCTTTTGTGGCAGTGACTAAAGGGCACCTCTAAAAATGCACTTTTTACGCGATAGCGGCGTCAGTTCCGTCCTCGAATCCTCATTTACCCCACGTAAACTGCGGTTCTCCGGGCGGTACTTCCTTGCTCTCACAAAAAAATTACTATTTTTAGAAGCACCCT
>DATBNJ010000219.1:0-1698 GCA_036554385.1 Marinagarivorans sp. | reverse complement strand
GGGTAGAATTGTTTGACGATGAAATTGAACAAATTTCCCTGTTTGATCCGCTCACCGGGGAGGTGCTCAATAAAGTACCGCGTATGACCATTTACCCCAAGTCTCACTATGTGACACCGCGAGAAAAAATTGTTGAAGCCATCGATAAAATCAAGGATGAATTAGTCGAGCGACTCGCCTACCTTCGTGAAAACAACAAGCTGGTGGAAGCTCAGCGGCTGGAGCAGCGCACCCGCTATGATTTAGAAATGATGCAAGAGCTGGGTTATTGCACCGGGGTAGAAAACTACTCGCGTTATTTATCGGGCCGCGAGCCGGGTGAGGCACCGCCAACGCTATTCGATTACTTGCCCGCCGAAGCGCTTTTGGTGATTGACGAATCCCATGTAACCATTCCACAAATAGGTGCCATGTACAAGGGCGATCGCTCGCGCAAGGAAACACTGGTGGAATACGGTTTCAGATTGCCCTCGGCGCTGGATAATCGCCCCATGCGTTTTGATGAGTGGGAGCGACGGGCACCGCAGATGATTTTTGTCTCGGCGACACCAGGTAAGTACGAGGCGGAGTTTGCCGGTCAAGTAGTGGAGCAGGTGGTACGTCCTACCGGGTTGGTTGATCCCCAAATAGAGGTGCGTCCAGCCAGCACGCAGGTGGATGATGTGTTGTCAGAAATTCATTTGCGCACTGCAAAAAATGAACGAATATTGATTACTGTGCTAACCAAGCGCATGGCGGAAGATTTAACTGAGTATTTAGCCGAACATCATATTCGCGTGCGCTATCTTCATTCGGATATCGACACGGTGGAGCGGGTAGAAATTATTCGCGATTTGCGTTTGGGCGAGTTTGATGTTTTGGTGGGTATTAATTTACTGCGCGAGGGGCTGGATATGCCCGAGGTATCGCTGGTGGCTATTTTTGATGCGGATAAAGAGGGTTTTTTGCGCTCCGATCGATCGCTGATTCAAACCATTGGCCGCGCTGCGCGCAATGTTAATGGCCGCGCCATTTTATATGCCGACAGAATCACTGACTCCATGGAACGCGCCATTGACGAAACCGATCGACGCCGTGAAAAGCAGGTAGCGCACAACCTGACTCACGGCATTACCCCCCAGGGTATTCGCAAAAATATTGCCGATATTATGGAAGCCTCACAAGTGCCCGGTGCCGGTGGTCGTCGTTCGCGTAAAGGCACCGAGCGTAAAACTCTGGTGCCGCCCATCGAAATGCCGGCCGGTGCCGATGTGTGGAAAATCATTGGCAAGCTCGAAGTCGAGATGTTAAGTGCAGCAAAAAATCTCGAGTTTGAAAAAGCCGCCGCCTTGCGCGATCAAATGACCGAGCTGAAACAGCGAGCGGGGTAGGCTGGGTAAGCTCCGCGCCACCCGACTGCTCTCCTGTCCTGGCTTGGCAATACCAGTCTTTAGCTTGGCACTTTGTTAACATATAGTGCCACACCCGTAGACCCCAGCCCCTCCCGCAAGCGGGAGGGGAGTTTTACAGCGGACTAATTCCAGGTGACGAAGCTCGAGATTTGAATGAGAATCCGGATTTTACAAGTCCACCACTAACCTAAAGCCGATATCTTCATGATAGGTATGCTGTGGTTGACTCTGACGCAAGAAAACATTAACGCCTTCCGCATCGTCGCGCATAGACCCGCCCCTTACTACCCGCGCCTCGCAATTATTT
>DATBNJ010000205.1:0-17328 GCA_036554385.1 Marinagarivorans sp. | reverse complement strand
CTCAATGCGGCCGCAGTCGCCAAAGCCAAAAATATAATGAAACACCGATTTCCCACCATGATTGAATACTACTTAGAAGATACCCAAAGCTATATTGATCAAATCCGCCGAGGGCTCGACGAGGGCAGCTACGCCCAGCTGGTGGTACCCTCGCATACCATTAAGTCTTCAAGCCGCCAAATGGGGGCTTACGCTGTAGCGGAGCTGGGGCAAAAAATAGAAGCAATGGCGCGCGCCGAAGAGGTCAGTTTTGAGACGCTTTCGGAGCTAACGAATAAGCTGCAAGAACAATTCGATCTATCCCGTATCGATTTTAATCACCTTTTATCGGAAGCTGGCTAACTGCGGGCATTACTTGGCTACAATAAAACTAACAGAGTCATTGATGATGAGGTGGGGAATATGAGCGTTCACAAGCACTACATGGCGAAGGTACTCATTGCGGAGGATAACCGCGTTGAAGCCTCGCTATTGGAAAGCATGCTCGAAGACTTTGGTTGTGAAGTATTTAAAGCGCGAGGCTTAGACATTGTGGATAAGCTCGATACGCCTTACGACCTCATCCTCTTAGATATCAATATGCCCGGCATTAGTGGCTTTTATATTGCAAATAATCTCAAAAACTCCAACGCCTGCCCTTACAAAGCCCCTATTATTTTAGTGTCTTCCGAGCCTTACACGGAGGAAATCAAGGACAAGTGCATCGAGTCGGACGTTGATGGTTATGTGCAAAAGCCAATGACTGAAGCCTTGTTGGCGACGATACTGGACGAGTATGTCGCCGAGAAAGAAGTATCCTTGCTGGCCGCCGGCGCGGAAACATCCAAATTATTTTTGCGCAAGCGTCAACACTAGAGGCTCGCCTAGGCACCGCGTAAGCCATAGCACTCGTTTCACCCCGTTCTTGGGCTCAAATAGAGCCCTTTTTTTCGCCTCTAGACTTTGGTGACTTAGCCGCCCCTTCCCGAAAGGGGCTTAAAGTATTGAGGAAATGCAAAAGATCGCCTGAAACGATCTCTGTAGCCCCGTAACCTTTCACGAAGTCGCAATAAAAAAGTGCGATTTGACCGTTTGCCCCGCTGGGCGTTATTGCTCTAGGGTTAGTTGCACCGTCACAGGCACACTGGTCGCAATGCTGTCTAGGCCGGCAAGCGTCTTAAGCGTATTAATCCCGTCGACTAGGCCAAATTCTGCTGCGTTCAATAAGATGGGAGAGGCCGTTGTTACCAGCAACTTGCCGCCCTTTTGTTGCGTAATAATCACATCGGCAAGCAATTCGACTTTTTGGCCGTGTAAATCGAGCTCAAACGGGACTTGAGCGTTGGTGGATTTACCGGTTTTTAAGCTTTTAAGCATTGCCGGGGCAACCTGTGCCGTGATGGTGGCGCTCGGGAATTTAGGGGTCTCGAACAGCACATCCTTCATGCGGATGTCGCGAATTTCGATACCGGTGTCTACGCTACCGAGGGTAATGGTAGCCGTGAGCGCGCCAGCTTTGCTCAAGGTTCCACTGACTTGGCTGAACCGGTGAGTTTCGCCAATGCTCCCGTTTTTGATGCTAACAAACTGAACCGCCGAAGTTTCGTTGTTGATGGTCCAATCGGCCAAAGCGCTGGAGCCGATTAATGCAGAGCTGATAATACCGCTTAGCAGTAACGCTTTAAGTGGGGTTGTGTTGGTTAGAGATAGCATTTATTTGTCCTCGTTTCAGTCGGTGAGCTCGGCGGGTTTATTGTCGCCAGTGAGTATGTTGGGATTTGGCAGCGAGAGTTCCCTTTTAAACGGAAGATAGGTTCGCGCATCCATGCAATATTGTCGGCTGTGCTGTTGCTCTTGCTTCAAAAAGTCGGCAACGGCGTGGTTGAATTCGTGGTGCGCCAGCCGATGAAAAGACTGCGTCAGCACCGGCACAAAGCCGCGCTGAATTTTGTGCTCGCCCTGAGCGCCGGGATCAAAGCGTGGTAAATTTTGCGTAATGGCAAACTCAATGCCGCGGTAATAACAACATTCAAAGTGAAGGCCGTCGTATTCCTGTAGCGCTCCCCAGTAGCGCCCGTACAGCGTGTGCTCATCGTAAAAATACAGCGCGGCCGCAACGAGGCCTTCCTCTAAATATGCCCGAACCAACAGAATATTCGGCGCCAGCGCGTCACCGAGTGTTTGGAAGAACGACTGGTTTAAGTACCCGCCGTGACCACTGCGCTTTTGGTAAGTGCGCTGATAAAGTCGGTGAAAATCGGCCCAGTCTTGGGGGTTGAGTTCGCCCCCGAGCGTAGCGGTAATATGGAAGCCTTGATCAGCTACTTTTGCGCGTTCTTTTTTAATATTCTTGCGCTTGCGCGAACTAAAATCGGCGAGAAAGTCATCAAAGTCTGAATAATTTTGGTTAAACCAGTGGAACTGACAGCCCAGCCGTTGCTGCAGTCTTAGGCTACCGCCGGCACTTTGCGCTGTCGCCGATAGCGCAGCCTCCGCCGGGCAAACAAGCTCCTGTGCGCTCGGGAATAACGAGTGAAACCCAGAAAAGCGGCGCTCGGCGAGTTGTTGCTCGATAAGCGCAAACAACTGCAGTTTGTACGCTTCGCTGCGCGCCGCCACCCGCGGCCCAGTTGCGGGCGTAAAAGGAATGGCATTTAGCAGCTTAGGGTAATAGTGAATGCCATGTTGGTGGTAGGCATCAGCCCAGCTCCAGTCAAACACGTATTCGCCGTAGGAGTGAGTTTTTACATACAGGGGCATAGCGGCGACAAGTTCGCCGTCTTGTTTTAAGCTGAGGTGGTATGGCTGCCAGCCGGATTCCGCGCGGGTGCAACCGCTGTCTTCCAGTGCCGCTAAAAAACCATGCTGAATAAAGGGGTAAGACGTTTGCCAGAGGGCCTGCCACTGGTTTGCTGGAATGGCGTGAATGCTATTGGAGAATTCATACTGCATTAAAGGCTCTCAACGGTTAGCGCGTCGAATCGATGGGGTGATGCTCTGGTGTCTCATCATGGTTTGCTGCCGCTCGATTGTACACCGAAAAAACTTGTCTTTTTGTGTTGTGTGGCCCATGGCCCTGTGCAAAACTCGTCGTTTGTACGCCAGTGGTATCAAGCTGTACCTGTTTGAGGCCAGTGCCTTTTATGTGTTTGAGCATACTTTATGACCGCTAACTTCTCGCCGCTTCCAAGTGGCTTTATCGATATTGTAACGACCCTGCTCCGCGAGCCTAGTGTGGTTGGGGCTGAGCACGCATTTTTCCGCGTGCTTCAGCGCGAACTCGAAGAACGTGGCGCTAATGTCACCTGGTACGAAGGGCTGCTGGTCGCGCAAGGTACGCAACCGCAATCGCTGATGTTGTCTGCCCATGCCGATCGCCACGGGCTGATTTGTACCGGCCCCAACGAGTTTCAGTACGCGGCATCGGTGGCGGGCGCTCGCTCGGATCTACTGGGTAATTCCATCAGCGAAGAGCTGATGAAAAAGATCGCCACGCGCTTTAATGACAACCATGTTTACGCATACGAGCCATGGTCGGGGGCTTATCGCGGCAAAGGGAAAATCACCAATGCCTATATCTGCGAATACCGTAATAACTTAATTTTTGAGCTCGATGGTTTAGAGCATGTGGTTGCGGGCACGCCGATAGCTTTTCGTGACAAACTACACGCCGATAACAATGCTTTGGTAGGGCAGCTCGATAACGTGCTTACGGTTGCCGCGCTGGTGTATTTATTTGAGTTAGGCTTTGAAGGCACCGCATTTTTTACCGCCCAAGAAGAAGCCGGCAAAAGCTGGCGCTACCTGTTGGAATGGTTTCGCCGATTTGGCGGCTCGACCAACCAACTAGTGGTGGTTGATACCAGCCCTTTCCCCGATTTTAAAGCGGCGCAAGCGCAAAGCTTAGTGTTGCGACATAAAGATGCCAATGCGAGCTTCAATCAACCGCTAACCAAAGCCTTGCACGAGCACTGCGATCGGTTAGGTTACAGCGTGTTGTATAAAGATGCCTATGTCGAAGCGCACAATGAAACGCTGATCGCGAAGGGCTTAGAGCCGTCGTCGTTAGGCTCCACTGAAATGGGGCGTATTATTTCCGCGTCGAATGGTTTGGTGGACGGCACAACGCTGCAAATTCCCACCTCGGGTTACCACACAATGAAAGAGTCAGCACCCTTAGCGTCAGTGTCAGCGTTTTTAACGGTACTGCACGCTTTAATGCAATAGGAGAGTGCTTTGTCCAACACCATAAAATTTTCCGCCGACAATAAAGCGATTATTGTGCAGAAAATAAAAATGTACTTCCGTGAAGAGCTGCAACAGGACATTGGCCAGTTCGATGCTGAATTCCTGCTGGACTTTTTCTCCGAAGAGGTTGGCGCTTATTATTACAATCAAGGTCTCGCAGACGCGCGCGCAGTTTTACACGGTAGGCTTGAAACGATAGATGATGCCCTTTACGAGATAGAAAAGCCCGTTTGACGACACAGTCTTTTTCGTGAAGCGTGTCCATTATTGCGTTGTTACACCCATCACCACAATTTAGCTAGGAGCAAAACCATGGCAACACGTAGACATTTAATCACCAGTGCAGCAATGCTCGGTGCAACCGCTTTGTCACCTCGCGCCTTTGCCGCAAAAAAAGGCAAAAAGCTCGGCGTAGCCTTAGTGGGTTTAGGGCAATACAGTCGCGACTTGTTAGCGCCTGCACTCCAGCTTACGTCACATTGTGAGTTGCGCGGTGTTGTCAGCGGTAGCCCCGAAAAGGTCGTTCAGTGGCAAAAGAAATACAACCTAAAAGACAAAAACATTTACCACTACGACAATATGTACGCGCTGGCCGACAACCCCGATATCGATGTGGTTTATATCGTAACGCCAACGTACCTGCATGAAAGGTACTCGGTTATTGCGGCGAATGCGGGCAAGCATGTGTGGTGTGAAAAACCCATGGCGATGACAATGCGCGAATGCCAAAACATTATGGAGGCTTGCGATAAAAATAAAGTAAAGCTCAGCATTGGTTATCGTTTGCAGCATGAACCGAACACGCGCACGGTTATTGGCTACGCCAAAAGCAAACCCTATGGTGCGATTAAATCACTGATAGCGGAAGCGGGTTATGCTGGCAACGGCTCTGAAAATCCGCTGCACTGGCGCATGGATCGCACCCGTGGCGGCGGTGCCATCTACGATATGGGTGTCTATCCCATTAACGCCGCTCGTTATGCGACGGGCTTAGAGCCCATTGCCATTAGCGCTAAGCACGTGACGCCGCGGCCCGAAATATTTAAACGTTGCGATGAAAGCACGGTATTCACCTTAGAGTTTGCCGGCGGTATTACGGCGCAGTGCGAGACCAGCGTTGGTAAAAATATTAACCACTTAAAAGTCACCGCCCAAAAGGGCTGGTACGAGCTCGACCCTATGCAAAGCTATACAGGCGTTAAAGGCCGAACAAGCGACGGCACCCTGCTTAATAAAACCATCGCTAACCAGCAAGCGCAACAGATGGACGATAGTGCCGTGGCTATTCTCGAAGACGCCCCCGTTATGGTCCCAGGTACCGAAGGGCTTATGGATATTCGCGTGGTGGAAGGCGCTTTAGAATCGGCGCGTCACGGCGGTAAACGTGTCGTTTTGAGCTAGCGCAGGGATAATTCAAACAATGACAATACCGTTTTTGCGCGGGCTCGTAGCTCTACTGCTTGTTCTAATGATCACAGCATGCCAAGCCACTATGAAAAATCACAATCAGCATGAAGCGGGACAGCAACGGATTGCCCCTGATGATGCCCGCATTGCCATTGTGGGACGTCATGCGGTTAAAGCGAGCGGTATTTATTTTGACTGGGCCGGTGTTGAAATTCAATTTGTGACCAACGCCGATACAGTGACCTTGCTGTTGGACGGCGGTGGCGCCGATTTTAATATTGTGGTGGGTGGCGAGACGGTGCAAGTGCTTCGGCCCAAAGCTGGTGCGCAGCGTCATACCCTGGTATTGGCCGAACAGGGCGCCCCGGGCGTGCATCGGGTGGCGATTCAGCGGCGCAACGACCCGCACTTCGGTACCGCAGTTTTTAAAGGCATTTTGTTGCCCGAAGGTGACGAGCTGTTCGCGCCCCGCCATCGAGCCCCGCATAAAATTGAGTTTATTGGCGACTCCTACACCGTCGGTTATGGCAACGAGGGCACGACCATCGAGTGCGATAACCTGCGGCCTTATGAGAACAATGCCAAATCCTTCGCAGCACTCACGGCGCAAGCGTTAGACGCACAGGCGCACTTTATCGCGGTTTCGGGCCGGGGTTTGGTGCGAAACTATAATGACAAAAAAGCCGTGTCAGACGAGCCCATGCCGTCGCTTTATGGTAGAACGGTTTTTAACGACAAAAAAAGTGTGTGGGATTTTACCCGCTGGCATGCGGATGCTGTGGTCATTAAATTAGGCACTAACGACTTCAGCACCAAGCCCCACCCCTCTGCCGAGGTGTTTCAACAGGCGTTGCGTGATTTGCTGCAAACTGTGGCAACGCAGTATGGCGAGATTCCGTTGTTTATTATTGCCGATAACGCACTGCCCGAGGTAGTCGCGCATTACCGCGCCGTCGCCACCGAACCCTCCGTACCGCCAAACCCCGTGTATTTTGTAGCGCTACCCAAGCCGGCTGAAGGTCAGGTTGGCTGCCATTCGCACCCCAATGTAACGTCTCATCAAGCCATGGCCAAGGTTTTAACGGCGGCGATGCGTGAGGCTTTGGGCTGGTAAGGTGTGTTTCAAGCCCCGAGTAACGGAAGGTCTTTGACGCGGTGGTAAGTGAGCGCAAGCTCAAAGCAATGCTTAATCGCAAACGTGGGATAGCGCTGCCCTAAAGAAAACGCGATGGCACGATTGCCTTCATAAGTGAGCTCAGTGGGGTAAAGCGCTTTATAGGTGGCGATGAGTTGAGTTTTGCAGTTGACGTAAGCGAAATAGTGATGGGGGCGAGCGGGCTTCCAGCCAAGCCTCAGAGTACTACCGTGTTTGCTTATATAGCTGGGCTCCTGCCATTTTAAACATTCTTGCACGGGGCCTAATTTGGCCTCGCTGGCGACGTCAAAAATAATCGTGCGTAGTGTTAGCAATTGCTGAGTGATTTCAGCTGGGTACTGTTGGTAGGCCTGTTTAACGCAAGCGTCCATAATATTCCCCTATTTACGGATTGTTAATTGCTAACAAGGGCAAACGATCTGTTTGGGTTGTGGGGTAAAGTTGCCGTTCGGGTGCTCGAATGTAAACGGAATGGATTCGGTTTTAAAGCCTGCATTTTTGCGCACCACAAAGTGCAGGTGCGGTCCGGTGGAAAATCCGCTGGTACCCGACTGCCCCAGCAAATCTCCGGCATTCACCGACTGCCCAGCGGTAACCGCTACGCTGCCCATCAACAGGTGGGCGTAGGTGGCGTAGCTGCCGTCCTCATGCAGCACTGAAACACTGTTGGCTTTATCCAGAAAGTAGCTATGGGCTCCGCCAAAGGCGTAATCGTCTTTCACGTAAACTACCGTGCCTGCTCTGGCTGCGACTATGTCCGTGCCGATGGGTAGCGCGATATCCACCGCGTACAAGCTCGGTTGCTGGTGGTGCGAAAAGCTGCCGTGAAAACTCTGCGATATTTTGTGTTTGCTGCTGGATCGCACGGGGATTTGGTAGCTGGTTAACGGCGTTGTCGCTTTAGGGCTGCCCCATACATATTGGTAGTTAAATTTGGGGGTAGGGGTAGCGCCGGTGTATATCAACGCTCTACCACGGCTGGGCACTACGAGCTTGCGGTGATTTTTCGGTGGCGTCGCAAAGGTAACTTTGACTTCTACGGCAATGTAAAAGGGATTGATAACCTCGGCAATATAGGCCTCGCCATCGCGGCGGTAGTCGAACTTTAGTGCTCGAGGATTCTCGGGGGTGGGTTTAAATACCAGCGTTTCCGCCTGAACGGATTTATCCAAGGGCGGGCGATCACTAAACTGCCAGCGGCCATGTTTATCTTGGTATTTGTATACGGCGGCCTGCAAGTTCTGGCTGGTAAGCCCTATGACCACGATAAACCAGAGCGAAAACCGCACAGCTAACAAGCGCGAGTTCATTTTGTCCCCTTTGATAACATTCCTACCGTGGCGGTAAATCGAGTGGTGTCGTGCTGGACGTTGGTATAGCTGGGTTTGACTAACGGCGGAGGCTTTTTGTTGAAGTTTAGCGGAAAACCCAATCGGTCGGCATAAAAAAGGGCGCCGTATAGGCGCCCTTGGGTGTTAATAACCGTGAGGAGATTAACAGCTGTAGTAAAGCTCAAACTCAACGGGGTGAGTGGTCATGTTGATGCGCTCAACTTCTTCTTTCTTCAATGCGATGTAGGCATCGATGGTGTCATCAGTAAATACGCCACCCGCGGTTAAGAATTCACGGTCTGCATCAAGTGCATTCAGCGCTTCTTCTAAGGTTGCTGCTACGGTTGGATATTCTGCCAACTCTTCTGGCGCCAAGTCATACAAGTCTTTGTCGGCAGAATCGCCGGGGTGGATCTTGTTCTTGATACCGTCGAGGCCGGCCATCAGCAAGGCCGCGAAGCACAAGTAAGGGTTGGCGGTCGAGTCAGGGAAACGAGTTTCAATGCGCTTGCCTTTAGGTGAAGTCACGTAAGGGATGCGGATTGATGCAGAGCGGTTGCGCGCTGAGTAAGCCAAAATGACGGGGGCTTCGAAATGAGGCACTAAACGCTTGTAGGAGTTAGTCGAAGCGTTACAAAAAGCATTGAGTGCTTTAGCGTGCTTGATAACACCGCCAACGTAAAACAGCGCCATTTCAGAAAGTCCGGCGTAAACGTCGCCAGCGAACTGGTTTGTGCCGTCTTTAGTAATAGACTGGTGAACGTGCATGCCAGAGCCGTTGTCGCCAACCAGTGGCTTAGGCATAAAGGTCGCGGTTTTGCCATACGCGTGTGCAACGTTGTGAACACAGTACTTAAGAACCTGAACTTCATCCGCTTTCTTAACCAATGTGTTGGCGCCAACACCGATTTCACACTGACCAGCAGTCGCAACTTCGTGGTGGTGAACTTCGATAACCAAGCCCATCGCTTCCATGGCGTTACACATAGCGCCACGGATGTCGTGTAATGAGTCGACGGGAGGAACGGGGAAGTAACCGCCTTTAACACCTGGACGGTGGCCCAAGTTTCCGCCTTCAACTTTGATGCCGCTAGTCCACGCGGCTTCTTCTGAATTGATCTTGTAGAAAGCACCGCTCATTTCGGCGCCCCACTTGACGTCATCAAAAACGAAGAACTCGGGCTCTGGACCAAAGAATGCGGTATCGCCAATTCCCGTTGAAGCTAAGTATTCTTCAGCGCGTTTTGCGATAGAGCGAGGGTCGCGCTCGTAACCTTGGCCGGTTGATGGCTCAACAATGTTACAGCGAACAATAACGGTAGATTCTTCGCTGAATGGGTCCAATAAAGAGGCTTCGTCGTCAGGCATAAGGATCATGTCTGATTCGTTAATCGTTTTCCAACCCGCAATAGAAGAGCCGTCAAACATCTTACCTTCAGTAAAGAAGTTTTCGTCAACTTCTGTTGCTGGAATGGTAACGTGCTGCTCTTTACCTTTGGTGTCGGTGAAACGCATGTCGACCCAGCGCGCTTCGTTCTCTTTGATCAGATTCAGAGTTTTCTCTGACATTTGGTTGCCTCCGTAATGGTCCAAACGGGATTTTTAATAGATAAAAGTATTGGCATGTCATCGCCGGCTTTCGGCGCACAATCTAAGGCTTTATGTGGCAATAAGCAAGGACAACAGGTGGCGGTTAGAGGGCAAGTTGTATGCCATAATATGAGTTTGGCCGCTAGCGCAGACTTATCGAGCGTCAAGCGGTTTTTTCTGCTCTTTTTGTGTGTTTATTTGGTGCAATATTTTTTAATTGCACTATTTTGGTGATTTTATGCATTTTGTGATTCGTCTTTTCCCGGAAATAACCATCAAAAGCGCGTCCGTTCGAAAGCGGATGGCACGCCAATTAGCGGATAATATTCGGGTTATTGTTCGCCGCGAGTTTGCGACCGCTCGCGTTCGGCAGGACTGGGACAAGCTCGATGTCAACGTGCGCGGTTATGAAGACGATGCCACGGCGCAGGCGATGACACGCATGCTGTCCTCGATTCCCGGTATTGCAAACTTTGCGCGGGTGCGCACTTTTGAGCGCGGAGACTTGCACCAGATCTACCAAAATACAGCCTCTATTTGGGGCGATGCGCTCAAGGGCAAGACGTTTCGGGTGCGCGCCAAACGCGCGGGCGATCACGAATTCAGCTCTATCGAGGTCGAACAGTATGTAGGCGGGGGGCTAAATCAAAACTTTGAAGCCGCTGGCGTCGATTTGCGCAGCCCAGATATTACCGTGCATCTCGAGGTACGCGATGATGTGCTTTATGTTATCGAAGATAAACGCCAAGGCATGGGCGGTTTTCCCATCGGTACGCAAGGGGATGTGGTCTCGCTGATTTCGGGCGGTTTTGATTCGACCATCGCGAGCTATCAGTGTATTAAACGCGGCCTGCGCACCCATTACTGCTTTTTTAACTTGGGCGGCAAAGCGCACGAGCTCGGGGTGAAAGAAGTGGCCTATTACCTGTGGCATCGTTTTGGTGCGTCCCACCGCGTTAAGTTTATTACCGTGCCTTTTGAAGGTGTGGTGAAAGAAATTTTAGAAAAGGTCGATCCCTCGTGCATGGGGGTGGTGCTGAAGCGCTTAATGTTGCGAGCGGCCGAGCAAGTGGCCGTCAGAGCCAAGGCCGAGGCGTTAGTGACGGGTGAGGCGGTAGCGCAAGTGTCCAGCCAAACGCTGGTCAACCTTAAGTGTATCGACCGTGCGACCAATGCGCTGGTATTGCGGCCCTTAGCCTTGATGAACAAAGGCGACATTATTGACGAAGCCCGCCGCATTGGTGCCGAGGCGCTTGCGGCAAGCATTCCCGAGTATTGTGGTGTGATTTCCGTTAAGCCGTCGGCGTCGCTACGCCTGCACAAGGTCGAAGAGGCCGAAGCGGCGATGGACATGAGCGTGCTGGACGATGCGCTAGCGGGCTCTAAGGCGCAGCTTATTGATGCGGTAATGGCCGACGTGGAGCGCGGGCAGGCCGAGGTCGACAGCGTAGCTGAACCACTCGGCTCCGACGTGGTAATCGATATACGCCACCCCGATGAGGTCGAGCTAAAACCCTTGCTTCTGGATTCGGCACTACTGACCATTCCCTTCTATAATTTAAATGAGGCTTACCCCAAGCTCGATGCCACCAAGCGGTATTTGCTGTTTTGCGACAAAGGCGTGATGAGTGAACTACACGCCTCGTATTTAAAAGACGAAAATTACCGCAACGTCGCGGTCTATCGCCCCTAGCCTGGAGGGTGGGGGCGGCAAGCACAGTTTACCACCGGCTTGCGCTCGAATAGGCGCTTGGCGCCTCTTTCCATGTGAGTGAGGGCTTTAATGAATCGTCGAGATCGCTCAAAGCGCAATGTCAGAACCGCAATCGCGATGTTGGTGGTGATCTTGTGCATTGCCGTTGCGTCATGGCTCTATATGTCGTATTTCTCCGCAGGTGCTGGGCGCGAGACATATCAAAATGTGACCTTCACCGATGCGCTACTGGAATGCCGAAATTACACCCACGAGCGCTACGGCGATAGTCTTCAGTATCTGGTCATGGATGACCATTCAAGCCGCTGGGAGCAACGCTCCGGCGTGTACAAAGTCTTTTTTAAGGCAACGCTACGCAGTGAGGGCAGTGCCGAACCGCGCACGTTCTGGGTGGCTTGCGACGTCAGCGGCCAGCGCGGAACCATTCGTGACTACGATGTATCCGAAGAAAAGGCCACCAAAAACGGCGCGCAAAGGCGCAACGACGGCGGCATCTTCGGCTGGCCATAGCCGTCGCTACCGCCAGTCAAACTAAGAGATTAGATTGCTAGCGCTTGCTGAACAGCGGTTTCAAGCTTGGAGTTCAGCGGTTTGGTCATGCTGCTAAAGTGCGTAACATTACCCTTGGCGTCAATCAGGTATTTGTTGAAATTCCAGCTTGGCTTTTGTGTTTTGGTGGCGAGGTATTTAAAGGCGGGGCTGGCGTTTTCACCTTTAACGGCGGTGTGCTCAAACATCACAAAGCTCACACCGTAGTTCTCATAACAAACTCGTGCGGTGTCGGCTTCGTCTTTTTCTTCTTGTTTAAAGTCATCGCTGGGAAAGCCCACCACCACAAGCCCCTGCTCACTGTACTTTTTGTGCAACTCTTCCAGCCCGCTAAACTGCTTGGTGAAGCCGCAGTGGCTCGCGGTATTGACTACCAGCATGGCTTTGCCGCCCTCGTAGAGCTTGCAAAGGTTTGCGTTATCTTTGCTGTGTAGCTTGCGAACGGAGGTGTCGAAGGCGTCGGGGCATTCCTTGGCCGATGCGGGGCTAACGAGCCCTGCGGTTACAATCAGTGTTAATGCTATCAGTGTGTTTTTCATGCTGTGCTCCAGCGTTGAGTATGTGGCGCGCGGTGTTGTTACCACTTTTCGCTACGGCTAACTTTATGGCCTGCTTTATGTACGCATCGAAGCGCCAGGTCGGATGATGTGGGGGGTAAGCAGGCAATAAAAAAGCCCCTAAAAGGAGCTTTTTTATAGTTTGTGCCACTAAAGCGACAGCTTAGAAGCTATAGTTCACCGCAAAGGTCACGCCGTTGGCGCGAAGCTTTGTGTCGGTATCGCCAATGGGGAGTGACTGAATGAGGTTTTTGTACTCAATGTTAAATACGTAGCGCTCTTTGAAGTAAAAACCCACACCAAAGCCCATTGAGAAAGAGCCATCTGACTCTGAGTATTCGTCTGCGGTCGCCGTTTCAGAGGTTGCACCGTCTAAGTAAGCCCAGGTTGCAGGGTCATCGGCATCGCCGGTATAGAATGCATCTGTGCGTGTTGTGTTGCCCACAGTGAACTCTGCATCAAATGTGGTGTAGCCAATCAAGCCATAAAACACGGCGACATCATTTTTGATTTGTGGCTTAAGGTAAAAGCTGGCGTAGTAATTCAGCTCTGCCTTCACATCGCGATCAATATCGGTAACCTGAATGACCTCGATTTGCTCCGGCCCACCGTCAGCGGGCTCGCCTTCTCCGGGTGGAATGTAGTTAGGGTCATCGATTATTGTTGAAAAGTAGGATGCACCGCCGCCCGCATCTTCCCGCTGGCGCTCGACGCCTAATCCTGCACGCACTTCAAGGGCTAGCCAAGGCAAGGCTTCGTAGCCGAATGCAGCTTCCAACCCTGATAAGTTGTAATCGGGGCCGCTAGAGGTTTTGTCGGACAATTTCCACAAGCTTCCAGCGCCGCCAGCGTAAAACTTTTTATCATCCGCAGCGTTAGCGCCCATGGCCAGAGAGGTAGAAAGGGCGATCAGCAATAGCTTTTTCATGACTTTGGTGTCTCCAAGGGTTAGCGCTTATGCGCTGTTCGTTATTTTTAGTTCCCACGCCAGACTCCGGCCTGGTATTAGCTCAAGTATTCGGTTAATTATCGAGATTGTCAAACACACCTTAAGAGAGATGCGACAAAGGTTGGATGGTGGCTATCGCAGCAGGCGATAGATAGCTATAATGCGCGCCGGAAAAATGCTCTAGCCCCTTCCTTTTACTTCATTAAGAGCAAGCATAGTCGCTCTTGCCGAAAGTCAGCCCTTTTTTACACTCCTTGAGGTGTTCTGTGATAGATAATTTGCGCAATGTTGCCATCATTGCCCACGTAGACCATGGCAAAACCACGCTAGTAGATAAACTGCTGCAACAGTCTGGCACCCTCGACCGCAAGGATCAAGGTGCAGAACGTATTATGGATTCAAACGATCAAGAGAAGGAGCGCGGCATTACCATTTTGGCGAAAAATACCGCCATTCAGTGGAATGATTACCGCATCAACATCGTCGATACACCGGGTCACGCCGATTTTGGCGGCGAAGTTGAGCGGGTATTGTCGATGGTCGATAGCGTGTGTTTGTTGGTGGATGCCGTTGATGGCCCGATGCCGCAAACGCGTTTTGTGACCTCTAAAGCGTTTGAGCAAGGCCTGCGCCCCATTGTCGTTATCAACAAAATCGACCGCCCAGGCGCGCGTCCTGATTGGGTCATGGATCAAATCTTTGATTTGTTTGATGCCTTGGGTGCTAATGATGAGCAGCTGGATTTCCCCGTTGTGTACACCTCGGCACTAAACGGCATCGCCGGTTTAGACCCAGAAGACATGGCCGACGATATGACGCCTTTGTACCAAATGATCGTCGACAAGTGTCCCGCGCCTGAAGTTGACCCTGAAGCGCCATTTCAAATGCAGGTCTCTGCTTTGGCATACGACAGCTATGTGGGTGTTATCGGTGTTGGCCGTATCACGCGTGGCCGGCTCAAGCCCAACCAGCAAGTGGTTGTGAAATCCGCTGATGGCAAAGAGCGCAAAGGCAAGGTGCTAAACGTCAAAGGCTATTTGGGTCTTGAGCAGGTGGAAACCCAGTTGGCGCAAGCGGGCGATATCGTCTGCATCAACGGTATCGATGGCCTAAGCATTTCAGACACCCTGTGTGACCCCGAGCACGTCGAAGCGCTGCCCGCCTTGTCTGTCGACGAGCCGACGGTAAGCATGACTTTTATCGTCAATGACTCTCCCTTTGCCGGTAAAGAGGGTAAGTTTGTTACTACGCGAAACATTAAAGACCGCTTGGAGCAAGAGCTTATCCACAACGTTGCCTTGCGTGTGAAACAAGGCGATACACCCGATAAATTTATCGTGTCGGGTCGTGGTGAACTGCATTTATCGGTACTCATTGAAACCATGCGTCGCGAAGGCTTCGAGATGGGGGTTTCTCGCCCTGAAGTGGTTCAAAAAGTCATCGACGGCGTTATCCAAGAGCCCTACGAGCAGGTGGTGATTGATGTCGAAGAGCAACATCAAGGCTCCATCATGGAAGAAATCGGCCTGCGCAAAGGCGAGCTTACCAACATGGAGCCCGACGGCAAGGGCCGTGTGCGCTTGGAGTTTATGATTCCTTCGCGCGGCTTGATTGGCTTTCGCGGCGCGTTTTTAACCATGACCTCTGGCTCCGGCATTATGACCAGTATCTTTGACCACTACGGCCCCGTGAAGGTTGGTGACGTTGTGAGCCGTCAGAACGGCGTGCTGGTGAGCATGGTCAAAGGCAAGACGGCAGCCTACTCATTGTTTAACCTGCAAAGTCGTGGCCGTTTGTTCTTAGGTCACGCGGTAGATGTGTATGAAGGGCAAATTATCGGTATCCACTCGCGCGACAACGACTTGGCCGTTAACCCGAGCAAGGGTAAGCAGCTGACCAACGTACGCGCCTCGGGTACGGATGAGGCTCTTACACTGGTTCCGCCCATTAAGCACACGCTAGAGCAAGCCTTAGAGTTTATTGAAGATGACGAACTGGTTGAAGTAACGCCAATAAGCATTCGTTTACGCAAAAAGCTGCTAACCGAAAACGAGCGCAAGCGCGCCAAGTAATGGGGCGCAGGCCTTCTGATCTTGAAGGCCTCTTGGTGTAAAGCCCTTTCGTTAAGAATCCTGCCTTGGCAACGAGGTGGGATTTTTTGTGGCTAACGAAAAATGCTTAGGCTTTGGGTTTAACACAGTTTGCCGCGTTAAACCCGAAGCATAAGCTCGGCACTTTAGGGCCTTTTGCATGTCTTGAGATTGCGAGTTTCGCAACCATATTAGCGTCCAGTTGCCACCGGTTCTGCACCGATGGTTTTTTTAGTGTGAGGAAAAAGACATGATGCGTATAGCGTTATTTTTGGGCACCAACCTGGCCGTTATTCTGGTGGCCAGTATTACCCTTAACCTCTTGGGGGTAGGGCGTTATTTGGACCAGAGCGGCGGTTTGGATTTGCAGTCGTTGCTGGCATTTTGTGCCGTATTTGGTTTCTCGGGCGCGTTGATTTCGCTATTGATCTCGAAGTGGATCGCCAAAATGACCACTAAAACCCAAGTTATCACCCAGCCGCGCAACGCCGAAGAAGCTTGGTTGTTGGAGACTGTGCGGCAAATGGCGCAGGAGGCCGGCATTGGCATGCCCGAGGTGGGTATTTTCCCGTCTCAACAGTCCAACGCGTTTGCGACTGGTTGGAACAAAAACGCGGCCTTGGTGGCGGTCAGTCGCGGTTTGCTGGATCGTTTTAGTCGCGACGAAGTGCGCGCAGTGATGGGGCACGAGATAGGCCACGTCGCCAATGGCGATATGGTCACCCTAGCTTTGATTCAGGGCGTGGTTAACACCTTTGTGATGTTCTTTGCGCGCATTATCGGTCATGTGGTCGATCGCGCCATTAGCCGCGATAACAACAGCCATGGCATAGGCTTTTATGTCGCAACCTTTGTCGCCGAAATGGTGCTAGGTATATTGGCGAGCATGATCGTCGCATGGTTTTCGCGCCGTCGCGAATTTCGGGCCGATATTGCGGGCGCGCAATTGGCCGGCTCGGGCGCGATGATTAGTGCTTTGCAGCGCCTGCAACAAGAAACACAGGCCCATGTGAAAAATGCGATGCCCGATACTATGGCGGCGTTCGGTATTACCAGTGGTTTCTCAAAGCGCCTAGGAAGCGCCTTGTCGACGCACCCACCATTAGAAGTGCGCATTGCCGCGTTGCAAGCCGGCGGCGGTGCGGCTTAATCGCCGCGCCCGCAATGCTGGCCGTTAGAATATCTCTTCGTGGTATTCAATGCTGTCGTTTGGCATGCTCTGTTGCGTTGACCGATTGGCGCGCGGAGCATTCTCCGCCCGAAAGACCTCAAAGATCGCGTCCGGGTCGTCGACTCTAGCGCGCTCTCCGGTTTCTGGGTTAATGCGCACCGAAACAATGCCCGCCGGTTGCGCCATGCGTTGCTCGGGGCGCCCGGCGAGGGCATCGCGCATAAAATCTACCCAAATCGGCAAGGCTGCCGAGCCGCCAAACTCGCGGCGACCTAAGTAGCTGTTGTCGTCAAAACCGACCCAGGTTGTCGTTACAACGCCGCCACCGTAACCAGAAAACCACGCATCGGTGGGGCCGTTAGTTGTGCCGGTCTTACCGGCCAAATCCGAGCGCTTAAGCACATTGGCTTTAGTGCCTGTGCCTCGCCTTACCACATCGCGCAGCATCGAATCCATTAAATAGGCGACTTCTTCACTGATCACGCGGGGGGCCTCGGTAAGCTCGGGGTTGGCTCGCGTGAGCTGCTGGGTGCCCGAGCTAAGCGAAAAGGCATCTTTATCGAAGCTAAATGGCGTATTGTTGGTGC
>DATBNJ010000150.1:0-8419 GCA_036554385.1 Marinagarivorans sp. | reverse complement strand
AACAATTCCATCAGCCTTAGTTGGGGGTTTTCTTGAGTATAGGAAAGCCTCAGCAAAGCGCACATACCCTTAAAATTTGTAATGGCTATAGCGAAGGGTATCGGTTTTACGCTCGCCGTGGTGCTTTGATATAAAACCGTTTTATGGGCAGAATGGCGATACAGCAAAAGCGGTATCCCGCTGAGCGGCGATTGGGGGTTTTATGAAAGGTCTTGTGTCGAGTGCGGTAAAAACGCGTAGCCATTTTTTTGCATATATCAGCAAAATCCGCTGGGTGGTTCGCTGGGGGTTAAAGCGCAATGCCATCCCAGAGAATGTGATGGAGCACAGCTGGGAGGTTGCCACCATTGCCCATGCCATGGCTGTGTTAGGTAACAGTCGCTTTGGCGCCAGCTACGATGCCAACCTCGTTGCAACCACTGCGCTGTATCACGATGTGTCCGAGGTGATTACCGGCGATATGCCAACCCCCATCAAATATCACTCGGCAGGTATGCAGCGCGCATTTAAAGACGTGGAAGTACAAGCCGAGCGGGAGCTAATTGCACTGTTACCCGATGATATGAAGGCAGCATTTACACCGCTAGTGGTATCTTCCGAAGTACCGGCCGATGTTAAACGTTTGATTAAAGGCGCCGATACCATCGCGGCCTTTCTAAAATGCCAAGAAGAGCTCAAAGCGGGAAACAGCGAGTTCTCCAAAGCCGCGGAAGATATCGCCGCGCGCTTAGAGGCCTTTGACATGCCCGAGGTGGATGCATTTTTGACCCTATTTGCACCCAGTTACAAACTGACATTAGACGAGCTGTTAAATGGTCGAGAGACCGTGCGGACGCTATCGACCTGCCAATAGCGCACTGCGGGCGGCTTTACTATTTGGTAAGGGGTAAGAATTTTCTGCTACCAAGGGCGAAGCAGACGACCCGTTTTGTGAACCCAGCCTTTGCGACCCTTCGACTCGCTCAGCGGAGCCCCCAATATCCAACCGAAAACCCGACCGCCAAAAAAAATGCCAGTCAGGTCACAACCCAACTGGCATTCCAACGCAAAGCACCGCTACCAAGGCGCTATTGACGTATTTAAAACAATTAAGCTAAGCCGTTTTTGGCTTAGAGCCAACCATGCCGTAGTAAGCGATAAACGCATAACACAAAATTGGCAATAAAAACGCCAACTGAAGGCCGATAGTATCGGCGAGTGCGCCTTGCGCTAGCGGTACAAGGGCACCGCCGACAATCGCCATACACAAAATGCCAGAGCCTTGGCTAGTGTGCTCACCCAAACCACGCAATGCCAAGCTGAAGATCGTGGGGAACATAATCGAGTTGCACAAACCAACCGCAAGGATTGCCACCATCGCGACCGTGCCCGACGAAACCACGGCAATCGCCACCAAAATGCACGCCACCACCGCATTAAAAGCCAGCACATAACCGGCGGGCAAGTAACGCATTACCGCGGCACCAATAAAGCGGCCGACCATGGCGCCCATCCAGTAATACGTCAGCATAGCCCCTGCCGAGCGCTCGCTCATGCCGACAATGTTGGGGTCGCCCAAAAAGTTAACGATAAAGCTACCGATAGATACCTCGGCGCCAACGTAGACAAAAATACCAACGGCGCCCAATACCAAGTGCGAATGAGACCATGCCGAGGCACCGATGACTTGACCCGAAACCGTTGGGCTTTGCACGATTTTAGGCAGCTTCAAAACGGCAAAAATCACAGCCAAAAGAATCAAAGCACCAAATAACATTAAGTAAGGGCCTTGTACCGAGGTTGCCTCGTGGGCTTGCGCCTCGGCAACGCTTGCCCCTTCGGGTACTGATGACAAGATTAAAAAGGCACCAAACGTCGGCGCAATGGTCGTGCCTAGGGAGTTAAAGGCCTGCGTTAAAGTTAAGCGGCTGGATGCGGTTTCGGGCGAACCCAGCACGGTAACAAAGGGGTTGGCAGCCACTTGCAGTATGGTGATACCCGCAGCCAAAACAAACAGCGCCGCGAGGAATAACCCATAAACGCGCAAGCCTGCCGCGGGGTAAAACATTAAGCAGCCCAGACCGGCTATGACTAAGCCCAGCACAATACCGCGCTTAAAACCAATGCGCTTTACTAGCGACCCCGCGGGGATAGACACAATAAAGTAGGCGCCAAAAAAGCAAAACTGGACCAACATGGCTTGGGTGTAGTTAAGATCAAACACGCCCTTTAGGTGGGGGATCAAAATGTCGTTTAAACAGGTCAAAAAGCCCCACATAAAAAACAAGGATGTTAACCAAATTAACGGCATTAAGTAGCTCTTGCCGGGCACGTAGCCCTCGCCGCTCACAGGGTTTTCATTAACATTCGGCGTTACAGCCATACGACCTCCTCGGTAGATCTCGCCCAATGCGAGAGCGTGAATAAAAAGACATAACCCTATTAAGGGGAATCGCGATACCCGCCGATTTCAAAAAACCTGCGCATACTACCGCATTGACGATTAATGAGTGCAAATAAAATGGTGAAAAAAGGCGAGGTATTCTGCCCTATTTTGTGAATTCAGGTGCGAACTGCGGCTCAAGGAGTGGCAAAAAAACAATACTAGCGCGCCAGTGCTAGCCAGTTTATAAGGGCTAAAAGGGCCAGAATCAGCACGATCGCTTGGGCTTAACCTGAGTTTAGCGGCCTAAAACGCCAACACGGGTTGGGGCAGGCGAGCGCGGCGAGGGAATCAGTAACTCATGCAGTGATCGCAGAAGTGGCATATAGAGATAAGGCACTGATTTGAGCTCAAGCCCGTGTTAAAAAGCGGAGATTTACCGCGCGCGCCCTTTGGGTAAGCCCTTCAGCGTAAAAAATGGTTAATCATGGCGCGTAAGCGCGCCGGCTTAACGGGCTTATGCAATGCCATAAAGCCCGTTGCTGAAATCGATTGCCACAGCGCTTCGGTTTCGGCACCCGAGACAATAAAAGCAGGAACATCACTGTGCAATTGCCGGCGCGCTGCGGCAATGGCTTGATCGCCGGTGATATTATCGGCCAGCTGAAAATCGGAAATAATCAACGCCGGTGCGGGGCCACCATTGTAATAAAACGCCTGCATGGACTCGATATCCACAAAATCATCGACGGCAAAACCCCAGTTTTCCAAGGTCATTTTAAGTGCTTGGCGAACCTCAAGGGTATCGTCAATCAGCAAAATGCGCGTTTCATTTGGCGGCTCTAAGCTATCGAGCCTCGTTTGGTGTATGGCGCCGCTTTTTGAGGCGACTTGTGTGCTTACCGGGGCATCAGGCGCATGAAGCAAGGCTTCGGCCGCGTTAGCCGATGCGTGTGTTTCATCGCTCGCCAGAGGCACTCGTAGGCGAAACACCGTGCCGCGCCCCACAACCGACTCAACACTTAAGTCGTAACCTAAATTATCGACAAACTGCTTAACAATCGCCAAGCCCAAACCAAAGCCACCACGTTCGGTGCGATCGGCATCGTCAACTTGTACAAATTTGCTGAAAATATCGGCCTGCTTTTTCGCAGGTATGCCGCGCCCAGTATCCCAAACTTCGATTTGCAAGTACTGCCCCCTGCGACGGCAGCCCAACAAAACACCGCCGCGATCGGTGTAGCGAATAGCGTTACTCAATAGATTGCGAATAATGCGCTCAAGCAACGCACCATTAACCCGTACTTTGTAGTCGGGCGTATAAAACCGGAGTTTAAGTTGCTTCTGCTCGGCTAATGCCTCGAACTCTAAAAACATTCTCGATAATAAATCTTTAACGCCTATCGTTTGACTGGCCGCCGCTTGGCTGTCGAATTCGTAGCGCGACGCATCTAAAATCTCATTAAACAAGCCACTGAGATTTTCCATGGCTTTTTTCAGTTTATCCAAAGTGCTTAGCTGCTCTGGGTCGGTGACTTTACGGAACAGCGAATCGGCAAATATGGCCATAGCCTGCAACGGCTGGCGTAAATCGTGGGCGGCGCTGCCAAAAACATCTTTAATGTGTTGATTGCGCACTTCAAGTGAGGCCGCCGTGGCTTCTGCCTCGGCACTTTTTTCGACAAGCTCGCGATACAACATCTCCAGGTCGCGGTTATGGTTTTCAACAATCCTTAACATATCGTTAAACGAATTTACCAGCGCGCCGACTTCATCGTGCCCTTTGGCGCGCGCGCGCAGACTTAAATCGTTGCTACTGCGCACGCGGTCCATCACGTGGGATAAGTCCACAATCGGTTGCACCACCGAGCGCTGTAATCGACGGGTTGTTAAGTAGGCAACCAGCAAAGCCGCCAAAGTGACAAAAAAGCTGGTCGATATCCATTTGCGCGTTCGCTCGGCAATAGGAGAAAGATCCGACGCGACCAGTACATCACCCAAACGCTGGCCTTTGCGCTGAATGGGCTCGACCACCGCTAAAAGATTGTCGTGCTGAACGAGGTTATGGCCTGTTAGCAGTGCACTGTCACAACCGCTAAACACCGAATTTTTGCGGCGGTATTGGGCAAACAGTTTGTGCTGTTGGTCGTAGATGCACGCGTATTGAATGGTCGAGCGCAACGCCAATGCGCTAATGTTTTCCAGTGCATTGGCTCGATCACCAAAGGCGACGGCGACGGCACTGCGCGCAGCGGTAATACGCGCGAGCACACGCATTTCTTCTATTAAATCGCGTTTTACGTTGTCACGGTCGAATGAAATAAAATTGGCTACCGTGACAACAATGGCACTTAAAATACCGATAACCACAATAATTGACAGCTTGCGCTGAATCGGTAAGTCACGGTAGCGCGAAAGTGACAACATGATTATTTTTGTGTATTGCGCTTAATCACGCGGGCCAGCGCGAGCAAGTCTGAATCGAGAAATAGGCCGTTTATTAAAGCGTTTTCAATATTAACATCAAACTGAACTCGGTCGCGGGTGCGCAAAATATTGACAATACCACCTTTATCGGCAAAGCCAGTTCGCTCGCCAATGCTAAGCACGTAAATGTAGCGTATTTGGCCCCAAAATGTCGGCAGCCGCACTCGCTCATCCTCGCCGACGTACAGAATATGACAACCGGCTCGGATCTGGTCCATGCTATCGGCCTTGGTGACGTTTAATACTCGATTACCGATTAGCGAACCGTTAAACGAATACAAATAGGGCGCAAAAAAGACGTTGCCAAATAAACACACCTTGATCGGTGAATCGTCTTTTTCAAAGGCGTCATCTGGCCACTCAACAAAATTAGCAAAGTTATAGACAAACTGCGCGCGCACTTGTTTTTCAGCTTCGCTTTTGGGCTCTTTGGCGAAGGCGCTGCTTGCAGCCCATACTGCCACACAAAAAATGCTCACCGCTTTGAATACTATTCGGCCTGCGAGTGCTCGCATACTATATCTCCGATTTAGGCGGCATTTCGCCACCGACCAACCAGTGAGACAAAAACGCTTTTAGCGCGCTATCAATACGGCAGCGCTGGCGGTCGTTTTCATCGAGCGGATTACAGGTGCCAAATACCGCATCGTATTGCGCGCTAGCATCGGAGCCCTGCTCCTGCACCTGCGCAACGGTTTTGATGCTGTCGTCCGCATCGGTCAAGCTATCCAGCACACCATCGGTATCCATGCCAGGCTCTGGCACCTCAGCTGGTGTTGTCCATAACGCTAGTTGACGGTCCTGCCGAATACGCTGCCAAGGCTCCGCCGCCACAAGGTCACCGTTTAGTGTCACTTGGCCGGTTAAGAGGTCGGATTCTGCATTGTAAGCATCAATGCGGGTACCGCCGTTTTGCACAATGGTGCGCACGGTGGCCGGGTCGGTTCCGTTTGGGAAAGCGTTCAGTTCAATATCACCACCTTCTGCCAGCAACGCCACTTGGGAATCACCATTACCCAAAATGATTTGCCGTTGGCTGTCACTGGTATCGAGTAAGCGCAAGCGTATTGCATTGTGCGAATCGGTTTGCCCCCGAAAATTTGACCCTGCCGCATTATCATAGGTATTCGTCGATGTCACCGCGACGTCGCCCGATTGCCCAAGGACTATATCGCCTTGCTCGGCGGCCAAATCAATGATGCCCATTCGCTGCCCGTCAGCCGCAAGGTCAGCCGCCGCAAGGTCACCTTCTACGACTAAATCACCCGAGCTGACTTGCACTGCCACATTACCGTGGCTAAGCGCTAGTGCGCGACCATCATTATTTAAGTCCCGAAGAGTTAAAGCACCACTATTAACGACGACAAGGCTTGCGCTAGAGCCGTCTTGTGCCAACACCACTGCGTCGAGTTGATTGCTGTTCAGTGACCACTGACTGTCGTCGGCGGCCTCCGTTAGCGTCATAACAAGCTCGGGGGCGATTAAGGTTAAATTGCGGTCCGAGTCAACAACATCCGACGCGGAAATCGTTAGGCGATTGCCGGCGCTCAGCCCCGTATCAGGTATCTGTAAGTCGCCAATAACCGTCAGCACGGCATTACGGGTATTGGGTGCATCCCATAAGCTCAACACTAAATCGCCATTGTTGCTGAGAGTCACATCTTGGTGACTTGCGGTACTCAGCGCCAACTGTGCAAGCTGGGTATTCAGGTTTAAAGCGCTATCGCCACGCAATGCTATATCGGCAGCGGAGCCCGCTAAATTAACCAAGCCACCACTTGCCGACACCAAATCCAACGCCTGAATGCGTAAATTCTCTGCCGTTAACCCGCTATCTAAAAGTTCGACATTGCCTGTCGCGTTAATATTCAATAGGCCATCAACTAAGGCCGTATCAGTCAAAATTTGAATATTGCCACTACTGTTTAAAGTGAGATCGCTCGCGCTAGTCAATTGATTAAGCGCTGTGGCATCGCGCAAATTAACCTCTAGCGGAGCCGCGCCAGCGTAACCTAAGCTTAGGTTATTCACTAAGGTCGTTAGGGCATTATTTTGTACCACCGAGGCAATAGTTAAGTTCAGTTGATTCGCTTGCAATTGGGCAGCACCATTGCCGGTTAGAGTATTCAGGGTCTCGGCCGTCATATTTAGCCCCCCCGAAACCTGTAAACCCACATCGGCAATGGTAAGCGTGTTGGCTAGTAAACTTAAATCGCCCACAACCGTAGGGTTCGAGGGCAGAAACTGCAAGTTTGCGGGGCCACTTACGGTAAAGTTTCCGCCAGAGCTTAAATCGGTCACCACAAGGTCACTTGCCTGCACAAGCTCAATCGGCGCGGTCGCCGCGTGCGCAAAGCTCGCGCTTTCAAAGTCGCTGTTAATGCGCAGCGCTTGTTGTTGATTTCGCAAAGTAATATCGGCATGGGTCGCACCGACTGTAAGCGCTTGATTGATGCCCACAAGCGACGCCACATCTAAAACCAAGTCGCCGCTCGTGGAAAGCCCAGCAGCACTAGTGGTTAACAGTCCTGTACCTGTGGTTTGTAGGGTCAGCTCACCTTGGGTGTCGATATTACTCAGTAGTCTAATATCCCCGCCGGCCGAAATAAGCGCATCGCCAAGGGTGTTAAACTGGCTAATTTCAAGCGCATCACTTTCGTTAACCGACACGCGGCTTGTGCCGTTATAAGTCAAATCGAGTGAGTTCACTTGGGTATGAAATACCGCGCTATTGTCACCGTTATTTTGAATAAGCGTTAGGTCGGTAGCCGCTAATTCGATTTCATTGTCAGTATCAATAATGTGTTGCGCCGATAAAACTAACGCGTCGCCATGCGCTAGGCCCGTATTCGGGATAATAAGATCGCCCGCAGCATTAAGCTGTAAGCGCCCAGCAACTGTCGGGTTTGCCAGCACGGTTAAGTCGCCCGCATTCGTGCTAACACTGGCCGCTCCGCCAGTCGTCAATTCCGCTAGGTTTAACGAGCGCGTATTCATTACCGTTAAGTCACCGGTGCCGGCGATGGTTGCGGTTAATTGATCGAAGCTGGTATTCCAAGTTTGTGCTGTGCTGCCATCGCGCAGATTAAGAGTCGCATCGGTGGCCGCTAGGGTTAAATCGTTATCACCATCGCTCAGATTATCCGCATTAATTGTTAATGCGCCCGCGTGACTCAATCCCGCAGCAGGAATAATTACATCGCCGCTGGTGATAGTATTTAACGCTAAAGCACCGCCAACAGTGGGCGCCGCGGTTAAAGTTAAATCCCCTGCCGTTGCACTCACATTGGCGGCCCCACCGGTATTTAAACCTGCAATCGTTAATGCATCGCTATCAACCACCGTTAAGTCACCGGTGCCGGCAATGGTTGCGGTTAATTGATCGAAGCTGGTATTCCAAGTTTGTGCTGCACTGCCATCGCGCAGATTAAGAGTCGCATCGGTGGCCGCTAGGGTTAGGTCGTTATCACCATCCGAAAGATTATCGGCATTAATCGTTAATGCGCCCGCGTGACTCAATCCCGCAGCAGGAATAATCACATCGCCGCTGGTGATGGTATTTAACGCTAA
>DATBNJ010000149.1:0-7515 GCA_036554385.1 Marinagarivorans sp. | reverse complement strand
GTGCACCCTTAACATAAATGCCCGCCTGCTGTTTATTGTGGTTAAGCGTGGCCATAAAGCGGTGTTTCGCATCAAAAGGAATAGCATGGGTGCGTGCCCAAGTAGCCTGTTCCTGTCGGGTATTTAAGGTCATTTTGCCCGCGAATGCGAGCAGGGCTCCCTCCATCGGATCACCCTCGACGCCCCATGTCCCGTCGCGTTCTCGCAGAGCCGCATCGTTACAGAGGGTGGCAGCGCGGCTGATTTCTTCCAGTACGGCGTATTCCGAAATAGGTACCTGAGCATCGTCTAGTTTTAATGCGCCTTTAGGTTCATAGCCGATGCCTTCTAAGGTAAAAAGGTGATCATGCGATAGTACCGATGCAACCATCATCTCGTTGCGCGTAAGCGTCCCGGTTTTATCTGTGCAAATCACCGATACCGAGCCGAGAGTTTCGATCGCGGGCAATCGACGTACGATGGCATTGCGCCTCGCCATCGCTTGTACGCCGATCGCTAAAGTGATGGTAAGGACGGCCGGTAGGCCTTCGGGAATAGCCGCAACGGATAAGCCCACGACGACCATGAATAACTCGGTAAAATTGTGGCCAGCCACAAAATAGCCAAACACAAGTAGCGCGCTGGCGATTACCAGAATCAAAAGGGTCAGCCATTTAGCGAAGCGGCGCATTTGCTCTACCAGCGGTGTGGTCAGCGTTTCTACTTCCGATAGTAGTCCACTAATACGGCCAATTTCCGTTTCAGATCCGGTGCTCACAACCACCCCTTTACCTTGGCCTGAGCTGACAAGGGTGCCAGAGTAGGCCATGCAGGCGCGATCTCCCAAGGGTGCGCTGTCAGCAACGGCTTGCGTGTGCTTTTCCACCGGCACAGATTCGCCGGTTAAAATAGCTTCCTGTACGGACAGACCATGAGCGCTAAGTAACCTAAGATCAGCAGGTATTTTATCTCCCGCTTCCAGTAGCACGATATCGCCAGGCACTAGCTGCTCGCCATCAATCGCGGTGCGTTCTCCTGCGCGGATTACATTAGCTCTCAGGGCGAGCATATGGCGGATCGCATCCATTGCCTGTTCGGCTTTGCCCTCCTGAATAAAACCAATAACGGCATTTAAGCCCACCACCGCCAATATAACGCCAGTGTCTATCCAGTGGCCGAGAAGTGCAGTGATTAAAGCCGCGCCGAGCAATACGTAAATAAGAATGTTATGGAAATGTAGAAAAAAACGCACAAACGGGTTGTGCTTGGCGGCGTGTGGTAAACAGTTTGGGCCGTGATCGAGTAAGCGCGCTTCGGCTTCGAGCTGAGTTAAGCCCTCAGTTGAAGAACGCACGTCTTTCAGGGCCGCTTGGGCGGATGTACTGTGCCAGTTTGCCTTAGTGCTAGCGTCTGACTTTGCCATAGATTCACTCGTCTTGTCGTGTACTACTTTTTAGTGGTGTTTAATATTAGTGGCGTTTAATCGTTGCGGCGAGCCTATTATTTTATTAAACAAGCTGATAGGGAATATAGCAGTTTAGTGATAACGGGCGCCAAAGAAGTGGCAATTAAAGTGGTGTTAATATTAGCACTTGCGACCGCTCCGCGCGATCTTCCTGGCTATCCACTTCTCCATCCCCGGCGTTTCAGGGCAAGAACTCATAGCGAGACTAACTCAAGCTCCAGTGTCAGGTCTAACAGTTTAATAGTTAGCCATTTAGGTACCACTCCTCCTTGCCACTGTTGGTCGAGCATTCGGTCGTTAAAACCCCGCTTGACATTTAGATCGTCACAGCATGATAATGATATGGTATATCATATCTAGTGAGCATCAATGAAAGACCTTTTTTGCGCTGCATGGCACAGGGTGCTTGCGCTAACAATTTCGCCAAGTGCTCGATTAGGAGCCCAATTTTCGAGCGCTGCCGGAGTCAGCCTAATTGCCGCCCATGAAATGAATCGCTATCTTTTATTGAAAGCAAATAGGGAGCAACCGTTGTTATGAATAGAAAACCACTCGCCAGTGAAAATTCTGCCAGCTAATACCATCTGGAGCGTAATGGCATGAGTTTTTTTTTGCATACTCTAGTTGCTGGTATTTACTCCGGCGTTGACCAATACCTATCAGCCCAGTTTGGAGCTTCTCATGAAAAGTAAATTAGGTTTTTGCGTACTGATATATGGATTGCTGTATGGACAACCCAGTGTGAGTCAAGAGCGGCCCAACCCCGCCGCGCACACCCACGGGCTTGCCTCCGTGACGGTTGTCTATGATGCTGGTCAGTTGCTAATTGAAATGGATACGCCCGCGGCCAATCTATTGGGGTTTGAACACAAGCCTCAAAATGCACAACAGCGCCAACAAGTTGAGCAATTAAATAAAAACCTTCAAAACCCTGTGACGGCTTTTGGATTAAACCCTGATTGTGTTATTTATTCGGTTGACGTGGCGGTGCCATTTTCTGATGCCGAGTATGCGCATGAGACCCACGAACACGACGATCATCATGAACACCAACATGCAGCCGATGCACACGGCGACCATCAAGATGTTCAGTTGCATTATGAATGGCGTTGCGATAGCGATGGACCACCGAGGATCACTGTGAATCTTTTTCAGCAATTTACCGGCTTTGAAGAAATCGAGGTGCAATGGATAGTGGCGGGTAAGCAGGGGATAAGTACTCTTAGTAAAAACCAACCGGTATTGGAGCTTGCACCATGAGCCCCGAGCAACTAAACCGCATTATGACAAAGGCTCAGGATGTTTGCGTGCACTCAGGCGGGCGCTTGACGGAAAAGCGAAAGCGCATTTTGGAACTTTTATTGATATCCGACACGCCTTTGTCCGCTTATGAGTTGGCGGATGCCTATAATGCACACGCTGCCGCCTCTATGCCGACAATGTCCGTCTATCGTATTTTGGATTATCTCGAATCTGAACAATTAGTTCATAAGCTCAGCTCTGCAAACAAGTATATCGCCTGTTCGCATATTACCTGCAGCCATGCTCATAAAGTGCCGCAATTTTTAATTTGTCGTGAATGCCAAAGCGTAAAGGAAATTGCCATCGCCAAAGGTATTATTGATGAGCTGGGTAAGCAAATTGTTGATGCTGGCTACAATCTCATTAATTCTCAGATTGAACTGCAATGTGTCTGTGAAAACTGCATGGAAAACGCGGCGTGACGAATTCATTTTATCAATCTTTGGAATCCATCACGGTAGAGCAGTCTATTCCATTACGCGACTGTATTGCCCAATTAACTTTTGATGCGCAAGGTTTGATCCCAGTGATTGCACAATGCCAGCAAACGGGTCAGGTGTTGATGCACGCCTGGATGAACCTGCCGGCGATAGAAAAAACGTTGGTAACACGGCGGATGACCTACTGGTCGCGTAGCCGTAATACCTTTTGGGTGAAAGGCGAAACCAGTGGCCACACCCAAAAACTGATTGTCATGCGCTTTGATTGCGATGGCGACACCCTTTTGTGTTTAGTCGATCAGCAAGGGCCAGCTTGTCATACCGGTCGACCCAGTTGCTTTTACTTGCAGGCCGATTGCGCTCATAACGCGGTGAAGCTAAATGCACCTTATCCACCTTCTTTTACTGGAAGCATATAATATGGCAAACCTTAAAAGAATGCCCATTAAGCCTTTATTGCATTGGCATGTGCTTAGCCGTATTGGTGTGGCTTTGGGTTTAAGTTTATTGCTGTGGTTATTGGTGTTTGGTGTGAGTGCTTCATCATGACCATTCAACTGAGCAATCTCACCTTGGCTTATGATCGTCATCCCGCAGTGCACCATCTGACTGCGACCATTGCGCAAGGCGAATGGCTGGCGATTGTTGGCCCCAACGGCGCGGGTAAATCAACCTTGCTCAATGCCATGGCAGGGTTTACTCAAACTCACGAAGGTCGTATAGAAGGGCTATGCGCGAGCCAGGTGGCATATTTGCCGCAACAAACGCTGCTGGATAAAAGTTTTCCAATGACTGTTTTTGAGCTTGTGAGTACTGGTTTATGGCATAAGCTGGGGCTTTGTAAATCCTTGACTATGCAGCAAAGTCGGCAATGTGCCGACGCCCTTGCTGCGGTGGGATTAGACGGTTTCGAAAAGCGAATGCTCAGCACCCTTTCAGGTGGCCAACTACAGCGCAGCTTGTTTGCTAGGGTTTTAGTGCAAGATCAGCCGGTGATTTTATTGGACGAGCCTTTTAATGCGATTGATGCAAAAACACTGGCCGATCTCACGCAGGTTATTAAACAATGGCATCAGGCGAAACGCACCATCATTATGGTGACGCATGATCTTGACTACGTGCACGAGTATTGTCCACAAGCCTTGTTATTGGCACGTGAGTGTATTGGTCATGGACCAACGAAGGTTGTACTGACCCAAGAAAACCTGACGCGGGCGCGAAGGCTCTGTGAGTCCTTTGACGACCATGCACAGTGGTGTACAAAACGTGCCGCTTGATATCAATTTTGCGTTGTTCATCAGCCCCTTCAGTGAATACATGTTTATGCAGCGCGCGCTTATAGGCAGTTTTGCAGTGTGCTTGGGTGCCGTGCCGGTGGGTGTGTTTATGACACTGCGACGCATGAGTTTAACGGGCGATGCTATGGCGCACGCGATATTACCGGGTGCCGCAGTTGCCTATTTAATTTCAGGGCTTTCATTGATTGGGCTGACACTGGGAGGCTTGGTGGCGGGGATTGTCGTCGCAGCATTGGCTGGGTGGGTCGCGCGAAGTACGCACATAAAAGAAGACACTAGCCTGGCCGCATTTTATCTAATTTCATTGGCGCTCGGCGTAGTGATTCTGTCGCTCAAGCACAGTAATGTGGACTTATTTCATGTGTTGTTTGGCAATATCTTAGCACTCGACAATGCGGCACTTTATCTGCTGGCTGGCATCTGCTCTATTAGCTTATTTATTTTAGCGATTTTGTATCGGGCGCTTGTGATCGACTGTGTAGACCCGCAGTTTTTACGTCGTTATGGCCCCGCAAGTGGCGTAGCGCATTACGGTTTTTTATTTTTGATGGTCATCAATTTAGTTGCGGGCTTTCATGCCTTAGGTACGCTGATGGCCATTGGAATGATGATTCTTCCTGCCGCCGCGGCTCGCTTTTGGATGAAAACCTTGGACGGTATGCTTCTCGTTGCTGTGTTGATCAGCCTAGCGGGCTGTGTTACCGGCCTGTTGATTTCATTTTACGTTGACTTGCCGGCTGGCCCTGCGATTGTACTGTCGGTAGGTGTGTTTTATATCGCTTCGATCTTTTTTGGCGCGCACGGCGGCTTCCTGAGCAAAGTGTTTGCCAATCAGCACCTAACAGGTTAAACAATGGTTTTATTCAAATTTCTGCTTAAGTATTTCGTTATATCCGTTTGTATCCTATCGAGCGCCGTTAGTGCAAGTAACGCTAATGTGACCGTATTAGATGTTAACGGCTCTGCGATTCGCGTTGTCACCAGTTTTTCGATTCTCGAAGATTTGGTCCGCGAACTGGGTGGAGACTACGTCAGTGTGGTGAACTTGGTTGGCCGCAACAGCGATGCACATATGTATCAGCCCAAGCCCTCTGATGCGGTTGCTGTTGCACAAGCGGACCTAGTAATTGTCAATGGCTTGGGGTTTGAGGGGTGGATTGCCCGTTTAATCGAAAACTGTGGCTACCAAGGGCAATCTCTAATAGCCAGCAAAGGCATTGAGGTACTTTTTCATGGCGACGAACCGGACCCACACGCTTGGCAGAGCTTTCGCAATATACGCGTGTATATTCACAATATTACCCAGGCACTCATAGCACAGCGGCCACAATATGCTCAAGCATTCTTACAGCGCCAACGGCAATACCTAAACGCGGTGGAGCTCATAGAGCAGGAATTAATTGCACAGCTGGCCAAGGTGCCGGCATCAGAGCGTATGGTGGTCACCAGTCACGATGCCTTTGGGTATTTAGGCCATGAGTTCAGCATCGCGTTTATATCACCGGTGGGTTTGAGTACCGATGCCGAAGCCTCAGCTGCGGATGTGGCCACTATTATTAAGCAGATCAAAAAGCATCGTGTCAAAGCAATCTTTATGGAGAATATTAACAATCCGCGATTGCTACAACGTATCGCCGCCGAAACGGATATTGCCGTTGGCGGGAAACTGTATTCCGACGCATTGAGCGATGTGCATGACCCAGCAGGCACTTATCTCACCATGATGCAGCACAACGTAATGTCGCTAATTGCGGCCTTTACTGAGCCTTAAAAGGCTCTCGAATAGATACGATATATCATCAACTAATTTGGAGGCTGACATGCCGAATAAAATTCCCGTTACCGTGCTTACCGGTTTTCTTGGCAGCGGAAAAACCACGTTACTCAACCGAATATTGTCTGAGGAGCATGGCTTGCGCATAGCCGTGATCGAAAATGAATTTGGCGAAATTGGCATCGACCAAGACTTGGTAATCAATGCTGATGAAGAAGTTTTTGAAATGAATAATGGTTGTATTTGCTGCACTGTACGTGGCGATTTAATACGCATTCTTGGTGACCTTGCAGAGCGTAAGGATAAATTTGACCGTGTAATTCTTGAGACCACGGGTATGGCTGACCCAGGGCCAGTTGCGCAAACGTTTTTTGTGGACGAAGACATTCGCGAACAATATGAGTTAGATGGCATTATTACCCTTGTGGATGCAAAGCATGTCAGCCAACACCTCGACTGCAATACCGACGAGGTGTTGGCGCAAGTTGCATTTGCCGACCGCATTATATTAAACAAGGCTGATCTGACCACTGAAGCTGAGATGCTCAGTCTAAAAAGGCGCTTGCAAGAAATGAATCAAATGGCGGGAATTTACTCGGCTACGATGGCTGATGCCCCCATTGCTGAATTGCTTGATATTGGAGGGTTTAACTTGGAGCGCGCGGTTGAGATGAAACCCAACTTCTTAGAGCCCGAATACCCCTTTGAATGGGGCGGCATTTGGGTGCTACCGAAAGGTCGTTATCGTTTTCAGTTGGCTAACGGCCCAGATCCAGATATGACGTTCCTGTTAACCGATGTGAAAGAAGCTTTGGAAACAAGCGTGCGAGCACTGGCAGAAGACGTGTTTGTTGAATTCTCTAAAACACCTGAACCTCTTTCCCACGGGCAAACCGTCGCCCAAGCTGGAAAGTGCTACCAACTGCAGCTCGAAGGTCAAGAGTCCTACGAATTCTCTTTTATTACGGATGTCGCTAAAAACATTGCGGTGTTTTCCCAGCATACGCCGGAAGAATTCGACATGAAACTACTTAATCACGACGATACTGAGTACACGCCCGTGGCAGAGCATTATTTTAACGCCGAACATGAGCACAATAGCGAAGTGTCATCTGTGTCGGTTGAATTTCCCGGCTTGTTTGATATGTCTAAGATCAATGCCTGGCTAGATGTATTTTTGCAAACTAAGGGCGTAGATATTTACAGGATGAAAGGCGTTGTAGGCGTAGAAGGGGAGCCTTGCCGCATTGTTTTTCA
>DATBNJ010000095.1:0-23066 GCA_036554385.1 Marinagarivorans sp. | reverse complement strand
ACTGAATTCTTTGCCAGAATCTCATCAAGGGGATCTTCGTATATTTCGCCCCGATGCATAGGCTGGATACGAGCATTAATCGTGACCACTATAAATTGAGGTTCGCTTTCTTTCTGTTTCTTCTTAAATAGCCCGAACAATGCTCGATCTCCATTTTTGTGGCTAACATTTGTATATCCGTCAGACGCTTTTCCCGGCCGACATTTTCACGAGAAAAAAGGTCAAAACCCCGCCCCCCGTAGCTTACAGCGATACTACCCCATCTAAACCCAGAAATATACCGTCATATCAAGGCCGAATATTATAATATCAGCACAACACAAAAACGCTACAACCCTTTGATTTTTATAGCTTTTAAAAATTAGCTAGCCAAAATATCTTAATATTCAGTCAGAGGGGATATTAAGATATTTTTGCCGCTTATCGGTCAAATATTGATCAACCTAAAAATCACTGCAATACTGTTTTCATAGCCAGCATTCAGAGTAAAAGCCATGATAACTGATATCCGACCTCCCATTCCCAGCCAACCCACACGCTTCATGGATCAACTGCGAGCTTTTATCCGCAGTAAACAGATGGCTTACACCACGGAAAAGAGTTATTGCCGGTGGATGGCATATTTTGACGGGACAGTCACTTTACGATTCCACTGCATATCTAAATCTTCAATAACATCACCTATTAACTATTTTTGCCTCAACAGCTGTCAAACCATCGCGAATGACTAGGACACCCCAAACACCTCGAGCGCCATCTCGGCGGAAGCTATGAGGCCTGGATGGCCGATTGCAGGCTACAAGGAAGTATTCACGCCGGTCCGCAGAGGTGGTGCTCGGGGTGTGGGATAATCGCTAAAGCCGCAAACTCAGAATTTAGAGTGCGTGTCCTTGCACGTTTTTCCCGTTAACGCCCGCAGCTGTGGGCGCTTGGTAGCAACGAAGGAGGGGAATTCGCTCCGATAGACTACGTTTGTTAACAAGTTGCAATGGAACACCGTACCCCACGCTTTACCACAATAACTTTACCCCAGCCCGCACCTATCACTCCTAATGCCGAATCCCAATATCCGGCGAGCGAATAATGTCGCCATCCACGGCGAGCACGGCGAATTCGCCCTTTTTGCGATGTTTAATTACAGGCAAAATATTGCTTAAATCGCTGCGGCGCACAAAGGCTAGCTCCCAGCCGAAGTACTCCATGGTTTGCAGCGCATTTAATTGTTGTGTATTCAGATAGAGATCAATACTCTCGGGAATAGGCGCCATGCCAATGCGGCGTTCGTCGCCATCAGCGGTGGGCGGAAATTTGCCGTGGTATTGGCGTTTGTGTGTAACCTTGTCGATGGTGGCTTGGTGGAACATCGTTAACTCCTTAAATGGGTTATGCGAAAACCCTAATACCAATATTGTCGCTGTGACTATGTTTGTCAAAAAAACATTTTCTCATAGCGGATGGCACGTTAATTTCCTTTCTAAATATCGGCGCCTTGGGCATTGCTTAGGGCATGCCTGGCAGCGAGATCCGCAAGGTGGGCGCGCAACGCATTCAACGTGGCGCGCTGTTACTTGGGTTTTCCTTTGCCATGCTCGATACCTACAGCGTAGGTCACGGGTACGGGCCGACAGAGACACTTTTGGAATATGCGATGTTAACGGTTAGTGCAATTTCTACTTGACAGACCAGTTAGTCTGGCTTGTAATTAGCGCCAGACCAGTTGGTCTGTTTTACCGAGCTAACAGCCCGATGCGTTGCGTCAATTTGCACGTGCCGATTGTGCAAGGTTTGCTAGGGGGTTAAAAAAGCAGGCTAGGTCAATGCGGTTACGGGCGGGCAGTATCGCCCAGCAAGCCACGTTTTTGATCGGTACATACACAGCCCATAGGCAAAGACGGCACTCGATAATTCTTGTGCATTCGGTTTTTCTGTGGCGCATTTGCTGTGAAAATTAACAGCGTAAACGATTGGTTTTTCGAAACGGGCTTAGTTTTCGTTTTTTCCAAGCAGGTTTATTGCTACGTTTTGTGACAAGGAGCTCCCGTGGAACAGCACTTTATTCGCCGCTATGCTGAATTTATTATCCAATTTAGGTGGTGGGTTTTACTGGCCAGCACGGCCTTAGTCTTTGCAGCGGCCACCGGCGCTAAAAACCTTGCCTTTACCGACGACTACCGCGCCTTTTTCGCCAAGGAAAATCCGCAGCTTGCCGCCTTTGAGGCGATGCAGAATACCTACGATAAATCGGACAACGTACTGTTTGTGCTCACCCCCAAAGATGGCAACGTCTTTACGCCACAAACGCTGGCCAGCATCCAATGGTTAACCGAGCAAGCGTGGCAAACGCCGTATTCCTCTCGCGTGGATTCGATTACCAACTACCAATATACCGAAGCGATCGAAGACGATTTAAATGTCGCCGATTTAGTGGCGGATGCCAGCGCGCTCAGCGCAGCCGAGCTAAGCGCCATTAAACAGATCGCGGTTAACGAGCCCCTTTTAGCACAGCGCTTAATCGACGCAACCGGCCGTGTGACGGGCATTAATGTCACGCTGCAACTGCCCGGCGAAAAGCTTACCGAAGTGCCCGAAGCAGCCGCATTTGTACGCGATTTGGCCAAGCAACTGGAGGCGCGAGACAATAACCTCGAGGTGCGCTTAAGCGGTATCGTGATGATGAACGCGGCCTTTGCCGAAGCCGCGCAAAGCGATATGACTACGCTGGTGCCACTCATGTTTTTGGTGGTGATTGTGGTATTGGGCGTTTTGCTGCGCAGCGTTAGCGCAACCTTTAGCACCGTGATGCTTATTGTGCTGTCTATTGCCGGGGCCATGGGCATTTTTGGCTGGTCGGGTTTAAAACTCACACCGCCTACGGCATCGGCACCCACAATTATTCTGACCATGGCGGTGGCCGATGCGGTGCATTTATTAGTGACCTTTTTATGGGGTATGCGCAGCGGCGGTTTAACAAAGCCACAGGCGCTAGTCGAAAGCTTGCGCGTGAATATGATGCCGATATTTCTCACCTCGATTACCACGGCGCTTGGTTTTTTAAGTATGAATTTTTCCGAGGTACCGCCGCTTGCGCACCTGGGCAATATCGTGGCGCTGGGCGTGAGCTTGGCGTTTGTGCTGAGCATTACTTTTTTACCCGCCTTGGTAGCTGTTTTACCCTTCAACATTAAGCCACAACCGGTTAGTGCCCATTACAGCTCTGGGCTAGGTAAATTTGGCGCCTTGGTGATTCACCGCCGCAAGCCGTTACTGTGGGGCATGCTAGCAATAAGCATTGGCTTCACCGCGTTTGTGCCCAAAAACGAAATTAACGACGAGTTTGTTAATTACTTTGATAAAAGTGTGCCCTTTCGGGTAGATACCGATTATGCCTCGGAGCATTTAGTCAGCCCCTACACCGTAGAGTACGCCTTTAAGGCGGGCGAGCCCGGCGGCATTGCGGAGCCCGCGTATTTGGCGAAGGTCGATGAATTTGTCAGCTACCTTAAAAGTTACCCCGAAGTTAGCCACGTGTTTACCTTGACCGACACCCTAAAACGGCTTAACCAAAATATGCACGGCGACGACCCCGCCTATTACCGACTCCCTGAATCGCGCGAGTTGGCGGCGCAATACTTATTGCTGTATGAAATGTCGCTGCCTTACGGCTTGGATTTAAATAATCAAATCAATGTGGATAAATCGGCAACGCGGGTGACGATGTCGACCGTGAGCATGGGCAGCAGCCAAGTATTGGCGATGGAGCAAGCCATCAATGACTGGCTAGCGACTCACGCGGCAGACTACGAGGTGGAGGCCGCAAGCCCCAATTTAATGTTTGCCCATATCGGGATGCGCAATGCGCAAAGCTTGCTGGGCGGCACCACCCTAGCCCTTATTGCGATTTCCTTCATTTTAATCGTCGCGCTGCGCTCGCTAAAAATCGGTTTAATTAGTTTGGTACCCAATTTAATCCCCGCCGGTATTGCCTTCGGTATTTGGGGTTTAGTGAATGGCCAAGTGGGCATGAGTGTTTCCGTGGTGGCGGGCATGACCTTAGGCATTGTGGTGGACGATACCGTGCACTTTCTCAGTAAATACCTGCGTGCGCGCCGCGAAAAAGGCTATAGCGCACAGGAGGCCTGCCTTTATGCGTTTACCCACGTTGGCCGTGCATTAGTGGTCACCACGGTGGTGTTGGTGGCGGGCTTTATGGTGTTGGCAATGTCCAGCTTTAAGCTTAATGCCGATATGGGCATCGTTACTGCAATGACCATTGCCATAGCCTTAGCCGTCGACTTTTTATTATTGCCACCGCTGTTAATGGCGCTGGACAAACGCCATTACCGCGCTAGCGCACACACCGGCGCCAGCACTACAGCCAATACACAAACCCCCATCGCCGCTGCACAATCGCCCGCGGCGTAGCGTTTTGAACCATCGACCGCACCACTGCGGGTGCGGCGCCGGGCACGCAAGGCCGTGCCTATTACCGTTTATTTAAGGAGCCATTATGAAAGTATTATTATCCACCTTGCCCCGCTGGGCGCTTGCTTGCGCGCTTGGCCTTGCGGCGGTTAACGCAACCCGCGCAACGGCAGACGATGCCGCGCAGAAAGGTTTAACCATTGCCTCTGAAGTGCAAAATCGCGACCGCGGTTGGGGCGATAGCCACGCCACGATGGAAATGATTTTAACCAATAAGCAAGGCCGTAGCAGCGAGCGCAAAATGGAAATGAAAACGCTGGAGGTGGACGGTGATGGCGATAAAACCTTAACCATTTTCCACCAACCGCGCGATGTAGAAGGCACCGCATTTTTATCGTTTTCGCACGCCCTAGAGCCCGACCAGCAATGGCTGTACTTGCCCGCCCTTAAACGCGTTAAACGCATTAGCTCGGCCAACAAGTCGGGGCCTTTTTTGGGCAGCGAATTTGCGTTTGAGGATTTGTCATCACTGGAGATCGAAAAATACCAGTATGAATACTTGCGCGACGACACCCTCGATGGCCACCCGGTATTTTTGGTTAAATACGTACCCCAATACGAGCATTCGGGCTACCAGTACTTAGACGTTTGGATCGACCAACAGGAATACATTATTCGCAAAATTGCGTTTTACGATCGCAAAGGCGCGCACCTTAAAACCTTAGACTTTACCGATTTTGAACAATTTAATGATAAGTACTGGCGCGCCATGAAATACGTGGTGCAGAACCATCAAACCGGTAAAAAGACCACGCTCAATTGGACCGAGTACACCTTTGACAATGGCTTGGACGACAGCGATTTTAGCCAAAGCGCACTTAAACGCGCGCGCTAAACTGTGCGCAAGTTAAACCCATAACGAGAGGTTCCATGAGCGATTGCAAAGTTCGACAATTCGCCAAGTCTATCTACTTAAAGATTTTTGGCTTATGCCGCTGCCACGACACTAACCCCGAGCAAACCCGCAATCGCATTTTAGAGGCGGCGTTTACCGAGATGTACGAAAACGGTTTTCAAGGCATGCGCATTGAACACATTTTGCAAAAAACCGGGCTCGCCAAGGGGGCGCTTTACCATCACTTTCCCAGTAAAAAATCGCTGGGTTATGCGGTGGTCGATGAGGTGCTATTTACGGTTAAAAAACAAATATTGCAGAATTTAGCCAACGCCGAAGACCCCATCGCCGCCTATGCGCAAATACTCACCGACCTCGATAAGCAAGTCGTGGAGGATGACGTGGTCCGTGGCTGCCCACTCAATAATTTATCGCAAGAGATGTGCAGCTTGGACGAGGGCTTTAAAGACCGCCTACTGGCCATTCACAATTATTGGCAAAATACCCTAGAAACCGCACTTGTGGCGGGCCAAGCCAACGGCACTGTCGATAAGCGCATCGATGCCAAACTGATATCGGCTTTTATTATTAGCTCGCACCAAGGCATCGTCGGCACAGTTAAGTGCATGCAGTCGCTGGAATTAATGCACCAGCTCAACGCAACCTTGCGAGACTACCTTTACCGCCTTCGGCCTGAGCATTAGCCATTTATTGGCTGGTAAACCCGTAATTATTCAGCTAAATAGAATTAACCGTTTACAAGGGTGCTGGTTGATTATTATCTAGGCATTGAAGCGCCGGGAGCGCTTGTATAGTGCCCTGCATTGGCAGGACAGCCAATGGTAGACATCGCATGGAGCAAGATGTCGAGAAGGCTTGAACGGCCTAGAAAATGATTAGCCAGTGCCCACGTTAGTGAGCCGCTGAATAGTTGCGTGAACTAAGCATTAGCCTTCGATAGCACCGTCGATCTGAGCTATACAACGCCCTACGGCATTCGGCCTGCGCGCTTGCCGTCGCTTTTTTGTAAGGACTTTTTGTGAAACCCCTAAAAACTGCCTCGTTAACCCTGTTATTCACCGCCAACGCCGCGCTGAGCCATAGCGCTTGGGCCATAGAGCTTAGAGGCTCTGCTGGTGCCGAGCTGCGCTATTTTACGGAGTATCAAAAAACCCAAGCCTCCGCGTTTGGCGAACTAGAGCTTTACTGGCAAAGCGAAAACAGCAACAACAGCATCACCGCCAAGGCTTTTGCCCGCGGCGACGATACCGACGATGAACGCAGCCACGCCGATATTCGAGAACTGGTCTGGCTCTACTACGCCGATACTTGGGAAGTACGGGCTGGCATCAGCAAGGTATTTTGGGGCGTCACAGAATCGGCGCACCGGGTGGATATCGTTAACCAAACCGATGCGGTGGAATCGCCCGATGGCGAGGAAAAGCTCGGCCAGCCGATGCTGCAGTTCACCCGCATTCACGACTGGGGCACACTCAACGCTTTTATACTGCCGTATTTTCGCGAGCGCACGCTCGATGGGCCAGATAGCTATTTGGGCATGCCCGCACCTGTCGCGCTCGACGACGCGCAGTATCAATCCTCGGCCGAGCAAGCGCACATTGATTGGGCGTTGCGCTATAAGCACAGCATCGACATTTGGGATGTCGGCCTATCGTATTTTGCCGGCACCGACCGCGAGCCCCTGTTAATTCCGGCACTCGGTGCCGAGGGTGAGCCAGTGTTAGTGCCCTATTACACGCAAATTCACCAGGCGGGAATCGATGTACAGGCCACCGTCGGCTCGTGGCTATGGAAGCTAGAGGCCATTCATCAAAGCACGCGCGATAATGGCTTAGACGCCACACTGCGCGCCGTCACCGAAGACTTCAGCGCCCTGACCACCGGTTTTGAATACACCCTGATTGGCGTCGCCGGCAGCCAGGCCGATTTGGGCCTACTGGGTGAATACCACCACAACAGCGCAGCTAACAACGCCCTAGACCCACTGCAAAACGACCTGTTTATCGGCGCTCGCCTAACCTTAAACGACATTCAAAATACCAGCCTGCTGGTGGGGCTTATACAAGATTTGGACTACAGCAGCAGTCAACTGGGGTTTATTGAAGCCAGCCGCCGCTTTGGCGACAACTGGGTGCTTACCCTCGACGGCCGCCTTTACGCCAGCGATGCAAACCAAGACCCGATTCAAGCGGTGCGCAAGGGCGACCACATGACATTAAATGCCGCCTACTACTTTTAAGGGCGGTTAACGTTTTGCCCATATAAGCCACGGCTTATAGCAACTTAGGCTGCTCGTTTGATGTGCTTTTAAGCGCCCGCAAGCTGCTGGGCCGTGGTCGCCTAAATCAACATTGTAATTGCAGGCAAAATAGCGTGTTTAAGCTAAGGTTATAAGTAATACACCTTTGTTAGAGCACGTAATGAAGCCGGACCCAAAAGTTCTTACCATTGAGGATTCGCTCACCTTTGCGACCATGCTGAAAGGCTGTGTCACACAACAATATGGCTTTGGGCTCGATATTGCCGCAAGCCTAACCGACGCTCGCGGGTTAGTTATGGCCAACCCACAGCAATACCTTGTTGCCATCGTGGCTTTACACCCACCCAACGCCAACGGCCTTTGGCAAATGACCCCTGCCGATTACCGGCTCGAAGCCCACAAAGGCGAAACCTTTTTAAAGTGCACCACGAAAGCACGCTCACGCTTTGTGGTGCGCTTGGTGTATACACCTCCATGACTTGCTTGCCTGTTTTACGGCCCCGCGGCCAACGCTTGCTCGCGGGGTTAGCCAATACCTCACCGCTGCGCCGCTTGCTGATGCGCTTGCTGCGCGGGCTTATTTTTATCGGTGGGGGTTTTACGGGTTTGGCGTTGGCTGGCCTGGTGGCCAGCCTTTTGCCACTGCGCGCACTTACCGAACCCCAGCCGCACCTGCCATTAGCGCCCTTCGTCGAATTTAAACATATTGATTTCAGCGACTATACCAACGACCAAACCAACGTCGGTGCCATTACTGCCATCACCCAGGATAGCCGCGGTTTTATGTGGATCGGCGGTGAAAACGGTTTGGTGCGTTACGATGGCCACCGGGTAACGCTGTACCGCAAGCATCAAGGCGGCGGCAACAGTATCGGCGCCAATTACGTGCAAGATCTCGCCCCCGATGGCGACAACTATTTGTGGATCGCAACAGTCGGCGGACTCGACCGGTTTAATTTACAGACGGGCGCGTTTGATCACATTGAAGCCGCCTCGGGCAAAATCCCCGGCAACGATGCTATCGCTATTGCGCTCTATAAAGACCTGCTCTTTCTCGCCACCACAGAGGGGCTCGGTATTTTAAACCGGCATACCTTGGAGCCCGTGAGCTTACCGTTTGCGGAGCAATTGCCGGCGCTGTTGCACACGCGCTATGTTTACGTGCATGAGGACACACTGTGGCTGGGCACCAGCCATTTAGGGCTTATAGAAGTCGACCTTGTGCACAATACGGTTCGCTATTACAGCCACGACGCCGACAACCCAAACAGTATTCCCCACTCCGATATCCGCGGCATTTTTAGCTACGATGGCCAAACTTATTGGCTGGCCTCGCTGGGTGGCGGCGTTATCCAGTTTGATTACCTCAGCGGGCAATTCACCCAATACTCTCCGCAGCCTAACGCTGACGCGTATTTTGTGACCACTAACGTCTGGGGCGTGCGCGGCGACTCGCAGGGTTATCTTTGGATTGGCACCGATAGCGCAGGGCTTTGGCGTATGAACATTGCCAACGGGGTAATTGAGGGCTACGTGCACGAGCCGAGCGTATTCGAGTCGCTCAATTCCGATAAAGCGCGCATTACCTTCGAAGATAACGCCAACAACCTGTGGGTCGGCAACTTTTCCGGCACGGTGGACTATTACAACCGCGAGCGCGATAGCCTCACGCGCTACAAAAAAAGTAACCGCTTCCAGAACGGCCTAAACCATTCATCGGTGCTAAGCCTATTACCGGCGGGCAATGGTCAGTTTTGGGTGGCCACAGAGGGCGGCCTCAATTTAATGGATGCCGAGCAAGGCAGCGTCAAAAGCCTAACCACAGACAATAGCGGCTTACTGGCTAACCCGGTGCTGGCGCTGGAGCGCGACAATCAGGGCAATATTTGGGTGGGCAGTTTTGGCGGTGGCCTGCAGCGCTACAACCCCAAAACGCAACAGTGGCACAACATCCTTAACCATGCCGACCTGAGCAAGCGCGTTGACAGCGCTTACATTTGGGCACTTAAAAACGATAACCAAGGCAACCTCTGGGTGGGCTCCCAGAAAAAAGGGGTTTACAAACTACGACTTGCCGATGGCGATGTGAAGCATTACGCCTTCAATATGGCGACCTCGCCCGCCTTTAATCCAGCGGCGCCGCAGCGAGGTATTGCCGGTGAGTTTGTGCGCGATATCGAGCTCGATAGCCTCGGCAAGCTTTGGATTGCCAGCTTGCACGGGTTATCGCGCTACGATGAAAAAACCGATCAATTTCATATGGTACTGCACCAAAGCGCTAACCCTAACAGCCCTGCCAGCAACCAAGCGATCTCGCTGCTACATCACTCAAATGGCGAGCTGTGGATAGGCTTTCGCGATGCGGGCCTGAGTATTTATCACCCCAAAGCCGATAAATTTGAACATATCGGTGTGCAACAAGGGCTGCCCAGCCCGAGTGTAAACAGCCTGTTAGAAGACGCCGATGGCAATGTGTGGGCGGGCACTCCCGTCGCCTTGGTAAAAGTGGCCCAAGACACCCATCGCGTCAAAAGTTACAAGCAGGTGCACGGTTTAGTCGGCGCAAACCATAACCGCAATGCCAGCTATCTGGCCGAAGACGGCCGCGTTTGGATGGGCAGCAAGGAGGGCCTTACGATATTCCACCCCGACTTGCTCAAGCAAGCCCGCAGCTCCAACAATGTTGTGATCTCGGGCATTAGTATTAACCACGGTAAAACGCTCGCAAAACAACAGTGGCAAAACGAGCGCGCTCTGCCCAAAGCGCTGGATTACCGCCAAAATGCCATCAGCTTTGAATTTAGTCTTAACGAGTACTACTTGCCCCAGCTCAACGAATACCAATACCGACTTAAAGGCCTAGACCAAGGTTGGCAAAAAACCATGCGTCACAACGTCGCCAATTACACCAACCTGAGCCCAGGGCAATATACCTTTGAAGTCAGGGGCAAAAGCCCGGATGGCGATTGGAGCAAACAGGTGACGCGACTGAGCTTTACGATCGAGCCGCCGCCGTGGCGTCAGTGGTGGGCCTATATGCTGTATGCATGTTTTGTTTTTGCCGGCTTTGCGGCTTATCGCAATTACATGGCCGTGCGTGCACGCAGTGCAATTTACCAACAATTGTCTCAACAAGATCCGCTAACGGAGCTGCCCAACCGTATTGCGCTCAACCATCGCGTACAAATGTGGCAAAGCGACGACCTACCCTATGGCGTTATCGTTGCCGACCTCGACCACTTCAAACGCATCAACGATACTTACGGGCACGGCGCTGGCGATTTATTGCTGAAGGAGTTTTCCCGTATTGCCGCCGCCGAAACCCGCGAGCAAGACCTATTGGGTCGCTGGGGCGGCGAAGAGTTTTTAATCATTAGCCAAACCAACGACATGGCGGTACTCCAGCATATTGCCGAGCGCATTCAAAAAGTGATGGCCATGCAGGAATTTATCTATCAGGAACAAGTCATTCAAATAACCGTAAGCTTTGGCTGCGCAACCCGCAAGCCCCACGAAAGCTTTAGCGAACTTTTCCAACGCGCTGATCAGGCACTTTACCAAGCCAAGGCCAATGGGCGAAATTGTGTTATGCAAGCGGCATAGGGATGGGGGCTCTGCCCCGCTGGGCGAAACCTGAAACAAAAGTTTGGTACTTTACTTCGCGAAGTGCAAAACCTCTCCAATCTCCCAAGTAGGGGTCGCTTCGCCGAAGAGCGCTGCAAGGCCAGTGACCGAGACGCCTTTTACCGGTAAATGCTTTCCTGCGTTACCTGTAAAACAATCATCCTTGGTGGCCTCTTTGGGTGCTGTTTTCTTTTCGGCTTTGGCTCCATGCGTCACGCTACCTCCTGCAATCCATGCCGTGGTGACGACGCAAAAGAAAATGCACTCGCCCGACAGGGCGAACCCTGCCCCCAGCCTAACTTTGGTAAGCAATTTCTACGTAGCATGAGGGGGGCAAGGTGATTACCGTTTCAAAGGGGATGCAACCTTGCTCATTGGGGCTATCTGCAAGTAAGTGCACACGAATGCTACCGCCGATTTTTTCCAAAAAGCGTTTTACTGCATCCATCCCCACGCCTCGGCCGGAAATATCCGACACCTCGGTTTTAGTCGACGCACCCGAAACAAAAATAAGGTCTGCCATGGCTTGCACGCTAACATCGTCGCCGTTACGCCAACGCTGCATTTCTACCCCTTTATTAAACAGCGACGCAACGTTAATGCCTCGGCCGTCATCGGCGATGGTCACCGACATGCCGTTACCCGCCTGCGATGAGGTCACCGTAATGTGGCCGCTTTCACTTTTGCCGAGCGCTTTGCGTTCGTCGCTCGGTTCGATGCCGTGATCTAAACTGTTGCGCAATATATGCGCAAAGACATTATTAATGACCTCGTAAGCGCTAATGCGTATGCGCATATTTTGGTCGTTGAATACCACTTTCGGGCTGGCCTTATTTAATTGCTCTGCAATCGAGGGTAACGAGCTAACAATGCCCTCAACCACTTCGCTTAAGGGCGAGGATAAGGTGATATTCAGCAGCAGTTTTGCCGATTGTAAATCGGTCGACGACTTAAGCGCGGGTTGCGCTTCGAAGGCGCGACAAATGTAGCGCTGAGTCGAATGCAGAATCGAGGCGCGCACGCGCAACTCATCGTCCGAGCCGCCGCGCCCTAATACCCAGTGGTACACCTTGTGGTATTCGTTAATCGCGGCTTCAACGCGCTCGAGGTCAGCCAGTAAACGGGCCTTATCCCAAACACCGTCGGTGCCTTTTTGCAGCTCGCTATAGTAGGTTTCTACATCGTGTACCACATCGCTACAATGCTGCATGCCGTAGGTTCGGCAATTACCTTTGATGGTGTGCATATTTCTAAACAACAAATCGACAACGTCGCGATCGAGGCTATTGTGCTCGGTAATTTCACGGCGATTTTCGGCAATAAATTGTTGCGCGCTCTCTTCGAACGATAGGTATTTTTTCTCGGGTATTTTTATCACCTGAGCAATAATATCAAGCTCGCGCTTCTGGCTTTGCGCTTCGGCTTCGGCTTCTCGCAGTGCTGTAACATCGCGCACCGACACCATCAGCTTTTCGACGAGGCCATCTTTAATAATTGGGTCCCACACTAAGGACAAGTACTGCGGCTTTTCATTTCTTGTAACCTTGTACTCGGTGGGCAGCACGTGCGCATTAAAGGTGAAGTTCATTTCGTCTTCACCGATAATCGACTTCAGCGCCTCGCGGGCTTGATTCATAGCATCGCCACCGATATCTGCGCCGTCAAATAATAAATCCACGGCGGAACAACCCGCAATTTCCCGAGTGTTAAAAATCTTTTCCAAATAGGCCGAGTATTCGGGGTGAATACCGCCATCAGGTTGCACGGTGAATAAGCCTTGACGCATATTGCCCAGCATGGCTTGAATATCGTTATTTTTGGCGGCTAGCTCTTTGGTGCGCTCGTTGACCTTGGCTTCCAGCAGGCGGTTTTGCTCTTCGATGAGTCGGCGTTTTTGTCGCTGTTTGTGGATAAAGTGCGCCACTATCAGCAACAGGATACAAACATAGAGGGTATAAGCCCACCAGGTTTCCCACGGCGGCGGTCGCTGCACAATACGTAGCGTTTTTTCTTCGTCGTTCCAAACGCCATCGTTATTACTGGCTTTTACTCGCAGCACGTAGGTGCCTGCATCGAGGTTGGTATACTTTGCTTTTCGCTCTGTGCCAGCGTCCACCCAACCGGCGTCAAAGCCTTGTAGCATATAGCTGTATTGGTTTTTTCCGGAATCGCGAAAACCCAGCGCAGCGAAGTCGATTTCAATAATAGACTGGGTGTAATCGAGTATCAGCTCATCAGTTAAGTTAATACTTTTATTTAAAATTCCGAATTTAGGTTTAATTTTTACCGGCTCGGAGTTCACTTTTAAGTCGGTAAATACCACGGGGGGCAAAAATTCGTTGTCTTTTATTTCGTCAGTTTTATAAATGCGCAGGCCTTTTTTACCGCCGAAAATGGCTTCTGCATCTTCCGTCATGACGGCTGCGGTATAGTTAAAACCGCCAATTAATTTACCACTTTCTCGGTTATAGTTTTTGACCCGCTTAGTATCTGGCTCGAACATCACAACACCACTGTTCGTACCCATCCATAAATTGCCTTTAGGGTCTTCAATAATGCTTCGAATAGAGTCGTCAAAAAAATCGTCTGCCTTACCAAACCTAGCGAAGCTTTGCATTTCTCGATCGTATAAATTTAGGCCCTCGTTTGTGCCAAACCACATCCGGCCCTTGCTATCCTCGTAAATACTCAATACCGACGGGTTACTAATAGACTCGGGGTCGTTGATATCGGGGATAAATGCCGTGAATTTACCCGTTTCGCGATCTAAAATATTCAAGCCACCAACGGTACCCACCCAAAAAACACCGTGGCTGTCTTCATAGACCGTCCACACTTGGTTGCTCGATAAACTACCCGGCTCACTGGTTTCGATATAGTGGGTAAATTCACCCGTATCGCGATTATATTTATTAAGCCCGCCTTCGTGGGTACATAGCCAAATTGCGCCTTGACTATCCTCGTAAATACACCACACCTTATCGTTATTGAGTTTTTTAGAGTGGGTTATCGCTTTGCTCGCGGCCCGTTTAGCGTCGTGTGGCAAGCGAGATATTTTATGCGTTTGGGTATCCACGGTAAACGCACCGCCCGCCCAAGTGCCACCCCACAAAATGCCTTGGGAGTCCAAAAACAGGCCCAGTACCGCCGGCGCGCCAATTGTATTGGGGTCGTCTTTTTGGTGGCCGTAATAGGTAAACGCTTGTTTGTCGCGATCAAAATAATTAAGGCCGCCGCCATCGGTACCGACCCACAGGTTACCGCTGGGCTCGAGCGCTACATCCATCACCGAAATATGCGATAAGCTAAGTGGGTCAGATGCATCGGGTGTGTAGGCGTTAATGGCGGCACTCGATTTATCAAAAAAGTTAACCCCGTTCGGGTAATTCCCGACCCAAAGGTCACCGTTACTGTCTTCAATAACCGTGCGCACAACATTCGAATTTAACGAGCTTAATCGGCCCGTTTCATGGCGAAAACGCACAAACTTTTCGCTAACGGGGTCAAACATATTGAGTCCGCCACCGTCGGTGGCTATCCATAGGTAGCCATCCTTCGACTCCGAAAGCCACCAAATATCGCCGCCGGAAAAACTCGAATTATCTCCCTCGATAGGACGATATCTTTTATAAGCGAGCGTTTCGGGGTTAAAGCGCATTAGGCCACGATCGGTACCCAACCACAGCGTGCCGTCTTGGCTAAATAAAATCGAGGAAACTCCGTTGTCGGGCTCCGACTCGGGGTTTTCGTGATAAGGGCGAAAATTTTTGATGGCGCCATCGGTGGGGTCAAAGCGGTCGAGGCCGCTCGCGGTGCCTATCCACAAATAGCCTTGCGCGGCCGCAATGGTATTTATGCGCCCGGGGCTGAGGCCATCGGCGGTCCGCAGCAAGCGGCCCTCACCGGTTTTGCGGTCGACGATGTAGACGCCGCCAAAGGTTGAAACCGCCATGCGGCCATCGTCGAGCTCGGCCACGCGCCGCGCACCAACAGACGATAACGGCAAAGCTTTTAGGCTCTCGTGATCGGGCAGTCGGCGCAAAAGCTCGATGCTTTTGTCGTACCACAGCAAGCCCTTAATTGTCGCCACCCACAGTATGCCTTGGCTGTCCTCAAAGATATGCGGGACGACACCCACGGTTTTGGGTTTGGCGCTGGGATCATTGCCGTTGATTTCGCCGATGGTCTTAAACTCGTAACCGTCGTAGCGAATCAGTGCGCTTTCGCCGCCCATCCAAATAAAACCATCATTATCTTGGTGGAGCGAAAGCGTGACGCCCAGAACAACATCCTTGTTTTCCAGCACATGCTGAAAGTTAATTTTACTAGAGTAGAGCTGCGCACTAACCAGCGGCGATACCATTACCAATAGAAATAAAGCAAAGCGCTTTTTCATTTCGTTCATTAGAGCAAGTCCCAATGCGGGTGAAAATCGGCGAAAATTTATGCGCGCAATTCGCACGCGCGGCTGTCCACCGTTGTCGTCGAGTATTTATGAAGTATAGGAGGGAATTCGTAGGGCGCGAGTGCCACGCCCTGCCGCATCGCACGCATAGCCGGAAGCCTTGGCAGCGCGCTTCCGCTTTAGCCGTAAACGGCCAAGAATGGCCTCGAAATGCAGTGAACATCGAAGACATTCACTAAGTTGTGCTAAGGCGAGGGGTTGAGTTTGTTTACCAATGGTGGTTGGGAGTGATCAGCGAGCGATTGGTTTGGCCCTACCGGGCGGGGTCAAGAACGTGGGCGAAACCTGCCCCCTATTTCATATAAGACTTTAAAACGCCGATAACATCATCTAGCTCGCGCTGGCGTTGCGCGGGTGTAATGGCCTCGCTGCCTAAGTGCTCGCGGATATGGCTTTCTAGCACTTCGCTCATCAAACCATTAACCGCACCGCGGATAGCTGCGATTTGCTGAAGAACCGCAGCACACGGGGTTTCGCCTTGCAGCGCATCTTCGAGCGCTTGCGCTTGGCCTTTAATGCGCCGAACGCGACTCAGTAGCTTTTTGCGATTGTGTTCGATGTGCGCCATTTCGCGACCTCTAAAGCCTCAATTAACTAACTATAGGGTGCTTCTAAAAATAGTAATTTTTTTGTGAGAGCAAGGAAGTACCGCCCAGAGAACCGCAGTTTACTTGGTGTAAGTGAGGATTCGAGGACGGAACTGACGCCGCTATCGCATAAAAAGTGCATTTTTGGAGGTGCCCTATACTGGGGTATAGTATATTACTTTAACCCAGAGCCGATATCGAATGACTTCCGCTACGCCTACCACGTCAAGTACAGCAAGCGCCTCGCGTCCTACCGAAAACCCCAACTGCCCCTCCGAGCAATGGCGCCACGACCACCAGTTTAGCCGCGGCAATCCGCTGGCCGAGCGCAATACCCGGTGGGCGCTATTATTGACCGTGATCATGATGGTGGCTGAAATCAGCGGTGGCTGGATGTTTAATTCGATGGCGCTGCTAGCAGACGGCTGGCATATGAGTTCGCACGCCTTGGCGTTGGGTTTGGCGGTTGCGGCTTACAGTGCAGCGCGGCGGTTTGCACACCACCAGCATTTTAGTTTGGGCACCTGGAAAATCGAGATTTTGGGCGGCTATACCAGCGCGCTTTTTTTGCTCGCCATCGCCGGCATTATGTTGTTTGAATCCGTCGCTCGCTTATTGGAGCCCCGCGCTATTCAGTACGATCAAGCCATTGCTTTAGCTTGCCTTGGTTTGGCGGTCAATCTCGTGTGCGCGTGGCTATTAAAAGATAATCACCATCACCACCACTCACACGACCATCATCACCATCACGGCCATCAGCACGATCACGGCCATCGCGATTTAAACCTTCGCGCGGCTTATATTCACGTTCTCACCGATGCCGCTACGTCGGTCTTAGCTATTATTGCGTTATTTGGCGGCAAGTTCTGGGGCGCGAGTTGGCTAGACCCGGTGATGGGCATTATCGGTGCGATTGTCGTTACCGTTTGGGCGGTGGGTTTAATTCGCGATACGGCAAGGGTATTACTGGATGCCGAAATGGATAAGCCCATTGTGGCGAAAATAGAGAGTGTTATTAATCGACAATTTAACGGCACGCTGACCGACCTGCACGTCTCGCGCGTGGCGCAGGATCAGTACGCCTGTGTGCTCTCGCTGGCAACGCCAGAGACCCTCACCCCCGACGACATTAAACAGGCTCTGAACGCGCATAACGAACTGGTTCACATTACCGTGGAAGTCAATCATTACCACCACAATAGCCCAACACCTTAAGCATCGATTCAGGCTCGCCACGATAGAGTAAGGCTAACTTAGTTTTATCCTAAAAACGCCATTCGTGGAGAACTGCGATGACATCACGCCACTTAATAAAAAGTCATAAAACGATTTCCGGCATTGTTATATTTATGGCAACGGCTGTTTTTGGCTCGGTATCCCAAGCTCATTCGCAGCATAAACATAATCACCATTACGACAATCGCCACGAACCCTACACCGACCATTGGACATACCAAGACCGCCACAGAGGCTCGCCCGGTAATCACGACTTATTAAACCGAGAGCGCGCGCAATTAAACAGACAACGCGAACAGATGCACCGAGATTTTGATGCGCGCATGCGTGAACTGGACGCACGCAACCGAGAAATTGACCGCTGGCAAAGCCATCAGCGTCACAACCACCAGCATATCGCCGACGTCGCCAACCGAAAACGCGATGCCTTAAACCGCGAGCGCGATCGCCTCAACCGAGAACGCGACCAAATGAACCGTCGCTTTGACCAAGCGAACCGCCAGCTAGACCAACGCGCTCAACACATTAGCCAAAACCGTAACCACAGGAAATACCATAACCGCCATCGAGACAGCCACCAAGGCCACGCTCGCGGTTATCGAGATTATTGAGGGTACCGACTGTTTATCCTAAAGCGCCGTGCTCGGCGTTTCGCGGTATCGCTATAAAAATGCAATAATTTTGCATTACGCTTAGTTTGAGTTATTGCGACGCTACTCAGACACGCGATCGGTGGCATTTCGTGAAACGCACAGGGTGCACCATTACCCTCCCGCGGTGATACTTACCCAGAAAAAAGTGCGCTTAAAATAAAAACAAAACCTATCTACTACGCAAAGCACTTAACAACAGATTTTTCTGCAAGACCAAAAGCGCGATTATTTTTAATTTTTGTGCACTGTCTCTAATAAGCTCGCTTTCCCGCCATCTGAACCTCTTCGCCACCAGTAGAAGTCACTAGATCCTCTCAAGGGATCCCGAGATTGTTACTTAATGACCATCACAAATTTTGATTGGAGAGGACTTACGATTATGGCTTTACTACTTGGCTCCGACCGCAATTATTTTTCAGCCCGTAAAGCGATTGCCCTAACGGCGACGCTTGGCGCGGCTTTTTTTATCACGGCATGCAGCGACAATGATGATGACAAGGATATGCCGTTGCCCGAGATGAGTTCTATTTATGAAATCGCCGCTGGCGATGACCGCTTTGACAGCTTGGAGCTAGCACTTGACACCACGGGGCTAGACGCAGCGCTTGATGACGACAGCGCAACCTACACCGTATTCGCACCTACCGACGACGCCTTCGAAAAACTGGGCGATACCCTCAATACATTACTCGCCAATCCCGATACCCTCAGGAATATTTTGCAGTATCACGTTATTAATGGCGCGGCCGTTGACGCCAGTACCGCGATGGGCTTAGCCGGCAGCACGCAGGCGATGCTTAACGGCGACAATATCGCAATTACGATGCAAGGTGACAGCCTCTATATTAATAATGCCGAAGTCATCTTCACCATTATCGAAGCCTCTAACGGGATTATTCACGCTATTGATACGGTAATTACACCGCCGACCCCGACCGTTGTCGATGGTAGCATTGTCGATGCGGCCGTCAATACACCTGAACTCTCTACCCTCGTCAGCCTGTTACAGTCAGCAGGTTTGGTCGATGCGCTCGCCGATAGCTCCGCGATGTACACGGTGTTTGCACCACTGAATAGCGCCTTCGATAAAATTGACGGCGATGCACTCGACGCATTAGCAGCCGACACCGAGGCACTGACCGATGTGCTGACTTATCACGTTTATGGCGACGGCGCTGTCGATTCTATTACCGCGATGAGTTTAACGGGCCAAGAGGTTACTATGTTCAATGGCGACGACCTTGCCATTAGCTACATGGATGGCAAGCTGATGGTGAACAACAGTGAAGTCGTTACCAAAGATATTGTGACTAACAACGGCACGGTGCACCTAATTGATACTGTGCTCATGCCGCCCAAAGGCACCATTGTGGACGTCGCCGTCGCGGACGGTCGCTTTACAAACTTGGTGACTGCATTGCAAAAAACAGGGCTCGATGAGACCTTAGCCGATAAAAGCAAAACCTACACCGTATTTGCACCCACCGACACGGCTTTCGAAGCGCTTGGCGATACCCTTACCGACCTACTGAATGACTCAGACACCACAGCACTTAGCAATATTTTGCTTTACCACGTGATTGAAGCAGAAAGCGGGGGTTCAGCGATTAATGCCGAAACCGCACGGAGCGTAGGCGCCGATGGCGGTAGTGTTGAAACTGCCAACGGTAGCAGCGTAGACTTATCAATTATTGATGACAACTTGTTTATTAATGATGCGCAAGTAATTATTAACAATATCGAAACCGATAACGGCATTATTCATGTTTTAGATAAAGTATTAATTCCAAGCGAATAATCGATGGCAAACGGGCCCGTCGCGCAGTAACGCATATATACTCTAGGCTAGGCGCGATGGGTTTTCATACACACAGAAAGAGGGGGCAACGCTTTACGCTTGCCCCTACTAGCTTTAGAAGACGGTACTTAGACCTAAGCAATAGCAGTAGGCTCGAGCAAATAGTTACCACATTTTGCGCAGTCGTAGCGCAAAATACCAAGCCTGAATTTTGGACTCTGGCTCGCGCAGTTTTAGCGGCACCACCCCACTCAACACACCGACATCACTCGGCTGCCAATGATCCCACTGACGCTCTATAGAGATACCACCTTGCCATACATTCGAAAATTTTTTATCTAGAGCGATGCCTAGGGTATGGGAGTCAAGCCGGTTTAATTTTGCCCAAGCCGACGCACTCTCTTGCTGCCCTCCTGCGTGATGCAGCGTAATTTTGGCTCGGCCTTCGCTTTGTAAAAAACCAACATCATTCGTTGAATAATCATACTTGACCAACAGCGACCAAGTCTTGGCCAACTCGTTTTTAATATAACCCCCTAATTTACCCTGCCACCACTCGTAATCCACATCTATCGCTGCCGACAACTGCGTTGCTTGGATTGAGCGCTGCCAAAAGGGGCGCTCTATACCCGTGTACAGACCAAACGCACCAAAAGCTGTCGCATTATCATACGCTGCCAATACTGATATTTTTTGATGCTTGTATTGGGTAGTGGTTGAAAGCGGTACGCCTATTTGGGTTTTACCGTCATAATCCAAGAGCCCTGAGTCCAGCGAACCACTTAAAGCAACTGAAAACGGCCGAGCCACACTCCATTTGTACGCCAAAGATACACCATTAACCCGACCTTGCTCTTGGATAAGGGCGCTGCCATCATCGTTTAGTTCTCGGTAGTGGATACTTTTTGTATACACCTTCGATATAAGCTCGCCACATTGAGCATAAATGGATTGACACATTAGTAGACATACCAACCCAAAAATAAAAGATTTCACATACATCACCGACAATAAAAAAGCGCTAAGTAGCGCTTTTTTATTTAACATTACGCCCATTAATGGCGTTTTTAAATAACAACGAATTAATAGCTACCGGTGTAAGCTACGCCATCGTAAACATAAGTAAAGTCTGTGCAACTTGTAAAGTTGATCGTGAGATATTCAGCACCTTGGTATTCCAGAGCGATTGAGCCAGCGCCAAAATTGCCGTTATCACAAAGTGTTAAGCCGGTTGCGGTAAGCTGATAGCCGTTATCGCCATCAATGATAAAGGTACCTGAAACGTCGTAGCCACTCGAGTTGTTACCACTAACACTCGAGCTACTTAACGTATAGTCGCTGCCAGTCGACGATTCATACCAGGCACCGTCAGTACACTCAGTAGCCGAATTGGTAATCGTACATTCATTGGAAAATTTATAATGATAGACGCCATCGGTACTAATAAGGCCGTAGTAAGTAATATCCCATCTGTAAGCATAGTAGATCGACGATTGGCTATTGTAGGTGAATTCGTAGTAAACAATTCCGTCAACCGTGTAGCCATCATTATCGCAATATTCATCATAGGTGATTTCTGCAATCGTCGAGATTGGATAGATCGTATTATCGTCGGGCGATGACGTCGTCGTTCGGCTGTACATGGTTCCGCCACAGCTACCCACGTCAGTTTCTTCATCCACCTCGACTGGCCCAACCGGTAAGGTCGCTAGGTACTCTACTTTTTCTATGCTCGCCATTAGCTGCGGCGTTATCCCAGGCGAGATATCCGAAACAATCGTGCTTGCCGTGGTTTCGGCGGCAGCCAATACGGTTTCTTCTATTTCCGTTCTCGGAATAGCCGTCGAGGTACTCGAGTTGTTCCCCCCGCTCGGCGTTGAGTTTGCAGCATTTCCTTTATCACTCGAACCTCCACTACCACAGGCCGCCAAACCACACATCATTAGCCCAATCGAAAATAAGCGCACCATACCCTCACTCCTTCATTTATTGAATTGAAATGGTTTCTCACCAGCCGCATGCTCTACAGAGGGTTGCGAGAACTGACAAGGCACTTCGGCCTCAGCAAAACCTGGACCAGCGCGAAGATATACATCTTGCACAATGGCTCTACACGAGTAACTGCGCAATATTTCACCTTATACGCAATGTTTCCCACATTTACAGATTAATCAAATAGGGCACATAAGAATTGCAACAGCCATTAACAAGCCATCCGCTGGATCTTGCTGTATAAATACTCGACAGTTCAATCGAGGAGCCTAAATAGCGCACAGGCCAAGCCGAATGAAGCTTTTTGAGCGGCCCAGCGTTAAGGTGGCTTCTAGTACGGCCTATCAAATAGATAGTACAAATAGAAAGGTCTTCGGTGGTCCGTAACAAGGCACGACCACGGGTAATAGTGGTTAGGGGCGACAACTATCCTGACCCAAGGGGCTTATGTAACCGAGTAAGATTGCCGGTTTTGCGATAAGACTAAACACCTTGCCAACAGTGTAAAGACACCAACTCAGTAATTAACGCTTTAGGAATTTAGCTCAAGGTCGCTTTAGCCATTTATCATGGCACCGTCGGAAGACAAATAATGCCCGAAGCTTTGCGCTCAAGCGTAGTATTCCATGGGTATTTATGGGCGCAATTAAGCAAAAGAATAACACCGAAAAGTTGCGACGAGCTTTTGGCCGCCGATTAAATTAGAGGTTTTGAATAAATGTTTTAATACGCAGTTATCAATAGCGTTATTTGAAAATACCACAGGCTCCTAAGGAACCTGTGGTTGCGAACACAAAAAAGTGCAATTTAGTCTACAGCATCTTCGATTTCTTCACTTGCGTCCTCGGCATCTTCGCCCATTCCCTCAAAGGTTTCACAACCTGTTAACGAAAATACACTACCCAAACTTAATAAAAATATTAACAATACGTTTTTCATAATATCCTACCGTTATTGGTGAATGACACGCAGGCTACTGCAAGGGCTATGCCTAAACGCGCAAGGGCTATGCCTAAGCGATAAAAACGCTATTTTAGTAGGAATATAGAGAACTTAAAGGGTGCTTCTAAAAATAGTAATTTTTTTGTGAGAGCAAGGAAGTACCGCCCGGAG
>DATBNJ010000112.1:0-6658 GCA_036554385.1 Marinagarivorans sp. | reverse complement strand
CACCGCCATCGTAACCCCAGAAGGTCGGCTGATCGGCGATACGCTGCGCAATGCAGATGGCGAGGGCGCCTGCATCGCCGAGCTGGATTTAGCCCTAATCGCCAAGCGTAAACGCATGATGGATTCCGTAGGCCATTACAGCCGCCCAGAACTACTCAGCCTGCTGATTAATAAAACCCCCACCGCAACCACACACCCCATGGCGACCGCCACCGCCGAGGGTAGTCAGATGGCCGATTTGGAAGATGCTGCTGCCGCCGGCGAAGCCAACCGTACCGCTATCAAAAAAACCTCCAATAAACCGATGCAAGAGGCGATGTAACCATGGCATTAAGCAAACAGCAGCTAACCGCGCTGCAGGCCAAGGGGCTGCGCTGGCACAGCGCGCAGGACAGCGGCGTGAGTCGGCGGGGCGGGGCGGGGCCGACCGATCACAAGGCGTTTAATTTTAGCGAGCAAACCTCGATGGTGCCGGTATTTAACGAGCAAGTGGCCAACTCGCCGTTTACCGCCGTTGGCAGCGAAGATGACACGCAAATTCTGATTTTTGAGCACGATAAACTCGTTGATACGGTCACCCAGCCCCAGCGCCCCAAGTTTTATGACTTAACCACGGCGGATGGCATTCCCTATTCCCATATCGCCACGTTGCACAGCAACGATGTATTGGCCACCACGGTACTGCAAACCTGCGTGCGCTACCGCAACCGCGATACCTCTTGCCAATTTTGCGCGATTGAAGAATCGCTCACGCACAACAAAACCATTGCCCATAAAACGCCGGCGCAACTGGCCGAGGTGGCGCGCGCGGCGGTCGAACTCGACGGCGTTAAACAAATGATTATGACCACCGGCACACCCAAAACGCCAGATCGCGGTGCGGCGGTTTTGGCGGAAAGCGCCAGGGCGGTCAAAGCCGTGGTGGACATTCCTATTCAAGCCCAGTGCGAGCCGCCGGCGGACGATATTTGGTTTAGTCGCCTGAAAGAGGCCGGCGTCGATGCGCTGGGCATGCATTTGGAGGCAGTGAGTGACCGCGTGCGCCAAGCCATTATGCCCGGTAAAGCCAGCGTGCCCATGAGCCGCTACTTAAGTGCCTACAAAGCCGCCGCCCGGGTGTTCGGTAAAGGCAATGTGAGTACCTATATTTTGGCGGGCTTGGGTGACACCGAAGCCGAAATACTCGGCGTGAGCAAAACGTTAATTGAGCTGGGTGTTTACCCGTTTGTGGTGCCCTTTGTGCCCGTGGCCGGCACGCCACTGGCCAACCACCCTATGGCCGATAGCCAAATGCTCGAGCGCATTTTTGCCGAACTTGGCCCGCTATTGGTCGAGCAGAAAATGACGTCCGAAACCCTCAGCGCTGGCTGTGCCAAATGCGGTGCCTGTTCATCATTAAAAAGTTACGAAAAGGAGAGCGCCTGTGCCTAAAAGCCAATATGCCCTGATTGAGGATTCGTTTGCGTCGTTTAAATCGCAGCACTTGCGGGTAAAGGTCGCTAACAGTGCGTGGGAAAAATCCGGCTATTTTGAGTTGCGCAAAAACACCTTTTCGCTCGAGCAAAAAATCCTGCCCGATAACGAAAAGGACGCACAGGACTTTAGGGCCATACCCATCATTGCACTGGCCGAAAACTGGGGCGTGGATGATCAAGTGGTCGGCGCCGTGCGAATTTATGAGGACTTTGATAGCGACGGCAATAAAGTGTGGTTTGGTGGCCGCTTGTGCGTGTCCCGCGATTACCGCGGCCATCGCAGCATTGGCAAAGCGTTAATTAATGAGGCCGTGTCCCGCGCCATCGATTTGGGCTGTAGGCGTTTTTTAGCCAACGTGCAGCCGCAAAACGAAAAGTACTTCCAATCAGTGCATTGGCAAACCGTCGGTCAAATCACCGTGTCGGGTAGGCCACATGTGCATATGCAGGCGCATTTACCCAGTTACCCCTTTATGCCGCGAGATTGTTTATGACAGCTCAGCCTATAAAAAGCCACGGTGCCACCGTTATGCCTTTAAAGCCGAATACAAGCTGCCCCGACTACGGCCACGCGGCACAAAGCGAGCTGGAAGACCTGTGCGAGCAATTGCGCGCCCTGCCGGAAATAGCCGCTAAAAAAGCCATCGCCGTAGCCGCGACCTTTAGCGATCAAGGTTTGTCGTTACAAGAGCGCTATGGTTTACCGGGGGATGACGCCGCGGCTTTTAAAACCGCCACCGGTTACCAGCTATTGGCGATGGAAGGCATGCTGCCAGCGTTTGTTCGTACAGACCCGCGCGCAGCGGGCTGGTCTTCTGTTATGGCCAATGTCAGTGATATTGCGGCGATGGGCGGGCGGGCATCGGCCATTGTTAATGCGTACTGGCACCAAAACGATGAGGACAGCCGCGAACTTATTCACCACATTAAGCGCGCCTGTGATGTGTTTGGTGTGGCGTTTGCGGGGGGGCACAGCAACATCGCGCCTAACAATACACCGGCGCTAGCGGTAGCCATTATGGGTCATGCCAATAATTTGCTTAGCTGCCATCACGTGCGCCCGGGGCAACGGCTTTTTATGCTCACCGATTTGACCGGTAGCTGGCATGGCAATTTGCCGTACTGGGGTTGTGTGCAAGGTAAAAGCGCAGAGCAAATTCGCCAGCAATGGCATATACCGGCCGAGCTCGCCGATGCGCATTTGTGTGTTGCCGCTAAAGATATTAGCAACGGCGGTTTATTCGGTACGCTCATTATGCTGTTGGAGCTTACCGGCTGCGGTGCCATGGTCGATTTAAATGCGATTAAAAGGCCTGCAGGCGATTTATTGCGCTGGCTTAAAGCCTTTCAGAGTTTTGGTTTTTTACTGTGCGTAGAGCCCGAAAAAACCTGCGACATTATGCGATTTTTTAACCATAGCCATTTAACCTGCGTGCCTATTGGCGAGATTAACAATACCGGAAAAATCCAGCTCAACAGTGCTGGTTTAATGGCCGACTTTTGGGACCTAAAAAAACAATCGCTTACGCAACTAGGAGCCACCCATGCCGTCCGTCACCTTTAGCATTTCCTGGCCCGACGGGGAGACTGTTCAATACTATTCACCCTCCACCATTATTTACGAATTTTTGGAGGTTAAAAAACCCTATTCCCACGACGAGTTTTTTAACCAGGTGACACGCGGGCTCGATGCAGCATCCAATCGCGTGATGCAAAAATTTGGCTACGCTTGCTCGGCGGCAGCCGATGAGAAACGCAAAATCACACGCAAGCTAGAGTCGCTAACGCGCAATAATATTAATGGCCAGATTAGTGTCTGTGCTATGAGTTAGAGGACAATATAATGACTGAATATCCAAAGGTAGACACTATTCACTACCCCGTACTTATTGTTGGCGGGGGGCAGGCGGGCCTTGCGATGAGTTATTGCTTAAAACAGCAGGGCATAGATCACGCCATAATTGAAAAAGCTCATTGCGCCGCGCACAGTTGGAAAAGCCAGCGCTGGGATGCTTTTTGTTTAGTAACGCCCAATTGGCAGTGCCAATTACCCGGCCACCCCTACGAGGGTAACGACCCCGACGGCTTTATGGTTAAAGCAGAAATTATTGACTATCTCGATAATTATTATAAAAAAGTAAACCCCAAAATCTACTTTGACCAAACCGTCGAGAGTCTGGATAAAAAGGATGGGCTGTTCTATCTAACAACCACGGGTGGCCATTATTCCGCTGAACAAGTAGTGCTGGCTTGCGGTAGTTATCATCGTGCGAATATTTTGCCTTTTGCCAAGGGCATGCCGGAACAGATTAACCATGTGCACTCCAGCGATTATAAAAACCCCGAGCAATTGCCACCGGGCGAAGTGATGGTGATTGGCACTGGGCAAAGCGGAACACAAATTGCCGAAGACCTTCATTTAGCCGGGCGCAAAGTGCATTTAAGCGTTGGAGCAGCCCCAAGAGTTAACCGGCGTTACCGTGGCAAAGACGTCGTTAAGTGGCTGGAAGAAATGGGCTATTACGAAACCACCATCGACACTCATCCCGATGGTAAAAATGCGCCGCACTCAACCAACCATTATGTTACTGGCCGCGATGGTGGCCGCGACTTAAACCTTCGCATATTCGCCGAGCAGGGCATGCAGCTCTACGGGCACCTAAAAGCCACTGACAACGGTGTAGTGGAATTTGCCGACGACCTCAAAGCCAACTTAGATTATGCCGACGAAGTCGCCGCGCGCATTATTCAATCGATAGAAGGTTATATACAAAAACATGAGATTGAAGCCCCAGAGGATACCAACATTTACAGTGACTACCTCCCGCCTTCACCACCTAAGTTGGATTTAAATAAATCGGGCATTACTAGCGTGGTATGGGCAACCGGTTTTAAAACGCAGTTTAGTTGGGTGAAGCCAGCAGTGTTTGAAGCGGGTGGTGCACCTAGCCATAAGCGCGGTATTACCCGCGAGCAAGGCTTGTACTTTTTAGGCCTAAACTGGATGCATACGTGGGGTTCTGGGCGGTTTTACCATGTGGGTAAAGATGCACAGTTTCTTGCACGGCAAATTGACCAGCTTTACCAGTGCGCGAATAAAACGCCGATGTCAGCGTAACGGCCATATGGAGGGTGACGGGGGCATTGCGATAAACGAATCCGACATGTGCAGCCAAGCGAAGCGATACATCGTTTTCTAAGGCAATGCCTTTTGAGGAAGCTGCCTAATTCCTTGTTGCGTGAGATTGCTCTGAAGGCGTGGGGCGGTCCAACTATTGGGGGCCTACAGGCGAGCAGCTTTTCGACACAGAACACAAGGCTACCAAGTGAGGTGCGTTGCGTCCCGTGTCATTATTTGTTTAGATGGCCGCTGACTTATGGCTTAAATAGCCGCTACTGGAGTGCTACTTATGACATCTAAAACTGAACCCCGTACTGTACTCGGTATTGGCAGATTTGCTGCACTAAAAACGGCTATAGTGACCGGTGATGAAAAATCAGTGAGAGACTTGTTGCCCACCGAACCCATGGCAGCGTTGGAAATATCGTATCTCATTGACCTTGCGGAGTTAAACGGCAACCCAGGTATCTTAACGCTACTTGAAAACGCTCCCGTCAGGAAGTAGTTGACATCCTCACAATATCCGGCCTCATTGATCTGTTCCGTTATCTCTTCCAGATCGAAGCTGCCACAATCCGGCACTAAGAATGAGCCCCGGCTTTAATCACCTCATTACTCACAGTCTTTTTCTTGCGGCCGTTTAGTAGCCAACCTATGGGGGTATGGCGCACTAGTAGCGCGTAACTTAAATAACTGGCCCCTAAAGTAATGCCGGAAATTAGGCAAAACTCGAGCAGGATGGGTAAGTCTTGGTTGTGAAAAATATATTGCAAATAAGCCACTATGGGTAAGTGAATAATGTAAACCCAATAGGATCCATCCGCGATATAACACAGCACCGCATTTTTCTTATTTAAAATTCGATAGGCCAACCAAAGGCTTAAAAAGCTGAGGTACCACGCTAATACGCCGGTTAACAAGGAGCGAAATGCATTCACCGGCGTGAGCTGTGGGGCTTGGTCGACGGTAGCCATTACTTCTTGCAGGGTGAGCGCCTCCGGCAAATATAAGCAAAAAAGAACCGCCGCAATAACAGCAATTAATGTAAGCCAGGGCAATGCATTTTCGATTACTGCCACCAGCGATTGCTTAACAAAAAATACCCAGCCCACGTAATCAAATTACAGTGTGGATCCCTCTAAGCGCTTGTCGTCACCGCGCGAAGCAGGTTGGCTACGCCGCTCTATGCTTTGTTCATTTTGGGGTGTTGCCAATAAATGTACGCGCTTGGTCATAAACACAAAGGCATGAATGGCCACCTGATATTTCTCAGCAGCCTCTTTGAGGTGGTGAAGATAACAGGTGTAGTCTTCGTGCGCATCAAAACAAGCAACGCGGTTATTGCCGCGCTGAATAATATGCTGCGCACGGCCGGGCAGGTAAGGGCGGGGGAGCCTAGCCATGAATCGCACCTTTTTTATAAGGGTTTATTTAACCATAGTGCTAAATAGGTGAAAATCAATGACTCCGACCCTTTTGATCACTTTTTATCAGTGTGGCAAGAGCTGGCTAGAAACCAGCTCTTGCCCGATTTATAACCTGTGAGCTAACGTGTATTACGCTCATTGGAAGCTTGCAATTGTTCCGCATCTGGAGCCTCACGAGAAAGCCAATTATAGACGAATACACTAGACTGCGATTCTACGATATTTAACTCTTCTGGGAATCCTTCGCCAGGACGACCAGTAACATGACTAATTACAACAGATGTTAAAGGTGGTAGTCTATTTTGCTGGCAAAAATTGAGTATTGGGAATAAGAATCTGCCAATCCCTGGTGTGGGCACTCCAATTAACTTTGAAATGGTTTCGTAGGATATTAGTTTCTGATTAATCGCTGACAAAACTAAAATTGACCAAACCTGCATAGACCTTTGATATTGATTCATAATTTTTCCTAAGGACGTCTTGCTTGCTTTACTTGTGGTTATAACGCCGCCAATCCAGCCGCGCGCGCCTTTAGCGCGTCGGCTGGATTGGCCTTGTTAGACCATTTCACTTGAAATACTCATAATGTTCTTCAACTTCTCAGTGATTAATCGCTTTTCTTTTTCCAATGCTCT
>DATBNJ010000078.1:0-1847 GCA_036554385.1 Marinagarivorans sp. | reverse complement strand
AGGTATCCACAGCGTGCCTGATAAAACTCATCGCGCTCACTTTGCTGAGGCGGCGGCCTTCGGCCTTAAAGCAGGGCTAAATCCAACTCGCGTCAGCTTGATAGGCGGGTAAAGCAGCTTTCATTGCTCGCGCACTCCGGTAGCTAGCGATTGATAGGGTTATTTGTCTAGCCTCAATTTTGCCGCTTTTCCGTTAAAATTGGACTACACGCCCTTAGGAAAGTAGACTGTGCCACCTATTTTGCGAGTGCACTAGGCTTGAAAGGCGCGAGAGGCTGCGTTTTTAATTCTGGATATTTTGTAATTCGTTTAATAATCAATCACTTACTGTAATTTTCACGTGACCTTTAGTAGGGGCCACCACTGATATTAGGATCCATAGTTTCATGCCAGCGATTACTCTTCCCGACGGCTCGGTTCGTCAATTCGACAATGCGGTTTCCACGCTTGATGTGGCTGCGGATATTGGCCCCGGTTTGGCCAAGGCGACCATTGCCGGTCGTGTTAACGGCGAACGCGTTGACGCTAGCGACCTGATTACCGAGGACGCGGAGCTCACTATTATTACCGCGCGCGATGAGGATGGTCTCGAGATTATTCGCCACTCGTGCGCGCACTTGCTCGGCCATGCCATTAAGCAGTTGTGGCCCGATGTGAAGATGGCTATTGGCCCCACCATTGAAAACGGCTTTTATTACGACATCGATTTGGAACATATGCTCACCGATGAGGATGTCGCCAAGTTGGAAGAGCGCATGCGTGAGCTCGCCAAAACCAACTACCCCGTGGTTAAAAAGAAAGTGAGCTGGCAGGAGGCGCGTGAAACATTTGTGGAGCGCGGCGAGTCTTACAAAATTGAGATTCTCGATCGCGATATCGCACAAGATGATAAGCCTGGCTTGTACCACCACGAAGAATATATTGATATGTGCCGTGGCCCACACGTGCCGCATATGGGCTTTTGCCACCACTTTAAACTGACGCGTGTATCTGGCGCTTACTGGCGCGGCGACTCCGACAACAAAATGTTGCAGCGCGTTTATGGCACGGCGTTTGGCGATAAAAAAGCCCTTAAAGCGCACTTGGTGCTGATGGAAGAGGCCGCTAAGCGCGACCATCGTAAGATCGGCAAGAAGATGGACTTGTTCCACTTGCAAGAAGAAGCGCCCGGCATGGTGTTTTGGCACCCACGTGGTTGGGCGATATACAGCGAGCTGGAAAAATACATGCGCGAAGTGCAGCGCTTAAATGGTTATCAAGAGATCAAAACCCCCCAGATCGTCGATCGTACTCTGTGGGAGAAGTCTGGCCATTGGGACAAGTTCCGCGAGGGCATGTTTACCGTCGAATCGGAAGGTCGTGATCTTGCGGTCAAGCCGATGAACTGCCCGTGCCACGTACAGGTGTTTAACCAAGGCTTAAAAAGCTACCGTGATCTACCGCTGCGCTTGGCCGAGTTTGGTTCGTGTCACCGCAATGAGGCCTCTGGCTCGTTGCAGGGCATTATGCGGGTGCGCGGCTTTGTACAAGATGATGCTCACATCTTCTGCGCTGAAGCGTCTATTCAGGAAGAAGTGGCGACTTTTACCGACTTGCTCTATAAAGTGTATGCCGATTTTGGTTTTACCGACGTGATTATTCGCTTGTCGACCCGCCCAGAGCAGCGCGTGGGTAGTGATGAGGTATGGGATAAAGCCGAAAAAGCCTTGGCCGATGCGTTGGACGCAAAAGACTTGGCATTTGAGTACTTGCCGGGTGAGGGCGCGTTTTATGGCCCTAAGATTGAGTTTTCGTTGAAAGACTGTATTGGGCGCGTCTGGCAGTGCGGTACTATTCAGGTGGACTTA
>DATBNJ010000072.1:0-8193 GCA_036554385.1 Marinagarivorans sp. | reverse complement strand
TAATACGAACTTCGAAGCCGAAATACGCTATGACGACTTTGGCTCCGTTGATTTCGTGCCAGGCGTTGAAGCGTCTTTAACCGCTTTAGGCCTCGGCATTAAAGGCATCATTCCTTTAAACGACCAATTTAACCTTTATGCAAAATTTGGTTTTGCGAGCTGGGATCTGGAAGGTAAAATCGACGGCGAGAAGGGCTCCGAGTCTGGATCAGATATTTACTACGGGTTTGGCGCGCAATTTTTCGCCAACGATAATGTGGCATTGAGTGTCGAATACAGCATGCTTACCGCAGGAGCTGAGGGAAACATAGATTACGACGTCACTAATATCGGCGTATCGCTTGGCTATTACTTTTAAGCTTTGCGCTTATAAAGCTTGGTGAAGAACCGCCGGCATTATCGGTTCCGCAGTGGCTATGCACTACGGGGCCGATTAACTGCTTACTGTGCACACCTACTGCTTCACGGCGCTCTAAAAATCGCCTGCAAACCACCTACCTCAGTATCCTTAAAAAGATCGTAACTGCTCACCCTTTGCATGCGGTCACCGGCCTGCTTAGTGCGTAACCTAAGGTTGTGATTCACTACAAACAACAATAAAAGACACGCTTTCATTAGCTCCCTGATGGTCTAGGCAAAGCGGTGCCTACAAGCTTCTCGGGTACGCGCAAGTACGGTCCCTGTAAGCTCTGCGTCGGCTTCCGATAATTGCTGCATTCTTCTAATAATAAACGGCATCCTTGCCGCAACTGCCTCCGACGCCCCGAGAAGCTTACAAGCACTGCATGGCAACTAAACTTTTGCACAGGTCCGACGTAGTTATTTACCTAATGAGTCGAAATTTTACCGGCCAGCGCCGTTTGTATCGCAATAAGATGATTTATCCCCATTCCACTCATCGTTTGAAGATAGCAGGTTATCCGGCAGTAAGCTTTTGCATATAACGCTTTGCGAAACGCAGGTCTCGCTCAGCCCGATTGTTGGCAAATGAAACTCTAGGCGCTCGCGCAAGCAGTAACACGGCTGTTTCATAGGCCTTTAGTCGCTCCCACAGATTATGCGCATCAGATTTAGCAATTTTCCGCGCCCAAAGACTATGACAGCAACTCGGTTTTGCCCCCACTTTGCGATTAACAAAACACGCACCGCGTGACTAACGAGTTAGCGTGAATGCCACGCAAACAAGCAGATTACAGTGATATCTCGACCTATTCGTAAATAACCAAACCCGCACCATTAAATACGTAGTTTTACGAATTTTAAGCTTTGCCCCATGGGTTTACGCTATTGGCAACAACATAAGGAGACTCCCATGACACAAAACACCGTCCGCAGTGGCACAGGTTTATTCGACCGTAAAAAGCAACTCATCGCGATAGGGTTAGCGCTAAGCCTGATGGGCGTGAAAACGCTAGTTGAGGCCTGCTCCCCCTCTATTGAACGACGCACGCCTATATTACTTCCGCTTGACGAGCTGCGCGCGCCCATTACGATTAACCAAGGTCAAGCGATAGGGAGCAATGGAAAAATAGTGGTTTATGGCAATTACCTGTTTATCAATGAGCCCAAAAAAGGGTTCCATATCTTCGACAATTCAAACCCGGCATCACCGCGGGCGTTAGCTTTTGTGCCCGTACTTGGCAACTTGGACATTACGGTTAAAGACGACTACCTCTATGCCGACAGTTATATTGATTTGCTCGTTTTCGATGTAGCAACGCCGGATAGCCCACAGCTTGTTTACCGAGCTGAGGGGACCATAGAACCGGAGCACAGGAATACCCATTTTAATCTTGACGACGATGCTGGCGTTATCATCGGCTTTGAAGAAAACTCAAACTCCTCTAGCTGGAGCACGCTCTAATGATGCTAATTCAAGCTGCAAAAATACTACTTATCAGCGCTGTACTAATCACGCTCCACGGTTGCTGCGGTGCACCTGCGGCTGGCTCCGGCCCTACTACATCAATATCGGGCTCAACGGCGGCAATGCTCACCTACGAAGATACGCTGTACACACTTCATAACGGCGTGATTAAAATTTTTGACCTAAGTCAGCCGGATGTCCCCGAGCCAACACACACCCTGTATGCCTCGCAAGCGGAAACCTTATTCATTAGCAAAGCCCATCTATTTGTCGGCGGCATGAGCGGCGTTCGCACCTTTAGCCTCGCCGATCCGCTGGCTCCGGCTGAGGTGTCTTTTTACCATCACGCCCGAGGTTGCGACCCCATTATTATTGAAGGCGATATCGGTTATGTCACACTTCGCAACCGGCCGGGCTGCAATGGCGATGTCAATCGGTTAGAAATATTGGATTTTAGCGACCCCAGTAAGCCAAAAGAGTTAGCGCGTTACGACATGCAATTCCCCTATGGTTTGACCGTGCTGCCCGACCACCTTGCGGTCTGCGAAGACAACTACGGGCTCGCGTTACTTGATATCAACTGGGCAGGCGAAATTCCCGATGTCAGCGAAGCCGCTCGATACGAAAACATCCACTGCTTCGATCTGATTTATGCCGGCAATAATCTTATCGCAACCGCCAGCGACGGTATTTATCAGTTCAGTGTCGATAACGAGTTTTTGGGTTTACAGAGCAAAATTCCCGTTGGCATTACGGCGCACGCGGCAACAACTGCGGGGGCGCCATAGGTCCACAATTTAGCCGGCGCCCGTGCACTCGGCGCGTCGGCTTACCCAGCTTAGGGATGCGATACCAAGCCCCTCAGCGATTCATAGCGATGGGACTTTACACCGGCAAGCATTAAACCAGCACTACAAAAATTCTGCCCATAACTTCCCCGTCCACACAGCTTGCAAGGCGACATACCCCACTCGATCAACATTCGCGGCGGCGTGCGCAATGCTCGCTGCCGAAGGGCCTACTGGCTTACTGGCTATAGCCTCGGCAATCCGCTAAAATTTGCGCCTCGTAGGCTTGCCATCGGCGGTCTATACGCCCCGCTAGGATTACAGCATCAAAAAGGACTATTAAGGAGACGTTATGCCAGCACCTATCAAAAAAGCCCACCAGCTTAATTACAACCGTTTTTTAAAATTTCACCCCAATGCCAACGGCGATAATGGGCGGCCGGTGTTTATCGACCCTGAGCTGATCATTCGGTTTATGGAGCTTATCAATGTGGACGACGAGCAAGATCGCAACTTGGCGAGAGAGATTACCGAGAAGCTTAAAGCGATTGCCGGCGGCGCAACCTCCGACAGCAACCTCAACAACGCCTCGCAACACCGCGACTATTTCGTTCGGCAAAATGTCTATGTCACCTATTCGATATTACAAGCAAGCCCGAGCAATAGGGGCTCTGGGGTCTATATTACCGACCTAGAGCGCGCGGTGAAGGATGAGAAGCAGGGCGGACCTGGGCTTTATAAAGCGACTTTCGATACTCGTAGCGGAGATGACTGGCGGCCAGCTGAGACAACAAACACAGTCATGACGACCGCTTTGGGCGCGATTGGCGCATTGGAACCCACCTCGGGCGCAGAGACCAGCGTAAGAGCAAGCGCAAACGCTTTTGGCAGCTATCTAATTACAAAGGATATGAGGCGCTTACAGAATGAATACTCATTGTTTTATACGCCCGCTTACGTTATTGACCACTACGGCACCTGGATTGGCGCCGAGCAAAAAACCGGTAAAGAAAAAGGCTCCCCTCAGGCTTTAGCTAAGCTGTTGCAAAACACCGAAAATAGCTTTTGGGCACCAACCGATAACCGCTATTGCTGGTATGTGTTTGGACAAGGCGCCAAACAACTGCTGGCTGCGCTTCAACATTATCGCGCACAGCAAAAATACCCACTAGGGCGCCACCACGAATTTGTATTTGTCGACCCCAAAGTCCCGATGGGCGAGCTTAAATCGGCATTACATCACGTGGGCATAGACTTAACACCCGATATGATCAAACTCGACAACACCAGCCTCTCGTCGAAAATGCATGTAATCGCCGACGGCCAGGCTACCTACCAAAGCTTTCACCGAAACTCGCGCCAAGAAAGCCAACTCAATAAGGCGATAACGGCCGCTAAAGATCAATACAGCAAGCGCACGCAAGATGTGTACTTCGTCGATATTGTTAAAGGCTTACAAACAGCACTAAACGGAGGCTGGATCTAATGCCTCAGCCAACGCTAACACAAGAACAAAAAAGGCAATTACTGCTGGATGCCGACCGCTTCTACTGGGAGACGTTTGCCCACAAACCGCTGAATGTGTTTGACCTTGGCCAGTGGCTATTAAGCTTCCCTGGCGAGATAACACAAGCTAGAGATAGCCAGCCTTGGCGCTATGCCAATTACAAAATCGATATTAATGATTTAGACACCTGCCCCAAATACTCCGATTCCAACAATATTCGTGAGCTATGGAATAACGATAGCCAAGAAATTATGTGGCTGTTGGGGCGTGATAGCTGGGGTTGTCATGTTCACGCCGATGGCTTCGCGCTAATCACTGGGGCTTGCAGGGTGGGAATTACGGTGAGCCGCTTTCAAAATATTGAAGGTGTCAGTGATTTGCACAATTCAGAGCAACTGACGACGGCCATTTACTCTCAACTTGCCCAATACGGGAAAAGGCACGGCTATAGGCCCATCCTCAGCAGTGATTGCTTCACAAAGAAAACCGCCGGTCACGAATGGAGCGTGGTTAGGTCTCGCAGCAATCTAAACGAACCCGACTATATTGCTGCCACGGCATTGGATTATCGAACCGCAGTTACCGCAAGTTTTGCTGTAGGCAGCGCCTGGTACGAAGGCGAAGATATCCCCCCCGAAATCGAAGAAAAATACCTCGCCTCCTTTTGGGACTTTCTGGCCCAGATAAACCTCGCAGCAATGCCCGCTGAAGGCGCCACACCCGGCACCATCGAACGCACAGCGCCCGGTGCTGCCACTAAAGCTAAACCCGAAACCTCCGGCTGGTAACCCGCCCCACCGACTAAAGATAGCGGAGCCAATACGACGCGCCAGAAGGCCCCGCTATCTTATCCCCCCGGCCACAGCACAACCCCCAAAACCTGCCAACAACCCTGTATAATCCCGTCCCATTTGCACAGAAATCGCCAAACTTCGGAAGAGAACTGCTGCAGCATTATTTCTCTGGCGCGCTCGAGCCGTCTCTGGTTGCTCCACACGCGTTCCTGACGCGTGAGGGCCTAAGAAATAATACTACAGCGATTCATCAAGACCGATCAGCTAGGCAACATCCCGATATACAGGCAGGACCATGAGCGACGACAACAAGACCTATCAGCCCGCAAGCATCGAACAAAACTGGTACAAAACCTGGGAAGAGCGCGGCTACTTTGCGCCCTCGGGCGAGGGCACGCCCTATAGCATTATGATTCCGCCACCTAATGTCACGGGGTCCTTGCATATGGGCCATGGCTTTAATAACGCCGTGATGGATGCCTATATTCGCTACAAGCGCATGAGCGGTAATAACACCCTATGGCAAGGTGGCTGCGATCACGCCGGTATCGCCACACAAATGGTGGTTGAGCGCCAACTCGCTGCCGATGGCGTATCGCGCCACGATTTAGGCCGCGATAAATTCCTCGATAAAGTCTGGGACTGGAAAGAGCAAAGCGGTGGCACCATCACCCAGCAAATTCGTCGTTTGGGTAGCTCGGTGGATTGGAGCCGCGAACGCTTCACCATGGACGAAGGCTTATCCAAAGCCGTGCAAGAGGTGTTTGTACGGTTGCACGAAGAAGGCCTGATTTATCGCGGCAAGCGCTTGGTTAATTGGGACCCAAAACTCCATACCGCCATTTCTGATTTAGAGGTGTTAAACGAAGAAGAAAAAGGCAGCATGTGGTACTTCAATTACCCGCTGACCGATGGTTCTGGCCACCTTACCGTTGCCACTACCCGCCCCGAAACCATGCTGGGCGATACCGCCGTTGCTGTCGACCCTGAAGATGAACGCTACAAAGCATTAGTGGGCAAAACCATTACCCTGCCCATTACTGGCCGCATTATTCCTATTGTTGCCGATGAATACGTCGATAAAGAGTTCGGTACCGGTTGCGTTAAAATCACCCCCGCCCACGACTTTAACGATTACGACGTGGGCAAACGCCAAAGCTTGCCGGTGATTAATGTCTTCGACCGCGACGCCAATATTCTGAATAATTTTACCGTTTTAGAAAATGGTACCTTTAAAGAAATTGGCACCGAAGCCTGCCCCAGCGAGTACGCTGGTATGGAACGCTTTGAAGCGCGTAAAAAACTCGTCGCTCAAGCTGAAGCCGAAGGTTGGTTATTAAAAATCGAACCACACGCGCTTAAAGTCCCGCGCGGTGATCGCAGCGGCGTCGTTATTGAGCCTTGGCTTACCGATCAATGGTACGTGTCAACCGCACCGCTTGCCGAAGAAGCCATTCGCGTCGTTGAGGACGGCGAAATTCAATTTGTGCCCAAGCAGTACGAAAACATGTACTTTGCTTGGATGCGTGATATTCAAGACTGGTGCATTTCCCGCCAGCTTTGGTGGGGCCACCGCATCCCCGCTTGGTACGATCACGATGGCAACGTTTATGTTGGCCGCAGCGAAGACGAGGTTCGCGCAAAGCACAGTATCGGGCCAGAAGTCGCGCTCCGCCAAGACGACGACGTATTAGACACTTGGTTTAGCTCCGCGCTCTGGACCTTTTCGACACTCGGCTGGCCAGAGGAAACGCCCGAGCTTAAAACCTTCCACAGCACTGATCTTTTGGTGACAGGCTTCGATATCATTTTCTTCTGGGTGGCCAGAATGATTATGATGACCACACACTTTATTAAAAACGAAGACGGCACCTCACAGGTTCCCTTTAAAACCGTTTACGTTCACGGTTTAGTGCGCGATGGCGAAGGCCAGAAAATGAGTAAATCGAAGGGCAACGTGTTAGACCCTATTGATTTAATCGATGGCATCGATGTTGAAGCGCTTGTTAAAAAACGCACCACCGGTTTAATGAACCCCAAGCAAGCCGCTAAAATCGAAAAGGCCACACGCAAAGAATTCCCCGAGGGTTTAAACGCTTACGGCACCGATGCTTTGCGTTACACCTTTTACTCGTTAGCCAGCACCGGGCGCGATATTAATTTTGATACCGGTCGTATCGAAGGCTACCGCAATTTTTGCAATAAATTATGGAACGCCGCTAATTTTGTATTAATGAATACCGAGAGCCAAGATTGCGGCCAAAACGGCAGCGATGACTACACGTTAAATATTGCGGACCGCTGGATTATCAGCCGCTTGCAGCAGGTAGAAAAAGCCATGGCGGAAGGCTTTGCCACCTTCCGTTTAGATATCGCCAGTCAAAAACTCTACGATTTTATTTGGAACGAGTACTGCAGCTGGTACATCGAGCTGGCCAAACCGGCCCTTAAAAACGGCGACGAAAAAGCCCAACGCGGCACCCGTCGTACTTTAATTCGCGTATTGGAAACCATCTTGCGCATGGCCCACCCGTTAATGCCCTTTATTACCGAGGAGATTTGGCACAAAGTAAAAGATCTCGCCGGTACCGAAGGCGAAAGCATTATGTTAAAGGACTACCCCGTCGCCGACGAAAGTAAAATCGACGCGGAAGCGCTGGCTGATTTTGAATGGATGCAAAACGTGATTGAAGGCGTGCGCAATATTCGCGGCGAGATGAATGTCAGCCCCGGCAAAAAAGTACCCGCAATTTTCACCGCCGGCGAGTCAATCGATAAAGCCCGTGTCGAAGCCAATAATATTTTCCTTTGCACGCTCGCATCATTAGAAAGCGCCGAGTGGCAAGACGATGCCACTCAAATCCCAGCCAGCGCAACCACCTTAGTGGGTAAGCTGGAAGTGCATGTGCCGCTGGCCGGGATTATCGATAAAGAAGCCGAGCTGACTCGACTGGCGAAAGAAGTCGGCAAAATGGAAGTTGAGATTAAAAAGCTAGAAGGCAAGCTTAGTAATGCCGGCTTTGTTGATAAAGCCCCAGCTGAAGTCGTTCAAAAGGAAAAAGGTCGCTTAGCTGGGTTGGTAGAAAACCTTGAAAAGCTTGGTAAGCAGAAAGAGAAGATTGCGAGTTTGTAAGGACTCTCCGTGAAGTGATGTTATTCCAGAAGGGCCTGCTATTGCAGGCCCTTTTAGTTTTGATGAAAACGTGTATTGAGGCATTCCGATAGATCTCGACCAGC
>DATBNJ010000069.1:0-3284 GCA_036554385.1 Marinagarivorans sp. | reverse complement strand
CCCAGCCACTCGATAATGGTTTTTTCGGCTTGCTGAATATTAAGCCCTTGGTGTAAACGCAATACCTCACCGATTTGCTTTTTAATGGTATGCAAGGGGTTGAGTGCGGTCATCGGCTCCTGAAAGATCATACCAATGTCGTTGCCGCGAATAGACCTAAGCTGGCTTTCTGGAATCGTTAGCAAATCGAGTTGATTAAACGTGATTTTACCGTTGGGGTGTGATGCGGGCGGGTAGGGCAATAAGCGCAAAATTGACATGGCGGTCACGCTTTTACCGCTTCCGCTTTCACCGACCACCGCAAGTGTTTGGCCCGCAAAAATATCTAAACAAATATTTTTTGCGACCAGTGTTTGCTGGCCTTGATGACTAAAGGCGACGTCTAAGTTTTTGATGCTTAAGAGCGGCGTTGTTGTCATTGTTAAACCTTAAGGCGAGGGTCAAAGGCGTCGCGCACCCCTTCGCCGATAAATACCATGAGCGTTAGCATGATTGACAAAACGAAGAATGCGGTAAGCCCAAGCCAAGGCGCTTGCAAGTTGTTTTTGCCCTGCATCACGAGCTCGCCCAAAGATGCCGAGCCTGGCGGCAGCCCAAAGCCGAGAAAATCGAGTGCCGTTAGGGTAGATACCGCACCCGCTAAGATAAACGGCACGTAAGTCATGGTAGCCACCATGGCGTTTGGCAAAACGTGGCGAATAATAATTTTGCTATCGCTAACGCCCAGCGCCTTGGCCGCTTTCACGTATTCAAAGTTGCGCACTCTTAAACACTCGGCGCGGACCAAATCCACAAGTCGAGTCCAGCTAAAAAACAGCATGATTAACAGCAGCCACCATGCATTGGGTGTAATCATGCTGGAAATAATAATAAGCAAATAAAGTTCGGGCAAACCGGACCAAATTTCCAGAAATCGCTGGCCGAGCAAGTCCATTTTGCCGCCAAAGTAGCCCTGCATTGCGCCGATAAAAATGCCAATAATGCTACTGCCAAGGGTTAGCCCAATCGCGAATAACACCGAGACTCGAAAGCCGTAAATGCAGCGTGCAAGCACGTCGCGAGCTTGGTCGTCGGTGCCGAGCCAGTTAGTGCTGCTCGGCGGAGAGGGTGCGGGTTGCTCTAAATTGCTAATATGTGTTTTGTAGCTGTAGGGTATGAGCGGCCATAGTAGCCAGCCATCAGCTTCAATTAATTCGACAACAAAAGGGTCTGTATAGTCCGCTTCGGTTTCAAAGTCACCGCCAAACTGCGTTTCGGGGTAGGCCTTAAATACCGGAAAGTGCCAACTGCCACCATAGCTGACAATTAAGGGTTTATCGTTGGCGATGACGTTGGCGAGCATGGCGATAGCAAACAGCACCGAGAAAATCCAAAAACTCCATTTGGCTCTGGGGTTGCCCCAGAATACATCGAGCCGGCGCTGGCCCAGAGGCGATAGCTTATGTCTAATGCCTAGCAACTTAACGCCCCCCTTCAAAGGTAATGCGGGGGTCTACCCAGTGGTATACCAAGTCTGATAACAGCTTTAACAAAAGGCTCATTAGCGTAAAAATATAAAGCGTGGAAAAAACGATAGGGTAATCGCGGTTGACGACGGCCTCGTATGTGAGTAACCCAATGCCATCGAGGGAGAAAATAACCTCGATCAGTAACGAGCCGGTAAAAAACATGCTGACAAACGCCGACGGAAAGCCAGCAATGATAATCAGCATTGCATTGCGAAATACATGGCCATAAAGCACTTGTTTGTTATCTAAACCTTTGGCTACGGCCGTGGTGACGTATTGCTTATTGATTTCGTCTAAAAAAGAGTTTTTGGTGAGCAGCGTCAGCGTTGCGAAGCCGCCGAGCGTGTACGCGGTAATCGGCAGCGCTAGGTGCCAAAAATAGTCCACTATTTTAGCGCCCAGTCCTAACTCATCAAAATTGTCCGAGGTCAGCCCGCGCAACGGGAACCAATCGAGGTAACTGCCGCCGGCAAAAACCACCACCAGTATCATGGCGAATAAAAAGCCCGGTACGGCGTAGCCCACTACAATTATGGAGCTAGTCCAAACATCGAACGCGCTATTGTGTCGGAGCGCTTTTTTGATGCCCAAGGGTATGGAGATAAGGTAGATGAGTAGAGTGCTCCATAGCCCGAGCGAGATGGAAACTGGCAGTTTTTCGATTATCAAATTAACGACGGAGCTATCCCGGTAAAAGCTATCGCCGAAGTCAAAAAGGGTATAGTTTTTGATCATCAAAAAAAATCGTTCAGCGGGCGGTTTGTCGAAACCGTACTGGGCTTTTATTTGAGCCATGATCTCCGGGGGGATACCGCGCTGCATGCTCGCATTAGCGGGTGACGACACGTTATCAACATTACCTCCGAATGTGCCTTGATCGTGAAGGGCTGCACCCTGCTTCAAGCTCGCGACCGCCTGATCGACTGGTCCGCCAGGGGCGAATTGAACGATAATAAAGTTTAGTAACATTATCCCAGCGAGCGTTGGGATAATGAGCAATAACCTGCGTAATACGTATGTCGACATTGGGGGGCTATTTGCGTTTTAATTTTTCGGCTTTTTGTTTATCGTACCACCAAGTGTGGAATCCGACGGCATGCCTTAAATCATAGCTGGTCCGTGTTTCTGGATACGAGAATATATCCCAAAACGCTAAGCGGTTGGTTTTAGAGTGGTACAACGGAATTGTGTAATGTGAATGTGTCAATACCCGATCGAGAGCACGCGCTGCCGCGACTCGATCCTCCTTGTTGGTCACAGTATTCAATTTTTTTAGAATATTGTCGATAACAGGATTTTTTATTCCTGCGTAATTAGCGCCCGACTCTACATCAGCGTTCTCACTACCCCATAATAACGACTGCTCGTTACCTGGGATGTCAGCGCCAGAAACACCAAGCATTACGATATCAAAATCAAATACTTGTATTTTGTTCATCCATTGGGCTAAATCCATCATGCGGAGATTTACCGTAATGCCAATTTTTTTGAGGTTGGCGATCCAGGGGTTTAAGATCTTCTCAAGACCTGCCTGGCGAATTATTAATTCCATCTCGACAGGTTTATTGGTTTTGGGATCAATGGCTTTGCCATCTCTAATTTTATAGCCCGCTTCATCCAAGAGTTTTTTCGCCGTGCGGAGTTGCGCGCGATTGTTGCCGCTACCGTCTGTGATAGGGGCTTGATAGGCCTCACCAAAGACATCAGCCGGAAGCTGGTCTTTAAAAGGTGTTAGCAAAGCAAGTTCATTGTCACTGGGTTTGCCTCTTGCCGAAT
>DATBNJ010000064.1:0-4911 GCA_036554385.1 Marinagarivorans sp. | reverse complement strand
GCCACACGTACACTAATCCCTGACCGACGCAGTAATTAATGAATATTCACGACAACAACCCGGCAGCAACGGATAAGCAACTTATTTTACACCGCTTGTTTGCGCTTCGGGTGCTGCTGCTTGTTAGCCTGTTTAGTTACGCGTTTATCTTTAACGAGCAACCGGCAAGCCTACAAACCGCCGGCGTGCTTTTCACCCTAAGTGCGTTATTGTCGAGCTATATTGGCTGGCGCTATCGAAAGGGCCGGCGAGTATTGAAGAGCAATGTGCTGGTCGCGCAACTCGTGTGGGATGCGCTGGTTATCCTGATTTTTGTATACACCCATGGTGGCTCTACCAACCCCTTTATATACTATTTGCTCGTTATTATCGCCATCAGCGCCAGCGTATTTAGAGAACCAACCGTCTGGATGTTTTGCGCCAGTGGTATATGTGCCTACTCAGCGCTTATGTACCTCGATACCAATGCACATCTGGACCACATGACTAGCGCGTTTAAATCACACCTAATCGGCATGTGGATTAACTTTGTTGGCAGCGCTGTATTGATTAGCTTTTTTATTTCCCGATTAACTGCCACACTCAAAAGCCGCGAGCGCGCACTTGCCCTCGCCCGCGAAGAAATTTTAAAAAACGAGCAACTCATCGGCATAGGCACCTTAGCAGCATCCACGGTACACTCCTTTGGAACCCCGTTATCGACCATAACCCTCGCGACCCATGAGATCGCAGCACTCCACCAAGATGCTGATACCGCAAACTACACAAATATTATTATCACGCAGATTGATCGCTGCAAAAACACCATGGCTAAACTTACCAGTTTAGCCAGCCGTAAAACTCGCCCCAACCAAGCGATACGCATTGGCCAATTTATCGCCGACTTACGAGAACATTTCGCCTTAATGGATGCTAACCCAATGCCAAGCTTTGATATTGGCCATATCAATGCCCAGCACTATTTACCCGGCGGATTTCTGTTATTACATGCCGTTATCAACTTAGTCGACAACGGCATTCGTGCCGCTAAGTCTCGGGTTGCCATTAAGGTATCGGCACATAACGCAAGCTTAAACATCTGCATAAAAGATGACGGCCATGGCCTACCACCGTCGCAACTCGAAACGCTGGGTGATGCCATTACCGAATCAGAAACGGGGCTAGGTATTGGTTTTTTATTAGCCAACTCCACCATTGAGCGCTTAGGCGGCAGCGTTCGCTTTTCGAACCTTGCAACCCCCGACGACGACCCGATGACCTGTGTTATCATCAACATCCCTATTAGCCCAATAGATACCGATGAGTAAGCAGTTATTTTATCTCGAAGATGACGAGGTTCTCGCGCACTTAACATCCAGAGCGTTTGAGCGTTTGGGGTTCAGCGTCGCGCACTTTTCAACACTCGCCGATGCCGAGCAAGCTATAAACGCCGTTGGCTATAGCCACGCACTACTCGATATGAAACTGAACGATGGCAATTCCCTCTCGCTGATTAAACAATTAGCGCACCAACACCCAAGCATTAAAATACTGTTGCTGACCGGCTATGCGAGCATTGCAACCGCGGTGCAAGCGGTAAAATTAGGGGCGTACAACTACCTACCTAAGCCCGCCTCTATCAACGAGATACTCGCCGCTTTTGGCGAGCAAGCACCGTCGTCACCGGATGTTGACACACATAGCACTATGTCGCTTAAGCGTTTAGAGTGGGAAAAGATACAACAAGCCCTAGCTGACAATGACGGCAATATTACACTCACTGCCAAGCAATTAAACATGCATCGGCGTACCCTTCAGCGCAAACTCGGCAAAAAACCCGTCGCCACCTGATTGCTCCTGTTCTACCTCTCCTCGGCTGCGCCACTGCAAAAGCTTGTGCAGGGCAATCTGTGCCAACTTAACGGCGCCTCTAAAATGCAACACACCGCACAGTTTTTTTGTTGTTGTAACACGGTTAGTTTGGCTTTAAGGCTACCATCGTGCAGGACACTCTTTAGTTGCCACTACCTGAGCTGCGACTACCTAAGTTGTCGACGCCTGTTGCCGTTACACCATCATGCTGGTATCGCAAAACCAGTGCGACAATATGTCACAGGCACAAAGATACGGTAAGCAATATAATAGAGAACATACCTTAAACACTGTAGTACTACGCGTATTCCCGCAGCAAACGTTCGCGCACGAAGTTAGCGCGGTAAACGCTAACCTGTCGTATTGATCACGTTTTCGAGAGATAACATTATGTACAGCACCCTCGCATCGAACAGCGAATCTGCTATAAAAACCGCCCTCTGCATTGTTGCGGTTAGCCTTGCACTAATGCTTTTATCGGGCTGTGGTGACAGCAGCTCGACAACGCAAGTCAGCAATGCACCTAACGAAACCACCGATGCATTTAATCTTGAATTTAAGGCGATGGTGGGCGAGCTGGCATTAAATTGTGATGACACCTATTCCGGTTTGGCGGCCGAGCAAAACTACGCGATCGGCGTCAGTGATTTGCGTTTTTATGTGAGCAACATTCAGTTTTATGATACCAACGGTGCGTCATTAGCCACAACGCTCGACGACAATGCGTTTCAGTTAAACCATGCGGCGGGTTCCGTATCGTTAATCGACTTTACCGGCAGCGATTCGGGCTATTGTGAACTGGCCGCAGAAGGCACGGCGCGCACCAATACCCAAATTACAGGCCAAGTTGCCGACAGTGCTATTGCGGCAATCAGTTTTGACATTGGCGTGCCGCAAGCAACGATGAAAGCGGTGATTGCGGCCACCGATAATGTCGAAGATACGCCATCGCCACTGGCTGAAATGTACTGGTCTTGGGCAAGCGGATACCGCCATTTTGTGATGAACTTTACCGCGATGGACGCAACCCACACAGAGTTTACTGAAAATAGCGGTGTCCACCTCGGCAGCCGCGACTGCGGCACTACGGGCAAAGCCTTAAGCGAGCAAGACCACTGTGGACTACTGAATACCCCCATGGTTTTTTTGGACAACTTCGACCCCTCAATCAATAGCATTGTCGTCGATGTTGAAGCGATTCTTGCCAACCTGCAAGCCGCAGATTTTGCCGGCGGCGGCAGCTTTGGGGCGCAGTGCCATTCGGGCATATCACAAGATGCTTGCCATGCGGTATTTCCGGCTTTTGGCCTCGACTTACTCTCGGGCCAGGCCAGCGCGCAAAACAACAGCGTATTTAAAACGCAATAGTAGCCCGAAACCTTGTGCGCAAACGCTTGCTACCAATGACCTTCAACCCGCCAGTATTATTGAACATATCGAAAAGATTTTGCGCGACAGCGCTATTACTATTAATAGTAGCCACCCTAGTCAGTGGCTGCGGCGGGTCATCCAAAACGGTTATTCAACACAGCGACGAAAACACTGACTTGCGCAAACTGCTGGGGGTTCCAGAACACTTTCCGCTACCACCCATTCCCGACTACAACCGCCCTACCGCTGCCAAAATCGACCTGGGCCGGCATTTATTTTACGACAAGCGTTTATCCGCCAATGCAACGCAAGCCTGTGCCGATTGCCACCTCCAAGAATTAGCATTTAGCGATGGCGAAATCACCTCCATTGGCTCAACCGGCGATGTGCTAACGCGCAACAGCCAAGGACTTGGCAATGCGATGTACCACGCGACCTTAACGTGGGCCAGTGACGCATTTATCGATTTAGAGCAGCAACTGCAAGTGCCTATTCGATCAGACAACCCCGTTGAGCTAGGTGTTACCGAGGCACACGCCAGCGAAGTGCTGGCACGCTTTGATCTCGACCCTCTGTACGTCGAAAAATTTGATGCCGCGTTTCCCGGTGCAAACTCTGGCGCTACAATTAATAAGATTATCCAGGCACTCGCGAGTTTTTGCCGAACCTTAATTACCGGCTCTAGCGCCTACGACAACTACTTACAAGGCGACGCGACTGCGCTAAGCGAGCAGCAGATTCGGGGCTTACAGCTTTTTAACGGCGAAAAGTTTGAATGCTTTCACTGCCATTCTGGGTTGAATTTTTCCACATCATTTGCCAGTAATAATAGCCCGCAAGACACACAAATAAGCCCCTTTTTTAATACCGGACTTTACAATATTGACAACACGGGGGATTACCCCGCCATCGATCAAGGGCTTTTTGAATTAACACAAAAAAAACATCATCGTGGGCTGTTTAGGCCTCAGAGCTTGCGCAATGTCGCGCTGACCGCGCCCTATATGCACGATGGTAGCATCGCCACTTTGCGCGAAGTCATTGAACATTACGCTCGAGGTGGCCGCTTAATTGAGCGCGGACCGTTTGCCGGTGATGGTAAAAATAGCCCGCTCAAATCGGGATTAATTCGCGGGTTTGAAGCGAGTGAAGAGGAAATGCAAGCGGTGGTGAGTTTTTTGGAATCGTTAACGGATTACGAATTTATTAATAACCCTGCCCATGCCAACCCTTTTGATCAATAGTCTGTCACTTGCGCTAGAACACCACTAACCGCTCGAGGGGCATGCGTTGCAGTGCGCATCAAGCCAATCTATTAAACAACTGGGGTAACGCCCTTAATGCCAAAATTTTTAGAGTAGCCCATGAAACTTCGCCCGCAGCGACTATTTACCAGCCTAGCCATTGGCTTTGTAGCGAACGCCGATCTTCAAGCGCACACTGAAATCCCTGAAAATCGGCAAGCGTATTTACGCACCACAGCATCGTTTACCTACCGCAATACCGGAACCCTAAACAACGCCCAAACCACCAACGCAGACCAGAGCATTCCCGGTGCGCTTATGGGGGGCGAGGCTTACCCAGTGCAAGCGGGCGCTATGCTAGACGATGCACAACTCAACGCCCTTTGGATCGCACCGGCTGGCTATGGCTTGCACGCCAATCTCTCTGCCCATCAGCATGGTGGCG
>DATBNJ010000060.1:0-7391 GCA_036554385.1 Marinagarivorans sp. | reverse complement strand
TGTGTGAAAAAAAGCGACATCGGTTATGTGTGCATTGCGACTTCTCTTTCGCGTCGATGTGGGTAAAATGGCGCCATCGAGAATGATGGGAAGTAACACTGCGTGAAAAATACTGGCATGGGAAAGACATGTTGTGCTGTTGTAGCGGGCCTGGCCATGGCATTAACTTTGGGCTGCGCGAGCACACCACCTAACGATGAAAAAGATCCATGGGAGGGGGCTAACCGAGCCGTTTTCGAGTTTAACGAAAAGCTTGATGCTTGGGTGGCAAAACCCGTTGCCAAAGGTTATCGCTTTATTGCGCCCAGTTTTGTGGAGACCGGTGTTGACAATTTTTTCGACAATTTCCTAGAAGTCCCTAATGTACTTAACCGTTTGCTGCAGGGCAAATGGAAGGAAGCTGGGCACGATGGTTCGAGGTTGTTTTTAAATACCTTTGCCGGGCTGGGCGGTTTGGTGGATGTCGCTACCGAAGTGGGCATAGAAAAGAACCAAAAAGAAGACTTCGGTCAAACATTGCAGGTTTGGGGGGTGCCAAAAGGCCCTTATGTTGTACTGCCCGTGCTCGGCCCCTCTACCGTGACCGACGCCGCGGCACTGCCGGTGAATTGGTATTCCAACCCGCGTACTTACATTCCCGGTGAGCCATTGCGCTATGCTATCACCGGCCTTGATTACACTAATCTTAGGGCTAGCTTGCTCGATGCCGAGGGGCTCGTCAACGGCGATAAGTACCTGTTCTACCGCGAAGCTTATCTGCAGAATCGCGAGTTTTTAGTAAAGGATGGCGCCGTAGAGGATGACTTTGGCGGCGACCTCGATGATTTTGACGATTTTTAACGAGTCGCCCGACTCAATCCTGCTAATACTGCACAGCGATTAAAAAGCGTTCGTTGTTTGCGACGGGATGGTTTCGGATGACGGCGCCCGTCGAGCTAAAAACCGGCGCATGGCCATAGTGTGAGTGAATAATGACCTCGACTTGCTCGTTGACTGGCAGCGCCTTATCGAGTTCGATCAAAGCGCCACCGCCACTTAAGTTGTGGCAAAGACCCGTTGACTCCTTGCCTTGCGCGTCAATAATGATTGCCTCTGAGTTGATTCTCATTCGGATAAAATTGCGCTTTTCGTCGTAGTGGCGCGCACTGAGCTGACTGGCCGAGCGAGTAGCGGTGGGCGCTACATTTACACTGGCAAAGGCGTGTTTAGACATAGTGGTTCCCTTTGAACTGATGAGTGGATGAATGTGTCATTCGGTTCAACAGCCCTCAATGATTCATCGACGATGGCAAAACTTTGACATTGCGGGGGCGGTCAGAAAAGTAAAGCAAGTAACGATCCCTTTCAATGGCGTGATCGGTAAACGACGGCGAGGTGAAGGTTTGTGCGCCAATTTCGCCGCTGCAATCGCGTTTGAGGCCGCTAACGAGCCGCTTGCGCCTGTGTTCGAGACGGAGTAGTGTAGGCGCCCTCAGAGACTGGAGGCTGCGGCCGTAAAGCGGTTCGGCAATTGTGATGCATTTAAGGTCATAACGTATTTCGATGAGGCATAGGGTTTATCAATGAATCACGTCTTAAGTGCGAAAGCTGCCGGCAAGACTGTAGTCCTAATCGACGATGACTCGGCAACGCGCGAGCGCTTAGCAGCCCATTTGCGCGAGTGCGAGCTCTCCGTCGAAGAATTCGACTCGGCGCTGCTCGCGCGCGACTTCCTGCTGCAAAACCATCCCCACGTTGTGATTACCGACTTGCGCCTGCCCGAGCTAAACGGGCTCGACCTGCTGCGGTTTGTTAACGATCTTAAAACCCCTATGCCGGTTATTTTGATGTCCGGTATTGGCAATGTCTCCGATGTTGCCCAGGCACTGCGTTTGGGCGCCGCCGATTACCTGATTAAGCCGATTCTCGATTATGACGTGGTTGTGCATTCGGTGACCCGAGCGCTCAATGTATTGGCCCTACAGCAGGAAAACGACGCTTACAAGCAGCGCCTCGAAATGATGAATCGCGAGCTGAAAGAGCATGTCCAGCTGCTCGAGCGCGATCAACAGGCGGCCAAGCAGGTTCAGCGAAATTTATTGCCTGTTACGCCTGCCAGTTACGGCGGGATTGAGCTTAGCCACCGGGTGATTCCGTCGCTTTACCTCAGCGGTGATTTTGTCGATTACGGCTATTTGCATCGCCGCTACGTCGCATTTTATTTAACCGATGTTTCGGGGCATGGCGCTTCGTCCGCTTTTGTGACCGTATGGCTAAAACAGTTAGTGCGCCGCTTATTTCGCGAACGGCAGATGTTCGCCACTGACGAGGGTTTTAACTCTGCGCCCGCCGAACTGCTCGATGTGATTAATCGCGAATTAATGCAGTCGCGCTTTTTCTCCCATCTAACCTGTGTAGTCGGTGTGATTGATACCGAAACCCTAGAGATGTGTTACGTTTTGGCGGGACACCTGCCGCTGCCGGTCATTATTACGCCTGGCGGCCACGCCGAGTATCTCGAAGGCAAGGGCAAACCGGTCGGTTTATTCGAGGATGCGAGCTGGCAGGTCAACAAGGTGCAGCTGCCGGAAGGCTTCCAATTGGTGATGTTTTCCGACGGTATTCTGGAAACCTTACCTCACGGCGACCTTATCGATCGCGAGAAGATTTTGCTCGAATCGATGCAAGGCGCCACGCGAACCTTATCATTAGATGAAATTGCGCGCAGATTGCAGCTAGACTGTAATCAAGAGGCGCCAGATGATATAGCCATGGTTTTGATTAAGCAGTTGTCGGTGTAGTGGGCTAATGGTAGGACAAATTTCGGTAGCAAGTGATGCGGGCACGTATGCCATTCGGATGACGGGTGATGTACGCATGGTGCTGTGTCTGTCTTTCGATAAGTTTATCCGCTCCATGTTTGCCGACCCCGAGTTCGACTCCGTGGTGTTCGACCTGAGTGCCGCCGAGGCCGTCGACAGTACCACTTTGGGTTTAATGGCTAAAATTGCCTTGCAGTGCCGCAAGGTGGGAGCTCCCAAACCGGTTTTGGTCGTCAAGGCCTTTGGCATGGTGCGATTGCTCGAAACCATGGGCTTTGAGGATATTTTTGTGATAACCGATGGCATGGAGCCGAGCATGGACAACGCAGAGCGTCTAAACTGTGAAGAGGGCTCCGAAAGCCACTTTAAACAACGCGTTATCGATGCCCACAAAGTGCTGATGTCACTTAACGAGCACAACGAGCGCGCCTTTAAAGAGCTGGTCGAAACGCTTGAAAATAATTAGTGTGCAACAAAAACAGTCGTTGTTGCTGGACACTGGCGCGGTATAGGGATATAGCGCCCGAACCAACAACCTAGGTGTTTGATTCAGCGAGCGTTAAAATTTGCACTTTTCGCAGAGATTATTTCGGATAATCTTCTGCATTGCCTCTGTGCTTGGGGGTATTATTGCGACTTTGCGAAACGCCAAGGGTGGCGTTTTAGGATAACAGCCCCGTTAAAACGCCGTTATCGTGTTGGCTGTTTTACGGCAATAAAATTAACGCGCTATCAATAGGTCGTGTGCGAAAAGCTATGCGCTGACCGGCGGGTCGTGCAACTGATCAAATAATAAAGAAGAGATAATGCTCAGTTTATTACTGAAAACCGAAAAAAAGCTGCTCGCGCTGGTTGTTGTGACGGTATTAGCCATTGTGCTGCGACCTTGGATATTGGTCTCTAGTTACGTGATCGATCCGCAAGATGACCACACGCGTCGCATTTACGACGACGTGCTTAACGGCGGCTTTAGCGAGGTGCACTGGGTTGACCAGCCAAATGACGAGTGGAAGTGCATAATCAAAGAGGGCTTCGCCTACCCGTTTTGTGGCCATGAGCTTTATCTCAACAACAGTTTTGTTGATGGCATCGACCTTAGTGGTTACAGCGCGATGCGCCTGTGGCTCGACTACGAAGGCCCTGCGAAAACCGTACGGGTTTTTATTCGCAACTACAACCCCGCCTACAGCAAAGACGACGACCTAAAGTCCACCAAATACAACGCCATCGAGTTTGAAAAAGAGCTCTTAAGCAAAGATGGCCACCTGGAGCTAAGCTTATCGGACTTTTCGGTTGCCGATTGGTGGCTGCAGATGCACAGCGTGCCGTTGCGGCACTCGTATTCCGACTTTTCTAATATTGTGATTATAGAAATTCAAACGGGCTCGGGCATCCATCCCGGCGAGCACCGCTTCCGCTTACAGCAAATTGAGTTTAAGCGCCAGATTATTTCGACCGAAAGCTGGTACTTGCTGATTATTCTGGGCTGGATAGCCGCTATTTTGGGTTACCTGGTGGTACGCGTGTTTAGCTTAAAGAAAGAGCTTATGAGCCAGCAGCGCAAGGAAAGCGAATTGACGCAGCTAAACACATTGCTTGATAAGCAAGCGAAGAATATGGAAGTGCGCGCCAAGCGAGACCCTTTAACGGGGGCTTTTAATCGCGAGGGCGTTGAGGAGTCGCTGGTCGAGGCGTTAAACGAATGGCACGTTAGCGCTAAGCGCTTATCGATTGTATTGTTAGATTTGGACCACTTTAAACAAATAAACGACACCCACGGCCACGCCGCTGGAGATCAAGTACTGGTGGAGTTGTCGACGCTGGTTACCAGTAATATTCGCGCCAGTGATCGCTTTGCGCGCTGGGGGGGTGAAGAGTTTTTGCTTGTTTGTCGCGACAGTGAGCTCAGTGAGACCGCATCGCTGGCAGAAAAACTGCGTGTATTGATCGAAAGTCACCGCTTTCACGGCGATACCCAGGTTACTGCCAGTTTTGGCGTTGCATCAATCAATGTCGACGAAAGCCTCGAAGGCTTGTTTAAGCGCGCCGACGAAGCCCTTTATGAGGCGAAGCGCACAAGCCGAAATCGCGTGGTGACCTCAAAAGCTTAGGGCATGGACGCTAGAGGCTCTAACGGCCACCGCTGAACGATTGGATTGCTTGGCGCGTTCAGATTTCGTTGACCAAGCGTACGAGCGCTGGCGACAATTGAAGCTGAAAGCGGCAGAGCTTAAGGGTTTGTGACGTGTAGGCTTGGGCTCGGCGGCGCATTTTGATACCTTAACCAGTTTTGGGTCGGTAGTTTTACATGGGTTTTGGTACACGCTTTGTTAATCGGTTGCTCCGCCCCAACGTGCTAATCGCGGTATTTGTTGCGATGCTTATCGCAGGCGCGCCCCTGCCGCAGGGGTTGAGCAACATCAATCAAGAGCTCGACCGTGCGCTGTTAAGCGCCGCCGTCGACTTTGTTGATCTACCCTCGCCGACAACCCCCGTTACCGTCATTCATGTTCCCGACGTTGAATACGAAGCTTGGCTTGCCGATATTGCCGGTGCCGATGCCTTATTGCGCCTGATTGAAAAAGCTGAGGTTTTGCCCGAAGCCCCCGGTGCTGAGCCAGCAGTGCAAGCTGAGGGTTCGGCACTGGGCGTCGAGCAGTTATCCCATTCCCCTCGGCACGCCATGCCACTTGTTTTAGGGTTGATTGCTGAAGAGCCGCTGAGTTTCATTCAGGGGCGTGCTGAGAAGCTGTTGGGCTTGTGGTCCGAGAACGAAAAGGTGCGGCCAGAGGCGCTGCGCACGGCGTTGCGGGCCACGGTGACGGATCGCGAAGTGTTGATGGCCACTTTGCGTCAGCGCGCGGTTGTTGGCATGGAAGGGCGCTTATCGCACCACGGTGAGCTTGCCGTGGTAGAGCCATTGCAGCCGCGTTTTGTGTCGTTACCGAGTCAGTGGGCAAGGTGGTTATGGCCGCTGCCATCGCTTGAGCGGGCTCGCCAGCGCGAAGCGCTTAATGCATTCTCGGCGCCGGTCGAGCACCTGATGTTGTCGTCGCCGAACGCCATTGCGCAACCGTTATTGGCTCCGTGGCGCGAGGAGGTTAGAGAGTCGTTTGTTTTGCGCTTGCTGCGCGTGGGTGATGGCCTTGCCCGGCACGAACAATCGCTGCCGTTGCTGCCGATCTGGCGGCAAGGCCAAAGCCTAGTGACGGCCGATTACCCCGAGGCGCGGGAGCTGCATGTGGGTTTTGACGGCTCGGTGGTGCCTTATTATGGCGACGCTGGAATCCATGCTCCGACGATGCAGCTCACCCTGGCGGCGGCTCAGCGCGCCGAAAGCCTGAGCGGCTGGGTATTGCTCGGGCGCGATGATAGCCAAGCGCTGCGCGCCACCGCGCAAGCCTTAGCTGCCGTTGGCGATCGAGCTTATGCGGTGACGCCGGCATTTTTCCCACCGCTTAAAATCGCCTTATTACTGGCTTTAGTGCTGTGGGCGCTATTTGTTCTGCCGCGTGCAGGCCGAATGTTTTTTTGCGTGTCGGGCTTATCGGTGGTTTTTCTATTAATGGCGGTACAAGTGCTATTGCCCAGTGTGCTAGGGCTTTGGCTGCCTTTGGCCAGTGTGATTAGCGCTACGGCTATTGTTTATAGCTTGAGTGTGCTTGCGCGCATAAAGCGCCGCGCGCGCTGGTTTCGCATTCGCGAGGCGCGCTACTGGGCACTGCAAGCAGCGCAACTTAATTACCGTGCGGGCAATTACGATCAAGCGGTGCTGGCGATTCAGCGCGTGCCGCTGAACGCCGCGAGCGTTAAATGGTATTACCGTATTGCCAGCGCGTTATTAGATAATAACGCACCCCAAAAAGCGTTGCCGCTATGGCGCAAGCTGTATAAAAAAGCCCGTGATTTTCGCGATGTCAAACAGCGGATTAATCAATGCGAGTCGGCGCTGTTACCACCCGAGAAACCACCGGAAGCCCCCGAAAAAACCCAGGTTGTTTGCGTCACCGCTAACCTCGAAAAGCTGGGGCGCTACCAGGTTCGTAGCGTGCTGGGGCACGGTGGCTCCGGTGTGGTTTACCAAGGTTATGACCCGGTAATTTCTCGCGATGTTGCACTAAAAACGCTGAATTTGAACGTTTTTAGTGCCGAAAATCAGACCAAGGTTAAAGACCGATTTTTAACCGAAGTCAAAACCATTGGCAAGTTGTCGCACCCGAATATTGTTTCGGTTTATGACGTGGGGCAGCAAGGCCATTGGGCGTATATTGCTATGGACCTAGCGCGCGGTATGCCGTTAACAGAATACCTAAACGACGATACACTGTTACCGATTGCCGAAGTCTACTGGATCGGGCTAAAAGTGGCCGAGGCATTAACCTTTGCCCACCAACAAAATATTGTGCACTGCGATATTAAGCCCGGCAATATTATTTATGATCGTGAATCGCAAGAGGTTAAAGTCACCGATTTTGGTATTGCAAAATGGTTGGATGAAGCGCACACCGAGACGGGTGAGATTATGGGTAGCCCTTTGTATATGGCGCCAGAACAATTGCAGGGGCGCCCCGTTACTGAGCAAACGGATTT
>DATBNJ010000044.1:0-1930 GCA_036554385.1 Marinagarivorans sp. | reverse complement strand
AAACCAAAGTCGTTTTGAGTTTCCTGAAATGGCACTCCTCCTCTTTGACTTGGTTTCCAAGCGGATAGCAGAAAAAATTCGAATCAACCCCTAGTTCATAAGCGAGCGCTTCAACCAAGTCTTTCGTTGGTATTTTCTTGTCAGTGGTTTCAAGCTGATGAATGTACTGCCGAGTCGTGCCTACACGCTCGCCTAGTTCATTCAGAGAAATGCCCGACATAAGTCGGGCAATTCTTAAGTTGTCGCCGTTAAAGTTAATTCTTTCAGTCATTCGTCGTGCTCTTCTGAATCAGACGTTTTGTCTTTTCTGATTTTTGGCAGCGAGGGAGATGCGGCCGGGAGGTCTACCGGTTCGCTTTCGGTGTTGCTAACGTCAGCCAGGTTGGCTGTCACATCGAAGATCGGCACAGTACGGGAGGCTATTACTTCTCCTGATTCGCTCATCCCGAAAAACTCAATGTTCGTTGTAATGCCTTCGAGGTCAGTTTCCACCGCATATACCCATACGAGCTTCTCGGGAATAGGGAGATCGAACAAAAGCGTTTGACGGAGCTCAGGGTATGATTGAGCGCGAGTAAAAATATTCTTCTTAGGCTTCTCCGCCATCCCTTTGTAAAAGCTAAACTCAACGTCCCCAATCTTCGAAATGAATCGGAGTGATGGGTCTACAACACTTAACCATGGAATATCTTCTGCCTGTTGCAAAATTTCGCTGCAAACCCAGGCATGAGCCCTACAGCCGATACTCCAACCATTGTCGCGCTCTTCGACAGCATCTAAATTCTCAGCCCTTACGCGAGCTATGAGCTGGCCGACATAATCAATGCGTTCATTGGTGAGGCAGGCGTGTATTTCTGAAGGGCTCTTGGTCATACGGCGATACTCATTCGTGGCAGTGTGGTTGCGACCATGATATGGGCTTTAAGATTGTTTTGTCAACCTGATTCTGATTTGTAAATCAGGATGGCTTTTGTCAACTTGGCCTGCAGTGCCAGCCCTAAAGCCTATCCCGGACATACTGTAAAAGTAAACGCATGTAAGCAGGTGCAAGAGCCCTGAATTTCAGGCAAAGAAAAAGCCCCAGACCGCGTGGCGTGGGGCTTTGTATGGTGGGCCTTCCCAGACTTGAACTGGGGACCTGCCGATTATGAGTCGGATGCTCTAACCAACTGAGCTAAAGGCCCTTATCTCTACGGATGGAGTGTATGCCAAAATTGCTAGGAGCAAATTTTGGTGTAACTTGTCTTTTTGCCTAGGGCAAAAATCTCGGCGCTATGGTTGCCGAGTTTTATTGGTGCTTGCGAAGGTTATTGCTTGCTAGCAATTTCACTCGCCCCGCTTTTTGAATAAGCAATTCAACCACTTAGCCAAATTCAATAGCGGCGCATTATACGGCGGTTGTTTGGGCTTGGCTAGGGTTGTGTTAGGCAAAACTTAAAACTAATAACCCAGTAACGGCCAGCAGTAAGACGCTAAGAATACGGTAGTTTTGCCACCAGGGGAGCTGGGCCAGCTCTTGGCTCTCTTGCCGATAAAAGCTAGGTGTCCAGCACAGGGCTTGTTGTTCGGGGTTGCTGTTTTTACCGTATTGGCTGGCGATGACGAGGGTGATGGCGCTGATGCCCAGTAATATCGGGCCGACGTATAAGAAGTGCCAATCGGTAAAGCCCGTAACCACGTTAGAGACAAACAAGGCTATGCCTGCAAGTGTGCCGACGGCGATGCTTGCGATAGCGTCGGTGGTGTTGGCGCCGCGCCAGAAGCTGCCAATCAGGTAGATGGCGACAATCGGCGGTACGGTGTAAGAAAGCACTGATTGCAGGTATTTAAACAAGGATTCGAAGTGGGCAATTTGGGGTGCCCAGAGGGCGGCCAGTAGCATGAAAGTGCCGGCGACCCAGCGGCCAATCTGCATAAGCTGGCGGCTGGA
>DATBNJ010000030.1:0-8149 GCA_036554385.1 Marinagarivorans sp. | reverse complement strand
TCCTCTAAGCGCAAGTCGCCATTGGCGGCAACGCGTTTGCCGTGCTGAATCACCGTAACGCCCGTTTGGTGGCCATCGGGGTAGATATCCGCAAACACGGTAACATCCAAACCCGGCATCGAAAAATACTCGGCCTCATTGAGAGTGAGCGTAGCTTGCGCGTTCGCCAATAATGGCGCGGCGGCCAAAAGTAACAAACAGCGCCGCAAAGGCTTTAGCCTTTGGCTAACAACATTTTTCATAACGCATCCTTAAAATAAATGTGCATAAAACGTGAGCCCACATTATAGGCACGCTAAGCCACCCAAGTTTGCATCACATAACATGGATACAAACTTGAGTGCCAAATGTTTAATACGCGGAGCCACCGAGCAGCCACCGGCTGGATCGAATGCGGTAAACATCGAATTCGGTAAATATAGTGGTGCTACCACGCTGTCTGAATAATGTCAGTGTCTACCGTATTCACAACACGGCGACCAACTCACAGATTTATCACTACAATGAGTGGATACTGACGACGCGAACACAGCACAAAAGCGCGGAGTGTTTGCAATGTTCTATTCTGAACGCCAGCATTGCCCACATTATCTGACCACAGCAGCACTGAGTGATCTTGTTACGATGACACATACCGCGTTTATTGCCTTGGACATCGGAACCCACGCCGTGCGGGCTTGCTCGTACGCTGCACCCGTTGCACAGCCCCAAACCCCGCACGCCCCCATTGAGATGGGCGAGGTATTTAGCCGCGACATTGGTCTGACCCACCTGCAAGCGCGCTGGATTGAGCAAAGCCCCGAAGCTATGAAGCGCGCCGTGGTGGCGGTATTAACAGAAGCTGCCGAGGCATTACACACTGCGCCTGCGGTGTCGCAAGCGATAAGGGTAGGTATGGCCGTGCAGCGCTCGTCGGTTCTGGCATGGCAGCGCGATTCCGGCGAGGCCTTATGCCCCATATTGAGCTGGCAAGATACCCGCGGCTTTCAATACATTGAACAGCTTAGCGCGGCCGAACGTGAAGCCATCAAACACACCACCGGCCTGCAACCGTCGCCACATTACGGGGCCAGTAAGCTCGCTTGGCTTCGCGCGCACTTAACGGTACCGAACAATGCCGACATTATTTATGGCCCGCTTGCGGCTTGGCTTATCAAACAATTAACGGGCAATAATTATTGCGATCCGGTCAATGCGGGCCGCACCCTGCTATTTAATTTAGCCGGCCAGCAATGGGACAAACACCTTTGTGATGCATTTAACATTCCCTGCGAAAAACTACCGCAGGCGACTACCAGCGTCTTTCACTTCGGTGACATTATTTTCCCAACGCCATCGCCCGCTGCCCTGCAAGCGCCCTGGGCCAGTAACGAACAAAAACGTTATGCGCGCGTTACACCACAACTGACCACCGTGCTTGGCGACCAAAACGCGGCCTATATCGCTATGCGCTATGGCGAGCGCCCCGCCGAATGCCAATTTAACAAGCCATTAATCGTCAATATCGGCTCGGGTGCGTTTGTATTGGGGCAATGCGATAGCGATACCGACGCCAGCGCACTGGGCTTGCTAAAAAGCGTTGCTTTTAATGAAAGGCGCGGCGAACACCACCGCGCAGAAGAATTCGTCCTTGAAAATCGCGGAGCGAAATCGCCGTCGCCACTGTTGCCTTTACCGCCATATACGCGGTGGTTACTTGAAGGCACAGTGAATAGCGCGGGCACGGCCTTTAGCCAATGGCGTGAAGGCTTAAACGAGCCCTTAACAGAAGCCCAATTATTTCAGCAGCTGCCACATTGGTTAATGTGCGACGATTTTCAGCATTTTTATATCAATACCGCCAGCGGTTTAGGCTCGCCTTTTTGGCTGCACAACTTTACGACCGATAACAATGTATTTTTTAATTTGCGGGGTGAACCCAGCCAACCAACTCGACAACAACAAGCCTGTGCCATTGTTAATAGCATTGCTTTTTTAATAACGGCCAATATTTTACAGTTCCAACGCGCCGCCCCCCACAAACCGTACGATGGCATTGTTGCAACAGGCGGCCTAGCGAGGGTGAGCGGGCTCGTCGAAAGAATTGCCAGTTTATGTCAGCTGCCCATATTTGTGACCGAGTGTCACGAGGCAACTTTGCAGGGCACGGCTATACTGTGCAGCGAATTTTTGTATAAACCCAGTCTTCGCGGCCACATTGTGGCGGATAAAAAATCTTCAGCCGTTTTACTTGATCGTTACCGGCGGTATATTCGACTAATTAATACGCTAGCGTTGTAAGGAATATTTATGTTGTACCTTGCTGGCCATCGCGGCCTACCTGCACACTACCCCGAAAACACTGTAGAAGGTGTTACTGCCGCCCTAAGTGCAGGCGCTGCCGGTGTGGAAATTGACATTCAATTTTCTAAAGATGGCGAGCCCGTGTTGCTGCACGATATGGGCCTGCAGCGCGTGGCGGGTTTAAGCGGTGATGCCAACGCGTTTGAGTTAGCGCTACTCACCAAAATGAGCGCACATGAACCCGAGCGCTTCGGTGATGCCTTTTTGCCCACCCCCATCGCCCCGCTCAGTGATTTAGTTGCCGTGATGCGCAGCTACCCAGAAGCGCTGCTATTTGTTGAAATAAAAGAGGAGTCATTTACTCACCTAAGCCGTGAAGCGATTGTGAATAAAGTGGCCCTGTGCCTTGCGCCCATTGCCGAGCAGGTCGTGATCATTGCTTACGATCTTGCCGTGCTGCGACTGATGCGCGAGTGCGTCGACTGGCCCGTAGGCTGGGTGTTAACGCAATACGATGACGCCAGCTATCAACTCGCGACGCAATTTCAGCCCGAATATCTCATTTGCAATTACACCAAACTGCCAGCGCCCCCCACCCCCCTTTGGTCCGGCCTGTGGCAGTGGTTTATTTACGACATCACGCAAGGCCATATCGCTCAAGCGCTACACGAGCGCGGCGTTAGTTGGATAGAGTCCTGGGATGTGGAATCGCTGGTCGCTAGCGTGCAAGAGCCCGCCTAAATTAATGACCGACATCACCGATGCTAAAAGCCGATCCGCAACATCACACGCGTTTGATGTGATTGTGATTGGCGCCGGCATTCAAGGCGCCGGCGTGGCGCAAGCCATGGCGGCCGAAGGTTATCGGGTTGCGCTAGTCGAACAAGCCGAACGCCCCGCCAGCGGCACCTCAAGCAAAAGCTCCAAACTTATTCACGGTGGCCTGCGCTATTTGGAAACCGCGCAATGGTCGCTAGTGCGCGAATGCCTGCAAGAACGCCGCATTTTAACGCGCATTGCGCCAGAGCTGGTCACCATGAAGCCGTTTTATCTACCCGTTTACCAGCATCAAAAGCGCTCGCCATTGTGGATTCACTGTGGCTTGTTGCTCTACCGCCTGCTCGGTGGGGGCCGCTACCAACGCCACTCGCCACAAAAGGCTGTCGAGCTCGGCCTGCGCAGCGAGGGCTTAACCGCGCTTTTTGAATATCGGGATGCTCAAACCGACGATGTAAAGTTGACCCACGCCGTGGTTGCATCCGCAAAAGCCTTGGGCACAGCGTGTTTATTTAATTTTCGCGTATCGACCATTGCGCAGCTGAGCCGTGGATACACGATAAGCGCCGACGACGGGCGCACGATCACCGCGTCAGCGGTGGTAAATGCCACGGGCCCGTTTGTTAATCGGGTAGCGCAATACTGCCGTGCTTGGCCAACGCTCGCCATTGACCTAGTTCAGGGCAGCCATTTAATTTTAGATTTGCCCGCCCCGCCCGGCTGTATTTACACCGAATCGCCCGACGATGGCCGCGCAGTTTTTTTATTGCCATGGTATGGCAAATTAATGGTCGGCACGACCGAGCTAAGCCGCGGCGAGCAACCCGAGCTCAATGAGGTAACGCCACAAGAGCGAGATTATTTATTGCGTGTCGCCGCCCACGCCCTTGCAGATATTGATGTCAGCACTATTAAAATTATTGAGGCGTTTTCGGGCCTACGCGTTTTGCCGCAAAGCGATAATGGTGGCCCGCAAGGTGCGCGCGCCGGTAGCGCGCTAAATAAAAAAGCGCGCGATACACGCTTGCTTCACCAGCTCAGCCAAACGCACCAATATATTGCCATTTACGGTGGTAAATTAACGGCTTATCGCGCGGTAGCTCAAAAGGTGGTCGCCCAGTTAAAGCCGCATCACCCCCCTAGCGGCAAACGAAAAGCCTTAACACACGAGATACCACTCAGCTTTAGCTAGCCGAGCAATTTCGCTTTAATCAAACATATACTGCATACGCAGGCTCAACGAGCTGCCCGTTTTTGGGGGGGGTCATTTCACCGACATCCTTGGATACCGCTTCACCACGCGCATATTGAGCCGCCTGCTGTACGGGGAAAGAGGCGCGAAGTATTGATGGCGCTTTTATGGTTTTTTTGTGACGGGAGAGCTGGTAATGTGCTCGCGTTTCCATCGCGCCCGACCCAATCATGAGCCAACCCCGACCGCAGTGTAAACGCTGCCAATACCCACAAAAAACCTGTGTGTGCTCCGCCGTGGCATCGGTAAATAGTCGCAGTGCCGTAGATATCTTGCAGCACCCGAGCGAGCAAAAAGCGGCCAAAAATACCGCACGCTTGGTTGCCCTGTGCGTCGATAATGCCCGCATTTGGCAGGGCGAACAGAACGCGAGCTTCGCACTGCTGCGCCAACAACTTAGCATCGAAGTGCGCCCAGTTGTCGTTGTGTACCCCAGCGCACAAAGCCAATCGCTGACGACCTTGCTGAGTGAGCATTTTATTCACCCACGCGATGGCGGGAACCGGCCGCGCGCCATGCGTTTCTTATTTTTGGACGGAACATGGAAAAAAGCGTTCAAGCTTTGGCAGTTAAACCCCTGGTTGCAACGCTACCCGAGTGTTCATATCGAATCTGCGGCATCGCAATATCACATTCGCAAAGCGCCGCACGCGCACTGCTTATCGACGCTCGAAGCCGTTGCGCACTGCCTAGAACAAACCGAGCATTGCAACGTCCAACCGCTGTATGATTGCCTGCACAAGATGATGGCCCCCTTTAGCGAGCGCCGCCAATCACTAACGCAGCCCGAGGCCGAGACTGACTTCGGCGACTATTACGCGCACGAAAATGCCGGCCAATCCAATGGCGTAAAGCGTTGAGTTTGTGAAAGAGAGGCATCTAGAATGGCGCTGCAGGCTAAAGACTAACGAGGTTCAAGCCATAAAATGCACTACCCGATAACGCTGAGTAACAGCTTAGATCAACAACTGCGTACCCTACTAAAACTAGCGCCCAGCGATAAGATTCTGGCGATCACCGCTTTTGGCGATACCTTTATACAAGGGACGAGCGAGGGCAGAACTCGGCACCTGCTTTATAGCTTTACCGATGGCACCCGAAGCGATGTTACCGAGTTAATTGCCGAACACGGTTTGCCGCCGGTATCGCTGGACCTAGGCGACGAATGGTACCAACTCAGCGCACAGGCCCTATTGCACGCCGATGGTTTGCGCTTAGCCGAAGACGAGTGCTTTGGTTTTAAACAGCCCATCTTTGAAGGCGGCGACTATGGCCCCGACAATATCGAGGTGGTAAAAATTGTCGCCTACCAGCGCTCACTACTGCCCAAACTACAACACACTATAATTAACCAAGGACACTGACCTATGTTACAAACCACTACTCAATCCCTCGCCGGTTTACCGGCATTTTTCGCCTACTTTGCGTTAGCGCTGGTGCTATCTGTCATTTTTATACGCATTTACACGTGGCTAACACCCCATGATGAATTTGGCTTAATTCGCCAAAATAACAATGCGGCCGCCGTTGCCTTTGGCGGCGCATTGATTGGCTTCGCATTGCCGCTGGCTAGCGCGATTACCCACTCCCTTTCGTTATTAGATTGCGCAATATGGGGCGGTGTTGCATTACTGGTACAAGCGTTAACCTTTGTTTTATTGCGCCTTTTATTAAACAACTTACCCAAGCGCATCGAGCAAGGTGAAATGGCAAGTGCCTCCTTAGTTGCCGCCTCGGCAATCGCCGTGGGCTTAATCAATTCCGCGTGTATGAGCTATTAGGATTTCACCATGAGCACAAAAACTTTTAAACGCAGTAAAAAAGCGGCCCTCGTTTTAATGGTACCCGCCGCCACCTTTACCTTAGCGAGCTGTGTTAAGCACCCCGACGCCGATGCACTGGTTTACCAAACACCGGAGCAATGCGCGGCATCGGGCTTGAGTACCAAAGAACAATGCGAGGCAGACTACCAACAAGCGCTTGCGCTACACCCACAAACGGCGCCTAAATACGCTAATAAAGCCGAGTGCGAAGCCGACTTTGGCGTCGGTGGCTGCGAAACCGCCCCGCAACAAAATGCCCAAGGGGGCAGCTTTTTTATGCCATTGATGATGGGCTATTTAGCCGGGCAAATGCTTAATCGCGGCGGCGGTCAATTTACCCAAAACGCCGGCAACCCAACCAATAACGCTGCGGCAGGGAATACCCAAGCACGTAGCAACGTCACCAGCCAACCGCTGTATAAATCGGGCGACGACCGCTCGACCTTTCGTACCGCCACCAATACCGAAGTGGCGCGCAGCACGGGCCCGGTTAAAGTGAACCCCAACCGCATCAAGCCGCAAGCGGGCCGTTTGGTTTCGCGCGGCGGCTTTGGCAAACAGGCGGCTTTCCGAGCCAAAAGTTTTGGTGGCTAATTGATGAAACGAATCCCTATTCGCGAGCGCGCCGACTGGCAAGCACAGGCCGAGGCCGTTGGCTTTGATTTTCATACCATCGAGGGCGAGCCCTATTGGGACGAAAGTGCCTATTACCAGTTTTCATTGGCGCAAATCGAAAACGACATCGAAGACCCCACCGCCGACATCCACCAAATGGCAATGCAATTGGTCGATGAGGTTGTGCACAACGAAGCGTTAATGGCGCAACTGGATGTACCCGAGCGCTACTGGAACCACGTCGTCAATAGCTGGAAAAATCGCGAGCCCCATTTATACGGCCGCATGGATCTCGCATACAACGGCAACGGGCCGGCCAAATTACTCGAGCTGAATTACGATACGCCCACAAGTTTGTTTGAAACCGGTTATTTTCAATGGATGTGGTTGGAGCAGCAATTGGCCGCTGGCGCACTGCCAAGCAACGCCGATCAATTTAATTCGCTGCAGGACCAATTGGAAAACGCTTTTAAAACCCTACCCTTTCCGACGCCACTGCACTTTACTAGCGTGCTGGAAAGCATTGAAGATAAAGGCACGGTGCATTATTTAATGGATATTGCCAGCCAGTGTGGTATCGAAGCACATTACCTACCGCTGGAAAATATTGGCGAATATAATGGGCAATTTATTGATGAAGACAACCTCGAAATTCGCGGGCTATTTAAGCTTTACCCGTGGGAGTTTATGCTGCGGGAAGATTTTGGCCAGGTGATTATCACCAGCCAAACACAAGTAATCGAGCCGCCCTGGAAAATGCTTTTATCTAATAAAGGCATATTGCCCTTATTGTGGCAGCGTTACCCCGATCACCCGAATTTATTACCGGCCTTTTTTGAGGAAAACAGTGAAAATGCAGCAAACCGCCCGCCACTTGAAAGCGGCTGGGTTCGCAAACCCCTGTTTTCGCGCGAGGGCGCTAATATCGAAATAAAAACCGATAGCGGTGAATCGCTAATAGAGCATGGCCCCTACGGCGACATCAGCACCATTCGCCAAGCCTTTTGCGAATTACCGCGTTTTGAGCGCACCCATCCTCGCACACAAAACACCGAAGACACTTACGCGGTGATCGGTAGCTGGGTTGTCGGCGACGAACCCGCTGGCATGGGCATTCGCGAAGACAGCACCTTAATTACCAAAGATAGCTCGCGGTTTGTGCCGCACTGTATTGTGGATTAAACACGCGTTAATGCCCCTGTAGCCAAGGCAGCAACCAGGGGCATGAGCATTACAGAGTTGAGCAAATAACAACGAACACCCAGCCCAAAACCAGTCTAGCCGCATGGTCACATGTAAACTTAAAGGAGCGATAATGGACGGAATTTTCTGCGGTTACTATGATGAAGAATCAGAGCAAGATATTCCACTGCAACCAACTTTGTTTGAGGCAGTCTCT
>DATBNJ010000011.1:0-2893 GCA_036554385.1 Marinagarivorans sp. | reverse complement strand
TGAGAGACACATTGGTAGTAAGGGGTATCAACAATAGAAATCAGTTCCTTCCTTGGCCGGGGCATGGTTCCTCCTGAACTTAGCGATGGACGTTTACGGATTTACCTTGGAAAAGGCTTGTGGCATTGTCAAGTCTGTGGGTGTCCAGTTGTTTGTTAGTGCTACTTTACTGCAAAGCCTGTGGGGCACCGGCCAGGCTGGTGTGCCAAACGTGGCGACGAGCGCCAAAAGGAAATTCCTATATAAAGAGTGGCGCTGGCTTGGGTGCCAGCGGTTACTTCCAACAAAGAGTTGAAACTGACAATGAAAGGGGAGGTTTCGTTGATTCAACCATAAATTATGGTGCCAACTTATATTTTTTTGCGCCTTTCATTGCAGCTTAACTCGACGTTAAATGCCCGAGATCGCAAAATCAAGTGATGCAATAATTTCGTTTCTGAAATGAGATAGAGAACCTAAAGGCTTCTTCAAAATAGAATATGGAACTGAAGCAAGTTGCGGAGTCAGAATTAAGAGCTGATCGCCTTCATATGAGACTTCTGGTGTTAATCGATCCATAGCTTCATTTTTAAAAGCCGACTTAAACCCCAAAGGAATGACAATTCGGCTTGAGAGATCATTTAGATACGGGCTTTGAATATCGAGTAAGTAGGGTAGGTATTTTTTTGAGGTTCTACTCGGGTTCAAATATACATCAAATTGCGCCATTAGAAGGACCTAAATTCATCCGCAAACAAGCCATTCTCTTCCACGAAATTATTGTAAGCCTTGATCGCAGCACTGTTTTTATTCTTCCAGCTTTCGGCGGTATCTTCAGCTAGCTTTTGCTTAAGTGCCTGCTCTAAGGTCGCAGACAAATTCACATCCAGCTTTCGGCATTTGGCTAGTAAGTCACTGTTTATACTCAGGTTTGTAGCTTTCTTGGGGGCGTTTATGTCATATAAAGACGGCACAATAGTAGTCCTATGCGTATTCGTATGCGCATAGTATAGGGGGTCGCCTTTAACAACGCAATCTACCCGACCTCCACTACGTTGCTCGTTCTGCGGTATCACGCTTTGCTACCGCAAAACAACAAAATACGTTCTGGCAGGTAGTTGCGGCGTTAGGCAAGAGGAGCTTTGAGTGTCAAGCTTGTGGGTGTCCAGTTGTTTGATCACGCCCCCGGTAGCTGTGCGTACCTTAATGCTCAGCTACCGCGGGAAGCCCCAACATAAGCCGCGATGCTTTTAGTATTTTTGGCAACATACGGTTGTCGGTGTACAAGGTCTATTATGCTCATATCCAGAGTTAACATTGACAGATAAATCCACGCAAGAGTGGTCGTGCCTTGTTGAGTTAGCAGCCTCGGAATACCAATACCCTATCCATGATTTGAGCCACGTCACAATTGACGCGCCAGCGATGTTGAAAGTAAACGCGTCGCAGCGACCTATCAGGGGTCTATGAGACCCTGTTAATGCCAAAGCATAAATACTATTGACCCGGTGAAATACCGGGGGTAGTATCGCCGATACTCGCAACTAGTATACAAGTATATCTTGTAAGGGTTTCGCCGTTCGATGCTGGCCGCGGGTACTGTGTGACTGGGTAAATCCCTCACTTTTGGTCGTTTCAGAATAACAATACGAGACTTCAACTATGAAAAATGTGAAACACAAGCCATCATTCCAGATCAGTATTTTGTCTTTGGCAATAGCGAGTGCCATGGTTGGGGCGCAAGAGCCCGTTCAGGATTCAGAGCCTGCGCTTGAAGAGGTGGTTATCACCGGTTACCGGGGCAGCCTGCAAAGTTCTGCGGAGGCCAAGCGCGACTCCACCGGTTTTTCCGATACAGTATTCGCCGATGATATCGGTAAAATGCCCAGTCAAAACCTGGCCGAGTCGCTGGCTCGTATTCCCGGCGTGCTTATTAACCGTGAAGTGACCGGCGAGGGTAAGCAAATCTCTGTGCGGGGCTTGGGTCCGAGTTTTACGGCGGTAACGTTGAACCGTAATGCTATTTCCGTTGCGTCTACGGGTAGTCTCGGTGCGGGCAACCGCAACCGTGAGGTGGATCTGGATTTGTTTCCCACCGAGCTATTTGGCGCCTTAAGTGTGGCCAAAACCCCTATGGCCCATCAGATGGAGGGCGGCATCTCGGGCTATGTGGACATGCGTACGCTGCGACCTTCGGATATGGGCGAAGGTGCGAATTTTCGAGTGGGTCTGGAAGGCGCATACAATGATATGTCCGAGAATGTTAACCCCAGAGGAACCTTCACCGCCAGTTTTTCTAACGATACCTTCGGCGCGTTGGTTTCTGTGGTTAACAGAAAAAATGAAACCCGCGTTGACGGTTTTGAGCAAGACGCCAACTACCAGCGCGGTTGTGCCGCCGAATGGTTTACCAACGCGGAAGATGAACGGGCGGTTGGCTGTGTACAGGGCAATCCCGCCGGCCACTGGATTAACTTTCACTACACGGATATCGCCTCTGCTGATTATGCCGCCTCCCATGCTGGCGTCAATGTGGGTGACACCATCGATATCGAAGCTGTCTCTGGCTTAAGTTACGACGAACTCGACGATTTTGGCATGGGGCGCATTATGCGCATGATGACTACCTCGGGCACTAACGAAAATCTGGCCGCATTGGTGTCGTTGGAATATACCCCCAGTGAAGATTTGAGTTTCGCGCTGGATGTGATTCGCTCGGAAGCCGACCGGGATTTTTTACGTACCGAGGCCATGCTGATTTACCGAAATAACTTTTTAGGTAACGATTTGGCGACAATTCCCTCCGATATCGAGCTGATTGACCGCGGCGCCGGGCAGCGTCTGGTTAGCGGTACTTTCTACGGTGCACGCCCGTTTATTGGCGATCGCGCCTATGAAGAAGAGCTGGAGTTCA
>DATBNJ010000100.1:0-13685 GCA_036554385.1 Marinagarivorans sp. | reverse complement strand
TAAATCGCAATATAAAAAATCCCCAAAAAAATAAAAAATACTATAAAAAACAACGAGTTAAAAATTACAAACCTTTTGGGTAAAAATGATTTTTGGTTATAAAAAAATGTTTTACGCGACTAAAATGCGCTAGAGCAATAGTTAAATTTGCCTAAAATTAAATGCAATTATAAAAGAGTGTGGATAGAGACTATGCGTAATCCCCTAGCGCTATTTTTTTTGACATTGCCGCTGTTGGCGTGCACAGGTGCGCAAGTCCCCGGCTCTTCTAGCGAATCTTCGGCTCACGAATCCTCGGCTGATACAGTTAGCAGCTCCAGCTCGAGCAGCGCTATCGCCACTGGCGACCCAGATAACGGCGCGACCTTATTCGCCTCGAACGCGCTTTCGTGTAATTTCTGTCACACCGACAACGGCGACGGCACCTTCGGTGGTAATCGCAGCTTTAACGTCAACCAATTTACATACCCCAACTCGGATACCTATGCAGGGCTAGGCTATTCCAGCGCGACTGAACAGGACTTGGCGCTATTTCTCAGCGCGGAAATGCCCGCTTCCGGTGGCTGTGATGCCCAGTGTGGCGCGGATATCGCCGCCTACCTATGGTCCTTGCGAGGGCTTGCGCAAAACATTGATCCTGTCGGGTGCACATCTGAAGACCCAGTGCTTTATGGTAAGCGGGCATTAAAGTTGCTGACCTCGTTTGAATATGACAATTCGCTTAGGTCTTTATTTACCGCTCCATTGCCCGACGACTTTTCCAGCTCCTTTCGCGCCAATATTGATAAAAACATTGCCAATATGCCCAATCACATCAGCGAACCCGTCGGCGAGACGCGCTTAAATACTTACGCTAGAAACGCCGAAGAGCTTGCCGAGTGGGCGCTCATCACCGAAGGCCAAAATCCCCTGCCGTTTTCATGTGCCGATGAGCAAGCGGTCGAGTGTGCAAATGCGTTTATTGAGAAATTTGCTTACCCCGCTTATCGCCGCCCGCTTAACGCCGACGAGCAGATGCTGTACACCAAGATGATTACCGAGAGCCCCATAGGGCTTCAAGTCGCCGTGCAATCGGTATTAATGTCGCCTCAGTTCTTATATCGCTCTGAGCTGGGCACCAAAGTAAGCGAGGCCCGAGATGACCCGATGTTCCGCTACGGCAATGACTCAGCGCAGCAAGACTCGCTCGCTCAAGCCGACCCCAGCGCCTATGTTCTCGACCCTTATGAATACGCCTCGGTGCTTTCCTATATGTACACCGCCAGCTCGCCCGATGCACAGCTACTTGCGGCGGCTGGCAATGGCGACCTTGCCAACCCTGCGATGGTAGAAATGCACATAGACCGCATGCTCGACTCAGACCTAGGCCGAGCACAAGTGGGCCGCTTCGCCGGCATGTGGTTTCGCACCGACAAAGTGGTCGATGCCGACCGCAGCGGCAACCCTGGTTTCACCCAAACGGTAAAGGACTCTATGGCACGTGAGATCCGCGAGCTATATAAGCACGTTTTCTACGATGAAAACCTACCCTTTGAAGCAATCTACACGGGCGATTTCACCCTCGTTAACAGCGTTCTATCCGACTTTTATGGTTTGCCGGGTGGCACTCATCCCGATGTATTTACGCCGGTCAGCACGGTCGGCACTCCACGGGGCGGCGTTATTGCATCCGGCGCGTTTATGGCGAGTAATTCTGCACGCGAACGCACATCGCCGATAAAAAGAGCCGTGCATTTTCGCCAAGATGTGCTGTGCCAAATCATCGATTTACCGCCGGCTTTCGGCGAAGATCCAGAGCAAGATAAAATACGTGACGCCGCGGCAGCCGAAGTGGTTGAAGCACAAAGTTCAGGCACGCTAACCACCACAGATGCCTTTCACATGCAAACGGGAAAACCCGGAACCATTTGCGCGGGATGCCATAGAAGCGTGATCAACCCTCTGTTCGCCATTGACGATTTCGACAACGTGGGGCTTGCCCGTAAACGCAATGCAGCCGGCGAAGTGGTGCAGAAAGGGCTTGGACCCAATGGCCAGGAGGACGTACCCATCGATATGATTAACAACTCAGGCTATCTATTCGCCGCCCACCTTACTGGGGTAGTCGACTCCGGCTTGGCCGATGCCGAGAATGCCGCAGGCCAAGGCCTTGCATTCAAAGGCGCAAAAGGTTTGGGGCAAGCCATCGTTGATGCCGAACTACCCGGTGTTGAGGCTTGTTTAATCGAAAAGTCCTTTCGCTTCGCGGCAGGCTATCCGCTGTCAAGTGCTCAAGCCCTGCAACTGGAGGGAGAGCAAATTACTGAGCGAGAAAAAGCGCATTTCGCCTGTGTCAGCGATAACCTAAAGTCAGCCTTAAATCAACATAACAACAGTCCCAGAGCAATGATGAAGGCCATGGGCACATCAGACGTCATACGCTTTAGGCGGTAGTGATGGCTTGGTGCAAGATTGACCTAAAGCGCCTAAATGACTGAAAAACAATTGCTGAAAAAGAGTTGTCTAACAAGGGTTCGATTATGAAAAACGATGAGCAGCACGGCCAAGCGGCAAGCACTGCAAATAGCTGGGACAACGCCCCCCGCGCCAGGAAAAATTACTTCGAACTGGATGCCGCCGGCTCCAAGCAGCGCCGTGACAAAGTCGTCAATAAAAGCCGTCGTAGCTTTTTGGACAAGATCAGCAAAGCAGGCATTTCCGCTGGCCTGATTAAAGCTTCACCGCTGCTAGCGGGCGTATTGGCCAACCGCTATGCAGAAGCTCAAGTTAGCGGTAAAAAGCGCGTGGTGTATTGCTATGTGGACAGCGGCTGCCGGCCCGGGTCCTTTTTACCCACCAGCGCATCGCAAATGAATTCCGTGACGCAACCCTACGGCGGCGATATCGCCAGCATTTGTAACTTTAGGGAAGTGGACGTGCTTGTGCACGGACACTCCATGATGGTTCAGGCTTTTGGCGAAACCGATCAATATGGCCCTCGCCAGCGCACTATGGACCTTCGTATTGCTGAGGTGCTTGGCACCTCGACGCCTTTCAGCTCGGTGTATTTAGGCAGTCAAGCCAATGGCAGCGTTCGCGGTCTCGCCAGTAATCTAGGCCCCTGTGAAGACAGCCCGCAACAAGCATTTTCGAAACTGTTTTCAGCCGCGCCGCCCACCCAAACGTCAGATACGACCTATTTCGATTCACTGGGCGCCCAAATGCAGGAAATCGAACGTATAAAGGCGCGCCTCGGGGCCGACGAAAACAACCGCTTGCAAAAACATTACGATGCCCTAGTGACCCTGCGCAACAATATCGCCGCGCAATCAGAAGGTAACGCGCCCGATGCTGCCCAATGTGGAAGTGGCGTGCCCGCGCTCGACGATTCTAACTTTCAGGCAACGGGAAAGGCGCAAGCCGATATTATCGTCGCAGCTTTACAATGCGGTTTGACCAATGTGGCCACATTACAACTGGGCCATGAAGATGCTCAGTGGCACGCCCACACGGCCGACTCGACCGAAGGCCGACACGCTCACGACATATTCCACTCCCGCGAGTTTCACCCGCGCGGCGCTTGGGATGATGTCATACGCTACGCCTACGAAGTACCGGCCTACCTCATCGATCGTTTAATGACAAAAGAGGATGCCGACGGACAGCACCTTATTGATAACACCGTGTTTGTGCAGGTGACCTGCATGGGCAATAGTGATACCCATGCCCCTCAAAACGCCCCCTTTATTGTCGCAACAAAACTACCCGGCTTTAATAACAGTTTTTCAAAGTTAACGCGCGGCACAACTCAGGATTTAAATGGCGCCATTCCAAAAGGCTTGGGAATTGATGGCTTGCTAGTGGGTATGGGTGACGACGACCTAGGGTTATTGAGCTAACAAAAGCGGCAGCTTGTCGAGCACTGCCGCTCAATAAAGCCGCCTTTTTGTTATGGCGGTTTTTTTATAGGGGATACTCATCACTGGCCCGCTGACACCTGCGATAATCTACAATTCAGACACTCGAGCGCGAACGCATGCCAGACCAGACTCCCCTCAAGCAACTGACGTTATCGGGGCTTCTCCAGTGCCCTAATTGCAAGGACCGGCAAGCGCTCGACCTTAAAACGTTGCTGTGCTCAAACTGCAATACCCAATACTTTCACTTAGATGGCAACATCCCCTGCCTGTTTCCCGCTGGCGAACATCACAAGGCGCTTTGGCAACACCAAGCGGCGATAATGCAAAGCCAGGGGCAACAAGGCTTGGCACACGTTGAAGAAGCGCTCTCCCGCTACGATTTAACACCGACAACACACGCACGTTTGAGCGATACTTATCATGCACTAAGCGCTAGCCAAGCCACCGTATTGCGCCTACTTGCCGAGGCCGGAATCCAGCCAGCGCGCCAAAAAGGCATCGGCAACGCAGGTAATCTTTCGGAATATTATGAAATAATGTTGCGAGACTGGGGTTGGCCAGGCGAGGAAAACCCAAATGCGCTCGCCCAGGCGTTGGCCTGCCTACCTAATAATATTAAAGCGCAGCGCATTTTGGTACTTGGGGCGGGAGCCGCACGCTTAAGTTGGGATCTCCACTGCGCGTTGCAACCCAATTGCACCATAGCTTTGGACAGTAACCCTGTTTTATTGATACTCGCCAATGCGCTAATTCGCAAACGTCAGCCGATTGAACTAGCTGAGTTCAAAGTCTTCCCACAGGCTGGAAAAGAGTTTACCCGTAGCTGGCCACTACAACCGCCCGCTGAAAATAGCGCACTCGCCGACAGCTGGTACGCCTTGGGCGCGAATGCGTGGTCAGCACCGTTGGAGCCCAATAGCTTTGACCTGATCGTCACCCCTTGGTTTATTGATGTTAACGGCGGCGATGTGCGTGACACCATCGGTGTGGTAAGTCGGCTGCTGGCGCCTGAGGGCCGCTGGCTCAACACCGGACCATTGCTATTTCCTCGTCACTTGCCCATAGACCAAAAGTATCAGCACACTGAGATACGTGAATTTTTGGACTTGGCGGGCTTTACTCTGGAAGCCGAATCACTCACGCAGGCAGCCCATTTAGACTCGCCACTGGAGGTGCGCAAGCAGCAAGAGCAGCTCTGGACATTCTGCGCCCTTGGGCCAGAGCAAACACCAGCAAGCTCATTAACGCAGGGCAAACAGCCGCCTTGGCTCGTTATGCACCATCTTCCGGTAACCCAACATGCCTATATCAGCCAGCAAAAGCACCCGTTGATCGATGCCATTTTATCGCTCATTGATGGCGAGCGCTCTATTAATGATATCGCCGCGCACATTGCGCCGCATATGCCCGAGACGATGTCTCCGAAAGATGCCGTGGTAACCTTGCTTGGGCAAATTTTGCACGAAATAACGGAAGCACCAAAGCGGTAAACCGAACCATCGCGTTATCCGTTAGCCCCCCCCAGCCTGGCAGGCCGTTCGCGGCATCTTATAGCTAGCGAAACGTGCAATAGATCAATCAGGGTCAACTTATCCGCAATTCGTCGCTCGATTACGCTCACGCTACACCGCGAAGCTATATTTTAATGGCGCTTCAAATTGCAAGGCAACGCCTTTGCTCAGGACTAACGCCATTAACGGCCGGCGCCTAATGATCACGCTGGGTGCTTTTGGGGCCGAACTTATAAAGTGTGCGTAAGCCCCCAGTTTGACGGGAAGTTATCAGTACCTAAACCAATCGCGCAGTGGTACCGTATATGTACATATTTGACAATATACGGAGGGAATAATGGATCATAAAGTCCGTAGCGGCCTGAAAGCCGCTGCTAAACTATCGTTACTTTCAAGCCTTGTCGCAAGCCTTGTCGGCATTGCTGCCTGTAACGGCAGCAATGAATCACCACCGCAAAGCTCTCAAAGCAGCATCGCGCCTATTTCATCAAGCTCGCTAAGCAGCAGTGAACACGGGCAAAGCAGTCAAGCAAGCTCCAGCAGTGTGGTCGCATCGAGCAGCAGCGTAGCATCCGTTAACCCGACAAGTTCCAGCAGTGCTAGCTCTTCGGTTGAGCGGCCAAGTGGCCCGCCGGTTCAGACCGGAGCTCCCAATGCAACAGACCAATCCCCCGCCTTTCCCGAACAAACCCGCGCCCCAGAAGTTAACTCGAGCTATGAACTTGACGTTCAGGTACTCGCAAGCAACGAGGGCGTACCCTGGGGTATTGATTTTCTACCCGACGGGCGCGTTTTAATGACCCTGCGCAACGGCGGTATGCGTATTGTATCGACTGACGGCAACGTCACCTCAGTTAGCGGTACGCCCGAGCTGTACACTAGCTTTCAAGGCGGCTTGCTGGATGTAAAACTCGACCCAGATTTCGACAATACGCGCTTAGTGTATTTTAGCTACTCTGAAAACCGCGGGAACAATCAAAACGGAACCACCGTTGCACGCGCGCGGTTATCAAACGACGAATCGCAGCTCGACAATACCGAGGTAATTTTCCGCCAGCAACCCGCTTGGGATTCGGCGCTCCACTTCGGCTCGCGATTGGTCTGGAGCAATGATGGCAAGCTGTTTGTCACCCTCGGTGAGCGCTCGTTGGAAGCACCGAGGCAACTTGCCCAAACTCTCGACAACACCATCGGTAAAATTGTTCGGATCAACGCCGACGGCTCGGTCCCAAGCGACAATCCATTTGTCTCGACGGCTAACGCCAGCGAAGAGATTTGGTCATACGGGCATCGCAATGTGCAAGGCGCTGCGCTCCACCCTGAAACGGGCGAGCTATGGACCATCGAACATGGCCCTCGCGGCGGCGACGAGCTTAATATTCCACAACCGGGCCTTAACTATGGCTGGCCAGTTATTACCTATGGCGAAGATTATAACCGCACGCCGATTGGTAATGGCTTAACCGCCATGGACGGTATGGAGCAACCCGCCTACTACTGGGACCCCGTGATCGCGCCGTCGGACATGACATTTTACACCGGCGACTTATTCCCCGAGTGGCAAGGCAACGTCTTTATCGCATCGCTCAACCCGGGCGGTTTAGTTCGTTTGATGGTTGATGGCTCGACCGTTATCGGCGAGGAGCGACTACTGTCTTACCTCGGCCGAGTTCGCGATGTTGCCCAAGGGCCCGATGGCGCACTTTACGTAACATCGGATAATAACCAATACAGTCTTGTGCGCATTACCCCTCGCTAATATAAAGCGAAACGTAAAACCACAAAGGGCCGCTGCATGCGGCCCTTTTTATTGGCGGCAAAGAAAAAAGTAAGCCGTTACTTGTTGATTGAGGCGGTGGCGTCCATATGGCCGTCGACCACCTTGAAATACACCGCTACCACAACCTTTGCCTTTTTAGCAGGTAGCTTCCATATACAGCTAACAAGGCATGTAGTATGAGCCCTGGCAACATTCGCACGAGAATAAAATCAGCATTATCAAGATCCCGCAGCATTTGATAAATAAAGTTAAGACTCGCCAAGAAAAACGCCAAACCAAAAAACAACACCATTGCAGCTTTGCGCTTGAGTAGCATAACGGCGCCGAAAGCCATTAATACATTAATTAAAATTACTGGAATAAAGTGCCAAGGTCGCCAATTGGGGCCAATAATCTCTTCAGGCATACCGACCGCCGACATGTGATTTAGCGTATTGACGACGGCGTAGCCAATAAAGGCTGTACGGGCCAGAGTAACGACAGCAACTACCGGAATCAATGCAACCAAAATCTTTAGCCCCATCCCTTCAGGATGCTCAGCACACCCTTCATTTGAAACCAGCTGCGATTTTATCCATTTTCGGATAAACACCGTTACCGCTACTATCGATATAAAAGCAACAACCACAGCAAACAGGCTGAAAAGAAACGAAGTGATACTTTGCCATTCGCTATCAAGCCAATTGAGCAACGTTATAAATAAATATAAGCAGTAAAAAACAATTAGGCCAAATACAACACTCAAAGTAGCCATATAGGGACTCTTGTGGTTATTTCTGAATAATGGGCGCTTCAAGCGAAAAAGAGCAACAATATGCACACCAAAAACTCAGCGCAGCTTATATCAAAGGCTTTAATCAAAACAACTGCCAACAAACCAATAGCGCAGATGGATGCACTGGGCACTCTTGGGAGGCAAGCTGTAGGTCACGGGCTGTTACGCCAGAACTAAAGGGCACCACACTGGTGTGCCAGCACATGCGCAATGCGCCTTGATTGGCATTTTGTGCTATCGCAATCTTTGCTGATTTCGGGCTTGCGAGCCTTTACTCGCTTTTGTACGGTATATTTTTTTCAGAAAGCCAATTTAAAGCGTCGACGCGAGAGGTGAATTTCGGAATTTGTTTTGACTCGAGAAAACCATGTAACGAGGTGTGACGGTTGGAGTTTGAGCAGACAGTTGTGATGAGTTTATCACTTTGAATCGCATCCGCAATGGTGTTTTCCAGGGCGAGCATCATCGTGGTATCCAACGTGGGCACATCGGTGAGATCAATAAGAATTTTATTAAAGGCGTTCAGACTGTTTCGTTCCCGTGCTAAAGCTCTGGACATACCGAAGATAAGTGGCCCACTAAAATAAAGCAAAGCGATATCGCCTCGGCTTTTTTCAAGAATTTTCTTTTCCTCACTACTCAGAGGAATCTGATCGTCGGTATCACTGATAATCTGAATATTACGCTGCGACTGCAACCGGCTAAGCTTGTCAATGGTGATAATATTGGCGATAAAAACACCTAGACCAACAGCGACCATCAGGTCCACAAACACGGTTAATCCAATGACCAAGTACATAATCAAGGTGGCTTCCGTGGAGACTCGGTGAGCGCGCTTCAGAAAGCTCCAATCCAGAATGCTCAAGCCGACCTTGACGGCAATAGCCGCCAGTATTGCCAAGGGGATATTGGCGGCAAGGCCCGAGGCAAACGCAACGACCAAAAGCAAAATTACAGCACGAACAATGCCCGACAAGGCGGTCCGCGCACCTGTTTGAATATTCACAACGGTTCCCATGGTCGCGCCAGCACCCGGTAGCCCGCCAATAAAACCAGACGCAAGATTGCCGATGCCTTGGCCGATCAACTCCTTATCTGAGTTATGTTCTTTGCGCGTGAGGCTATCGGCAATCACGGCAGTAAGCAGAGCATCAATACAACCGAGCGTTCCAAGCACCATTCCATCAAGCAGCATGGTGGTAATTTGGTCGCTAGTGAAATGCGGGAAGTAAAATTCCGGTATCCCGAGAGAAATAGGCCCAACCAAGCGAAGGTTATTGCCCCCAAACACCCACAAAGCAGCGATAGTACCAAGCACCAGCACGATCAGCTGCGGAGGCACAAACGCGGCAATTCGCTTGGGAATTAAAAAAAGCGCCAACAAAGCTGCCGCCGCAATAGAAAGCTCGGCCACCTCGAGATTCTCGATAAACTGGGGGACAGCCAGCAGGTTACTCAACACGCCGCCACTTACCGATGCTTGCCCTAACATTGGGCCAAACTGAAGAATAATTAGGATGATGCCGATACCCGACATAAAACCGGAAATCACGCTATAGGGCATCATCGTGATATAGCGCCCCAGTTTTAATACGCCTAGCAGTATTTGAAAGAGCCCCGCGATCATCACCACGGTAAACGCCATGGCAACGCCATTTTCGGGATTAGCGGCGACAAGCGAGGTAAGCACCGCCGTCATGACAACAGTCATCGGGCCCGTAGGCTCGGAGATAAGCGTCGGTGTACCACCGAATATTGAAGCAAATAGGCCAACGCAGATGGCCCCGTATAAACCGGCCTCTGCACCCGCACCAGAGGCGACACCAAAGGCAAGTGCCATCGGCAGGGATACAATCGCTGCGGTTAAACCGCCAAATAAATCGCCACGTAGGTTCTTGAGGCTGATTTGATTAAAAAGCTGGTAGCTAAAACCCGGCCTCATCGGCTTACATCTCCGCTGGATTGGTCGTCATCATATTGGTGGCTCCTGCCTTAAGAAGCCAAAGCGGCGATTATAAGCCGCCAACCTCCCTTCAATCCAGTAATCGTCGCCCCAAGGCGCAGATGGTCGTCGCCAACCCCGACACGAGCGAGTTATGGGCTGTACAAGCGACAACGAGCGCAACTATTCTGCAACCAGGCCGAAAGTCTGCAACTAGGCCGAAAGACTTAAGGTTTGAAGTCAAAACCCATTCGCAAAAGCTTGATCTGCTGCCCGCCCTTATCTAACCTGCCACTTGAGCTGTTCGCGAACGACGGACTAAAAGGTTACATGGTGAAAGGTTACATGGTGACCAACTCAGCGATTTGGCGCTTCATTGGCCTACAGCGAATACATACCAATTTTAAACGATAGCTTCTTCAAACACCTGCGGTAGTGGGATTACACTTGCGATCGGTCTAAAGTAGCGCGCGTCGTTAGACGACTCGCTGCAAAGCAGCACGCGGGTTATATTTATCGCGCGGAGAATCGAGTGAGTTAATAGCAAATAAGCGTATTGCGGTGCTCGTTAAACCATAGCATTCAAAGCGCAACTAACCAGAGGCAAGCCAATGGCGCATATAAGATACTATTTTGAATGGAGCGCCCTAGCGATCGAGGCTATTGGCATTATCGTTATCTTGGTGGCGGTGGTGCTCTCACTAATCACTTTAGTGAGCACAGGCGGGGCAAAGTCAGATAATCATAGTAAATACATGGCCGTTCGGCAAAAGCTCGGGCGTGGAATCATTCTCGGATTAGAGTTTCTTGTCGCAGCAGACATAATTCATACAGTGGCCGTAGAGCTTACCTTAAAAACAGTCACGGCTCTGGGGTTAATAGTACTTATCAGGACATTCCTCTCATTCACCTTGGAAGCCGAATTGGAGGGGCACTGGCCTTGGCAAAAACACAAAAAAAATGATAACGCCAACAAAGACGACCCAGAGCGCACAGCGCCCCACCAGTAAGCGCAAGCCAGCCAATTTCTAATCGGGAAACGGTGGCTAGAGTGACGGTGCCTAGAATGACAGTCACTCTACACGTCGAGCCAACAAAGCAGCATAACCAAGCAGGATAAAATCACTTCTGCCATGAAAAATTACCTCAAGTTATTAGTCCGAGGTTAATGTGCCGTTTAGCTATATCAGTTCAAAAACCTAGAGAAAACACTCAAATCAGATCATGATCAATATATTTAAGTGTCTAACTTTTTTATGGGTGCCCTAGCTTCGGTAATTTTTTAAACCCGCCTTTGCATAATGACGCTCAGTTGCGAGTTCACTAACGCTAGCTACCCCTCAGCGAAAACCACCACTAAAAATTCACCACCGAAACACCCACATATAAGTAGATACAGGTCAACCCCCTGTGAAATATTACCCAAATGCCTGTGTCATATTACACAGCTATCCATAGCCCTGCGCCCCACCCTAGATTCACACGGGGTCAACAATAATCACGGCAGAGGGTAAAACTATGAATATTGATCGCAGAAGTTGCATAAAACTCGCTGGCGGTTCAGTCGCTAGCGCTTATACCCTAGGCGTGCTGGGCGGCTGTGAGTCGTTACAGCAGCAAATTGAAAATCGCCCTGTGCGGCGTGACATCAGTACACTGAGTAACAATCACCCTATCGTCGAGGCCTACCGCGATGGGGTGGCGCAAATGAAAGCGCTACCGAACAGTGACCGGCGCAACTGGGCTCGCCAAGCACAAATTCACCAGAATTTTTGCCCACACGGCAACTGGTACTTTTTGCCTTGGCACCGCGCTTACCTTTTTTACTTTGAGACTATTATTCGCGAGCTATCAGGCTACGCTGAGTTTGCACTACCCTATTGGAATTGGACCTGCTCACCGCAAATACCGCCACACTTCTTTGGCGCAGGTAATACGCTCCTCGATAACACCCGTACCAAAGGCCCCAGCGATTCAATCCCCACCAATTTCACAGGCCAAGACGTACTAACGGATATTTTGGCAATACCAGATTTTGAAACTTTCGGCAGTGGTTCTGCAACAGCACTGCGAGGTGGCGGAGGTTTCTACGGGGAGCTCGAAGGTACGCCACATAACTTAGTGCATGGTTGGGTTCGTGGCAACATGGGTGGCCTTATGTCGCCACTGGATCCAGTATTTTGGTGCCACCACAACATGATCGAGCGCTGTTGGTGGGATTGGAATATTACGCAAGGTAAAAACAATCCATCCTCATCGAGTTGGACAAGTATGAGCCTTGCCAATATGTTCTGCGATAAAGACGGTAACTTGGTCAGCAATTTAACAGTGGGCATTACTGCGCTCTACCCTGTTTTGTCTTATCAATTTGACGATCAGTTATTCCCTTGCGATAGCGGCATTCGCGGTTTAACCCGCAGCACCGCAGAGCTGCGCGAATTTTTGCAACGGGGCGGGCCATCGCAATTAAACGTTTTAGATCGCATTGCCGCGCCAACGCCCGAGGCACTTTTAGTACAAGGTCGCAGCGTACGACAAATTGAATTACCCGTAAGCGCAACACAGATGGTCGTCAATAAATCGCGTGCCACGCAACGGGTCGTGCTGAAAGTTAAAGACGCGCGACTGCAACAAGGCACCGATGCCTTTGTTCGCGTATTTATTAACCCACCCAGTGATATTAATGAGCGCTCAGTACATAACCGTTACTACGCTGGTAGTTTTGCGTTTTTTGGCGATGGCACCCATGGTAATGATAGCCATCACGGCGGGCACAACGGCAATACCTACCATATTGATATTACGAACACCGTACAAGAGCTTATTCAAAAAGGCGTAATTAGCGAGCGCTCGAAACTGAACATTAGTTTAACTGCAGTGTCTACCAAGGACGGCAAATCAATCCCTCAAGGGAATATCGCCGTCTCTGGAATCGAAGTTTTACTGAGCGACGGTTTTGCGAAATAGCACCAGCCAATACCGGCGACGGCATCTTTAAGCCTCGCCGGTGTTGCCCTGCTATGCGAGCGAATGGTTTTACAGACTGCCCAAAAGTAGCCCCAAGGGTGATACCGTGTTAAAAAAAACTATTTTTTACCCGCTTTTTAACGTTATAGCATTAATGCTGTCGGCAAGTTGTAGTTCTGGCGCAGCTACAGGAACCCCTGACAACACCAACCGCAGTGCTAGCAATATTACACCCGAGTATCGACCGCCTTCAGCCCAGAACGCAACTTGGCGCCTTAACCAAAACCGACAAACGACCTCTTTATTACTGCCTGTCTACCAAGCGACACTCGGCGCAACGCCCCAGTTAACTTTACGTATCTCAGCAATCAAAGCGAGTAATAGTTCCGATAAGAAAAAAACGGCCACTGTCACACCCGAGCACTACCTTACGATTACCAGCACCTGCAACGAAGATAACAGCTATTTAAAAACTCACACCGTCACCACCTACCCCCTTGGCGATGAAGGTGTTTTTACCCTACAGCTGCCCGCTTTAGAGGCTGACTGTATAAGCAAAAAGGGGATAACTCATATCAAGACAATACTGGAACTTGTCTTGCCAGGTCCTAGCAAAAGCCTAGAGTTACACGGCCATATCGGTCTCGATAGCTAACCGTGGCGCAAAGTTTCAGCTTTGAGCCTTGCGACGAGATCGGGTGATAGTCACTCTAAAAAATCGGGGAGGCAAAAGGAGCGCGTCGCGCGCTGCTTTTGGCTTCCCCTAGCACGCCTAGTTAGCTTACCAGCTCCATTTTGTAGCGTAAAAACG
>DATBNJ010000318.1:0-3674 GCA_036554385.1 Marinagarivorans sp. | reverse complement strand
TTGCAGGCGGTACTGCTCGAGCTCTTCTTGCTGCATCGCAACTCGCTCGCGCAGCTCGGTGATTTCATCTTCGACATCGCCAAGCACTAACTCTTTCTTTTCGGCATCGAGCTTCTCGATGCGCGAATACAGACGCTGCTGAACAGTCTCTAGGTGTTGAATGCGCGACTGCTGCACTTCGGCTTGCTGGCGTGGTGCTTGTGCCTTTTGGTTAAAGGTGTCCCACTCTTGCTGCCAAGCCTGCATGGCCTCTTCGGCTTGAATAAGTTTTTCCGACGAAAGTTCTGCCTCTTCTTCAAGAATCTCAAGCTCCGGCTCCATCATTAGCAGCTCAGCTTGCCAGCCCTCGGCTTTATCGGCATCTTGCTGATGGTGTTCCGTCGCTTCGCGGCAGTCTTTTTCCGTTTGCTCAAGATCGATACGCAGTTGTCGCTCGCGGTCTTGCGAGTGGGCGATAGTTTGCTCGATGCGGGCGATATCGGCGCCGATGGCGTAAAAACGTTCTTGAATTTGGTTATATTTGTCGCCAACCTCGGTGAAACGCAGGCGTTGTGTTTCGATCGTGGTATCAATATTCACTTGGCGCGTCACGCCCGCCTCAACTTTAAGTTCGAGGTCAGTGATAATGCTGTGTTTGTTATGCGACTTGTCGCGAAGGTGCATATAACGGCGGGTTTGTAAAAAAGCCTTGAGTTCGCGCTCTTCTTTTTTGTACTCCGAATATTTTTCGGCCGCCTGAGCTTGGCGCTCTAAGCGGGCCAACTGGCGCTCCAGCTCATCGCGTATATCTGTTAAACGTTCGAGGTTTTCATGGGTGCGGCGCATGCGATTTTCGGTGTCGCGCCGTCGCTCTTTGTATTTAGAAATACCTGCCGCTTCTTCGATAAAAACCCGCAGGTCTTCTGGCCGAGCTTCGATCAGTTTAGAGATCATGCCCTGCTCGATAATGGCGTAGCTTCGGGGCCCGAGGCCAGTGCCGAGGAAAATATCGGTAATATCCCGACGCCGGCACTTGGTTCCGTTTAGGTAATAAATATTTTGGCTATCACGCGTGACTTTTCGCTTAATAGATATTTCGTTGTAGGCGGCATATTCGCCTTTCAAGGTTTTATCGGTATTGTCGAATACCAGCTCAATTGATGCCTGACCAACCGGTTTTCGGCCATTTGAACCATTAAAAATAACATCCGTCATGGATTCGCCGCGCAGGTTTTTGGCAGACGACTCACCCATCACCCAGCGCACAGCGTCAATAATATTAGATTTGCCACAACCGTTGGGGCCAACAACTGCACACAGATTGCTGGGGAAATTTACCGTTGTAGGATCGACAAAGGATTTAAACCCAGCCAATTTAATGCACTTTAACCGCATAGAATACTGCTTAACTCTCGAATGCCGCTTTGACAATTAAACGGCGAATTCTACACCGATCAAGATAAGAAAACTTTAATATCCTAGAGTTTTTGACGAATAACTGGCGCCTTAATAATACTTTAGTAACAAAGGTGCCAAATTAGACGTCAAAACAGGTGACTGGGCTAGGGCACCATTTCAGAGATAACCAGCGATTTAGGCACTATGCCATCGCCGAGAGACACAGGGCCCAGAGTACCCTGCCAATCACCCGACTGAGGGACAGGACTACCAGACTTAGATATTCGGGCAATAAGCTCCAGCTCTGCTGCGGTCGTTAAATCCATACCGGGCGCCATGGCCATCGAAGCATCCAGGCGAAGCGTTTTAGGGAGCTCGGCTACAGTAATGCGCTGAATGGCCAGCGGCATCTTCGCCCCTTGCCAAGCACGTGCATAAACAAAAACAGTGTCACCCGCTTGCGCGTTAATGCCATCGGCAATCGTCACCGAGACATCAAACCCCTGCGCAGCAGCATCAGCTGCAACGCGCTCTTTTTGGGCTTCTTCACTGCTCGAAATATCTTGGCCGGCCGCTATGGCAGCCCGAGCCGCCTTGTTAATGGCGCCATCTAGGGCTTGAGCAGAACGGCTTTCTGGATCTAACTGCTGCTTAGCGCGCTGCCAATAAATCACCGCGTTGCGGTAGTCGGAGTTTTGGAATGCAACTAAACCGCTCATTTCCAAGGCCTGGTACATAAAAGGTGCAGCTTTAACAGCGATATCGGTGTATTGAGCAACCTCCGGCGTCACCTTATTGCCCTCCCTAACGAACAGCGCCTGCGCCAGTTTGATGGCAATCGAGGCAGATCCAGGCTCGACCTCTAACAAGGTTTTGTAGGCCGATATTGCCTCGTCGTAATCTTTAATGGCCATCGAGCGCTCAGCCAGAAGGTATCGCATTTGGTGATTATCTGGGCTTTTCTTTAATCGGCTACGCACGTGAATCAGCAGTTCTTTTGTGAACTGCTCATATTCGGCTTGGGTTTGCGCCGGTTGATCGCGCTCGGCTTGCATCATTTGGTAGATTTCCCAATCGGGCTTTGCGCCCCATTGAAAATACAAAAAAGTGGTAATCAAGGGCGCGACAATCGCCATAGCAATGAGAAGGCGCTTGCCACCGGGGCGCAGCGGCACTTCAGACAGATCTTCAACCTCGGAAACCAACGTTCGTTGCAGCTCGGTTTTTAGGCTGCGGTATTGCTCTTGGTCGATATCGCCATTTTTTAACGCGCGATCTAAATCCTCGAGATGCTCGTCATAGAGCGCCGCCTGAGTAACATCACGCCGAATGGGGTTGGACGCCAAGCCGCGGGTCAACGGCAGCTTAAATACCGGCCATAAAATAAAGAGCGCACCGAGCGCCCCTAGAATCAATACACCTTGCCAAAAAGCCATAAAACTTACTTCTTATTAGAGTTTTTCGATTGAGTTGAGTCGGGCGAGCTAGCCGTTTCGTTTAAAAACGTCTCAAAACTCTCCTGTTCACCGTCGGTAAGACCGCCATTACTGTTAGGAGTTTTACTGCGGCGGTAGATAATTAGTGCAAGGATCACAATTCCCAGCAATAACATGAATACAGGGCCGTACCACAAAATATAAGTATTTTTTTGCAGCGGCGGCCGGTACAGCACAAAATCGCCGTAGCGCCCCACCATAAAATCGACGATGTCTTGGTCGTTTTTGCCCTCGACAATTAAACGATGTAGCTCGCGCCGTAGATCTTGGGCGATGGGTGCATTAGAACCCTCCAAGTTCTGATTTTTGCACTTAGGGCAGCGTAACTCATCGATAAAATGGTTATACCGTTTTTGCCCATCGGGCGAATCAAATTCATAAGTATCAATACCGCCAACTACATTTGCACTTAATACGGTAAAAATCACTAACAAGCCGATCTGCTTAAACACTATATGGTCTCCTCATAGCTAATCGGTCAAAGGAGCGAGAGTATAACCCGCTACCCACAACCAAACCACTGACTCAATGGCATCGTGAGATAAAGTCCAAACTGGCCATTTCACCTTGCCGATAAAAAATGAAATAAATATTTAAAAAAGCATTGACGCGGCCGCCAATATCATTAAAATGCGCGTCTCTCTTGGGGTGGTTAGCTCAGTTGGTAGAGCGGCGCCCTTACAAGGCGTAGGTCACAGGTTCGACCCCTGTACCACCCACCATTTGTTTTAAGTTCTGCGGACTGGTAGTTCAGTTGGTTAGAATACCGGCCTGTCACGCCGGGGGTCGCGGGTTCGAGTA
>DATBNJ010000308.1:0-21643 GCA_036554385.1 Marinagarivorans sp. | reverse complement strand
CACTGTCATGCGTTGCTGACTAGACAACGGTCGCAATAATTCAGGCTTAGGGTTGGCAGGGGAGGCATCTTATGGGTTAAGATGCTGCGCTCTTATAGATTTGGCTAATGGCCAGTAAGTATTTGTTAATAAAAACACAGGATTGATTTATGAAAACGTTGTTTTCTCGCAAGCATACGCTTCTTGCAGCGGCTGTATCAGTTGCATTAATGACTACTGGCTGTAATAAGCCGGCAGAAAACGCTCAGGCGCCAGCCGCTCCAACTGAGTTAGATTCGCTAGAGCAGAAAGTCACCTACATTGTTGGTTATCGCATGGCCAAACAAGCTCAGCAAGGCGAATTTGAGCTCGATAAAGCCGTTATGTCTATGGCTATCGAAGACGTTGCCTCGGAAAAAGAGCCGCGCATTGCGCAAGAAGAACAGCAACAAATCATGATGGAGTTTCAGACTCAGCAAGAAGCGAAGCGCAAGGCAGAAACCGACAAGTTGGCAGTAGAAAACCTCGAAAAGGGTCAAGCCTTCCTTGCTGAGAACGCTAAAAAAGACGGTGTAAAAACAACCGAGTCAGGCCTGCAGTACAAAGTGATTAGTGCTGTAGAAGATGCCGCTTCGCCAAAAGCTGAAGACACGGTCAAAGTTCATTATCACGGTACTTTAATCGATGGCACTGTATTTGACAGCTCAAAAGACCGTGGTCAGCCTGTAAGCTTTCCAGTATCTGGCGTTATTCAAGGTTGGGTCGAAGGCCTGCAGTTAATGAATGTTGGCGAGAAATACGAGCTTTACATCCCCGCCGAGCTCGCCTACGGCGAAAATGGTACTGGCCCTATTGGCCCTAACTCGGCATTGGTGTTTGAAGTTGAGTTGCTGGAAATCAATCCAGAAGCCCCTGAAGGTCACCCTCACGGTGCGGGTGATGGCCACGGCCACTAAGGCAAGAGCCTAGATTTTAAAGCCCTGACTTGTCAGGGCTTTTTTTTGTCTGCTGCGTTGTGACTTTCAGCTAAATAAAAATGAGCCTGTGGCCACTTTAGCGAGCCTTTGAAGTGAGCTTTTGAGTAGCTACGCTGCGTTTAGCTTGGGTCGAATGGCCTGGTGCAATCGTGAGCTTGCATGACTTAGCGTTGGCGATCCAGTACCATTGCCTTTTTACCCATTGATTAGAATTTGTAGGTTATGCCCCAATCTTATATCAAGCGCATCTTGGATGCGCGTATTTACGATTTAGCCGTCGAGACTCCACTCGATTATGCGCCGCTGTTGTGTGAAAAAACGGCCAATCAAGTCTACTTAAAGCGCGAAGACTTGCAGCCCGTGTTCTCGTTTAAATTGCGCGGTGCCTACAATAAGTTGCTCCAGCTTCCCAAAGAGCTGCGCGCAAAAGGCGTTATTGCCGCGTCGGCAGGTAATCATGCTCAAGGGTTAGCGTATTCAGCGCGACATTTAGGGGTAAGTGCGACGATCGTCATGCCCGAAACTACACCTGCGATTAAAGTGAATGCCGTGCGGCGCCATGGCGCCAATGTGGTTTTGCACGGTGATACCTATGACGAAGCTTCTCAGTACGCAAAAAAGTTGCTCGATGAGCAAGGGCTGACGTATATAGCGCCCTATGATGACCCAGATGTTATTGCAGGGCAGGGAACAGTGGCCGTTGAGCTACTGCGCCAGCATACGGCGCCGATTCACGCCGTTTTTATTCCGGTCGGCGGCGGTGGTTTGTGCGCCGGTATGGCGGCTTACATTAAATATGTGCGTCCAGAGATTAAAGTGTTCGCTGTTGAGCCAGAAGATGCAGCGTGTTTGAAAGCGGCGATGCAAAACCAGTCGCGCGTTGTGCTGCCACAAGTGGGAATATTCGCCGACGGCGTAGCGGTTGCTCAAATTGGCGAGGAAAATTTTCGGGTATTAAAAGACACTATCGACGGTGTAATTACTGTGACTACCGACGAAATATGCGCCGGTATTAAAGATATTTTTGAAGATACTCGTTCGATAGCCGAGCCGGCCGGTGCTTGCGCGCTCGCAGGGCTCAAAAAGTATGTCGAGCAAACCGGTTGTAAAGATGAGACCTTGTTAGCGGTGCACAGCGGAGCCAATACTAATTTTGATCGACTGCGTTATATCTCTGAACGCACGGAAATTGGTGAGCGTCGTGAAGCGATTTTGGCGGTTACTATCCCCGAGAAGCCAGGTGCTTATTTGGCGTTTTGTGAGATGCTTGGCAAGCGGAACATCACCGAGTTTAACTACCGCTTTGCCGAGGGGAAGAAAGCAAACATATTCGTTGGCTTGCAAATTAGCCCAGATGGCGCCGATAAGCAGGCGTTGCTGCAGCAACTAGCCGCGGCGGGCTACGATGTTATCGATATGACGGATAACGAGATGGCTAAGCTCCATATCCGCCATATGGTTGGTGGTCACGCGCCTGGTACTTTAAAGGACGAAATCGTCTACCGATTTGAATTCCCCGAAAGGCCTGGGGCATTGTTAAAGTTTCTAACATTATTGGCTAACCGCTGGAATATTTCGTTGTTTCACTACCGTAACCACGGCGCGGCTTATGGGCGGGTGCTTATAGGGTTGCAAGTTGATCAAGCGCAGCGCGACGCGGTTGAGGCGTCGCTGAAAGCGTTGAATTACCCGTTCTGGGAGGAGACGTCTAACCCTGCCTATCAAAGCTTTTTGGCAGCATTAGACGGTTAATAGAGTGAAGCCAGTTTTATGAAATGTTACTCATAAAACTGGCTTCACTCTATTAGTCGAGCTTTAACCATTCTTCGTTTTTAATTGTTTCGATGGTCGCTGTCCTTTTATCTCGGAGCAGCTCATTAGCGAATTCATTGCTGGCGATTGAGCGAAGATCGTTGCTTTCGCGGTCGTCGTGCTCAGCAATCCAGTAGGCAATGGCGGGGTAGCTCGCATCGAGCTGGGTTATGTAATTTCTGTTGTCGAAGTTGCCATCGCCTAGTGGCCTAGGAGCCAAGCGCGTCATGCCGAGCGGCTTATTCATGTCGACATAGGTGGAGTAATCGGATATGGACACTTCGTCGGTGTAAGCAACAGGTGCGACAATATCCGTATTGGATGAGCCGGGATAGCCCCAGGTCGCCGTTACTCGATTCGAGGCAATGCCCGTACTGGGGGCGTAAACCCACAAAATATTCTTGAGATCCTGTGCTTCTATAGCGCTAGCAAGCCTGTCCCACAGTGCCTTGAACTTTACTTCTGTATTCGTGTTGTCAGCATCAGCATTGGTTTGGGCGCCGTACCAAACGGCGCTGGTGTTCATTTCGGGGAAGGGGGCAAATAAAACGGGCACGTTTTGGTTGGCTAGCTCCGCAAGCATTTCGACGACTAAAGTGATTTGGCTATCAAAATCTTGGTAGGCCTTACTTTCTTCGCCTTCTTCAGGGGCGTTATACAGCTCGGGGAGGTCTGTATTGTTGGACCAAGCAAGCTTATCGTCGATGTCGTTATTGTCCGCCGTCCAGGGGTTGAGTGGCGTCCAAGTGATACTGACGATTCCGCCATCGCCCGCGTGTTCGATGAGCTTGTCGTTTGCATCCTTGAGTTCGCTTTCGCTGTAACGTTGACTTTTTTCGTAATCGACGCTGGCAATGGCGATGCGCCGATCGAGTGAGCCAATTAGCGTGGCGTAATTGCGAAATGAATCGTCGCTGACGATCTCGTCGCCATTACCAACGCTTTGTCCCACGATGTAGAAGGCCTCCTCATCGTCATCGATAATGCAGCTTAAGTCCGATATCGCGTCGTAAAGCGCTAGGGTTTTTTCGGTGGGATCGCTGGTAATTGGCGAGCCGGAGCAGCGAACGACGGCATCATCATCCGGGTCGCTGTTTTCATAAATATGGTTGTAGCCAGCCTTGCAGGCAATCAGGCTTGCACAGGCAGTGACAAGTGCAACGGCTGAGAGAGATTTGTACAGTGGCATTTATAGCTCCTTTTCACTATCTAGCACCCGCTAGATTAGCATGTTGTCGGTCGTGCCGCGGCTTATCTTGGCCGATCCGCACTGGTGGTTGTTTTTTGATCGTCTGTGTCCTGCGCAGAGCTGGCGCGCGCTCGGTGCGCTTATCCACAACTTTTGCCACAACCGCTTAAAGTTATCTGTGGACGATTTTAGTATGTCGCCTTTGTATCGTTCGCTGAGAGCGCTAGGGCCGGCCGTCGTCCTCAAAGAGCACCGCAGCATCCATTTGCTCGGCAAATTGCAGTGCATCGTCGAGGTCAGATAATAGTTGTGCGATTTCAGACCTTACGACGGGCGAAAGTTCGCCCTGCGTTGTCAGTTGGTTGTCGGTTAGCGCACATTGTTTGCTAAGCTTAATAAAGCCCGAGTACGAAAGCCCGCCTCGCAGTTTGTGTATCGTTGCAGACAGTGTGTGAACGTCGTGCTCTGCTAATGCCGCGGCGATGCTTTTACGAAAAACAGCCAGATCTTTAAGCAACATTTCATACATTTCTTTTGCTAACGCATGGTTGCCCTTGGTTAACTCGAGGTTGGCCTGCAAGCTAAAGGTCGACTCCGATGGGGCATTGTTGGTTGGCGCGGCCGTGGTTTCTGGCAGCTTGGTTTCGTCGGGTGGTAGGCTTACCGATGGCTCTTGATTTTGCAACGTGCTTGCCGCTTTACTTTTTTGGCTAGCGCTAAAAGGGTCAACCCAGCGGTGAAGGGCATGCTTTAAGTCGTGATCGCTCACCGGCTTAGTTAGGTAATCGTCCATGCCCGACATCAGAATTTTGGCTCGTTGTTCTGGCAGTGCATTCGCGGTTAGCGCAACAATCGGAACGCGATTAAGCTGATGCTGCAATTCGTATTCGCGAATCGCAAGGGTGGCTTGTAGCCCGTCCATCTCAGGCATTTGGACATCCATAAATATGATGTCCGGGGTGCTTTCAATAAACGCATCGACAGCCAAGCGCCCATTAGCGACCGCGTGAATAGCGTGATTTTTTTGCTGAAGGAATGCGCAGACCAGTTTGGTGTTTGCGGGGTTATCATCGGCGACTAAAATTTTAAGTTCTTGGTTTTCAAATAACGTTTCGACGTCGTCTGGCGAGCCCGAAATGCGCCTTAGCAACTGTACTATGGCATCTTGCGTAATCGGGCGGGTAATAAAATGTGCATCGTGCCATTGCCCACTTTTTTCAATTTGCCGACGAATATTCGACGGTGCGATGACCGCTACGTGCAGTTGAGGAATGGCATAAAGTTCATTGAGGTAGTTTTCTAACCGCGTTTTGTTGAATCGTCGTCCGTCGGTGGCAAAATCTAAAATCACCAAGTTTGCACGGGCATTGCTGATCGCACGGACCAATTTATCGGGGTTACTCTCGATGGTGGGTGAGATATCCCACGCTTTTAAATCGATCACGATTTCTTGCCGGCTATACGGGTTGTTGTCACAGACCACCGCGCGAATCCCCGAGGTATCAATCGATCGCGTGGGGTCGAGCTGTGTTTCGGTTTGGCCCAATTCGATGCGAAAGAAGAAGGTCACACCCTCGGTGTTAAAGTCGACGGCAATGTTTCCGTGCATTCTTTCGGCAAGTGCACGTGCAATGGTCAATCCTAGGCCGGTTGCGTCGCTAACAGGTAAACTGCCTTGGCTGGTAATTGCCTGTTTTAGCTGCGCTTGCTGCGACCTTGTTAGCTGAGCTGTCGGGTTTTTAAGGCTGAATTGCAGCCCGATTTTGCTATCGGCTTTATGCTGTGTTGCACACTCGACAATTAAATCGCCCGACGATTCGATTGCAACCAAGCAATGAATCAAATTATTGAGAACCTGTTTTAACCTCAGTGGATCACCCAGCAATGTCGGGGGAATGGAGGGGTCAATCAGCTGAATTAAACGTAAGTGACTTTCGTTGGCGCTTGGTGCATAGACTTGCAGTATTTCAGCGACCATTGCGCGGATTTTTACCGGTTTGTACTCGAATGTCATGGTGCCTGATTCAAGTCGAGAAAAATCGATAACGTCATTAATTACGGTCAGTAAGCCTTGGGCTGATTGCTCAATAGTAGCGAGATAGTCTTTTTGCTGGTCACTTAGCTCGGTTTTAATCAACAAATTGGTAAAGCCCAATATACCGTTTAATGGGGTGCGAATCTCGTGGCTGGTAGTCGCGAGCAGCTCCGATTTGTCGGCCGAGGCCTGCAAGGCGTTTTTTCGTGCAATGTCCAGCTCGATATTTTGAATTTCGACCGTTTCTAGTGATTCTCGCAGCTCTTGGGTCGCCTGCTCGATATATTGTTGGGTGCCTTCTTTGAGACCTTTGTTCATGTCGAGTAACTGTTGCACCACTTGAATGAGGTTGGCGTAAAGGTTGTTTCTCGGCGTGGTTAAGGTGATATCAAAATTTTCATTAATGCCTTGTTTCAACTCTTGGGTGAGCCGCGTAATGGGCGTAATCAGTTGCTTGTGGCAGCGAATGGCTAGCCACGCGATCACCACGGCCGCTATAAAGGTACAGGCAAGCCCCCAAAGCAAAGTTTGAAAGAATAGCAATCTCGACGGCGAATTGTTGATTGCTGCCACGAGCCAGTAGGTCTTGCCATTGGGGGCAGTGCCGGGGTAAGCAAGGTAGGTGCGTTTCCTTTTTTTGAATTGGGTGAGATCTTTTGCGCTCAACCAGCGGTAGTCACTGACCGATGTGGGTAAGCCCGCATGTGCAATTGGCTGCCGATTTGAATCTAGCAGCGCAAGGTGCTCGTACAGGCCGGTATGCAAAGCCGCGCTCGCGTGTGTTTCGAACCATTCAACTGACGGTGCGCCACCGGAAAGTTGGGCGAGTTGCTGCTCGAAGTATTTACCAAAGAATACATGGCTTGCGCGGTTCAGTTCAGCGCGGTGGTTGTTGTGCAGGACCACAAATGTTGCTACGCACAGAGCGCAAATCAGGAATATAGGAGCCACAATCAAAATCAGTACTGGCTTGCCGTTGGCATCCCACTTAATAGGAGAGGTTAGCAATGTTAATTCCTTGGCTATCGTTATTTACAGTGGTGCCCAATCTACTGTGCTGCAAAGTGTAGTGGCTATTCGCTGTGTGTAGTGATCGCTGTGTGTAGCGCCCAATAATACCTTTAGACTCGCTTAGACGCAGAGGCTACTGGCGCATTTTTTGTTGCTGTAGCACCGATTGTTTTGCACGTTATCACGACTTGCGCTTCGCGTGACGGGAACGCGGGCTAGACTACCGAAAACTCTGTGCCGAGGAAAGATAAAAGCTGTGTTCGTGCGCCGGTGCGCGTTTTTTGGCGGGTTATAGGCTAGCTTTATCTATCATAGGTGCCAAGGTAGAATGCGCGCCCTTAAGATCAGGCTTCCGGCGAGGTTCATTTAGGCCTTCGGGCGGCGGCAGGGTTTCGCTTATTGGCCTCGATCAAGCACTATTAGCGAATGCCGTATTTTCATCGGTTAGTTTGCTACCAAAAGTAACGGCGTTAAGCGCTGGCAAATAAAGAACGTAACAATTATTAGAGATGAGATTGGTGTGACTGATAAAAAACATCCAAACAGCGCAATAAACGACAACTATCCGACAATTGATCGCTTTATTGGCAATACGCCTTTGGTGAGACTGCAGCGTTTACCCGGCGACAGCTCTAATACCGTATTGGTGAAGCTCGAAGGTAATAACCCCGCAGGCTCCGTAAAAGATCGCGCCGCGTTTGCGATGATTCACGGCGCTGAATTACGGGGTGACATTCAGCCGGGCGATACCTTAATTGAGGCAACCAGTGGCAATACCGGAATTGCCTTGGCCATGGTCGCCGCCATCAAGGGTTATAAAATGGTGTTGATCATGCCTGAAAATAGCACCGAAGAGCGTAAAGCCTCAATGGCAGCCTATGGCGCAAGGCTAATTCTTGTCTCTAAAGATTCTGGTATGGAAGGTGCTCGCGATTTGGCACTTGATATGCAAAAGCGGGGCGAGGGTAAGGTGCTTAATCAATTTGCCAATGGCGATAACCCCACGGCGCACTACAATGGAACCGGACCTGAAATTTGGCATCAAACCGGCGGGCGCGTGACGCACTTTGTCAGTTCAATGGGAACGACGGGAACCATTGTCGGCACGTCGCGCTTTTTGAAGGAGAAAAACCCCAGTATTAACATTATTGGGCTGCAGCCAGAAGAGGGGGCAAGCATCCCCGGCATTCGCAAGTGGCCGAAGGCGTACTTACCTTCTATTTTTGATGACAGTAACATTGATCGCGTTGTGTCAATGAGTCAGCCAAGAGCAGAGCAAACAATGCGTGACCTAGCCGCTAAAGAGGGCATTTTTTGCGGCGTTTCGTCCGGTGGTGCGGTCGCCGCGGCACTTGAAATTTGTCAGCAGGTGGAAAACGCGGTGATTGTGGCGATCATTTGCGATAGGGGAGATCGGTACTTGTCTTCTGGCCTTTTTAATTAAGTAAAAATTGAGTTCTCATGGTTAAAGTTCGCGAAGATAGACCGGTATTGCCAGACGGTTCGCTGGATATTCCCACCTGGGTGGGGCGTGTGGCGGGTATTGCCGATATCGATCAAGTGCATGCTGAAATATTAACTCGCGCCTGTGTGCTGGCACAGCAGTTGGAATTGGAACCCGGTGATCAGCTCACGGGTTGGGGCGAGGGTTACAGCGCATTTAACGCCGGCCTTGAAATGGCCGAAATCCTCGCGGAAATGCAGTTAGACGAAGAAACCCTAGCGGCGGCCATTTTGTACCGCAGCGTGCGAGAGAACAAAATCGAGCTTCACAAAATCAGCGAACTGTTTTGCCCTACTATCGCGGTTTTGATTGATGGTGTGAGGAAAATGGCAGCGATCAGTAGCCTGTCAAATAACACCGGCGAAAAAGTCTTTGGCCAAGCCGCCTCGGGACACGCTGATAATGTACGCAAAATGCTGGTGGCGATGGTCGATGATGTACGCGTTGCACTTATCAAGCTTGCCGAGCGAACCAGTGCTATTAGAGCGGTTAAAACGGCGCCCATCGAAAAGCGCCAACGCGTTGCCAGAGAGGTTGCCGATATTTATGCGCCCTTAGCGCATCGTTTGGGCATAGGCCATATTAAATGGGAGCTTGAGGACGTTTCTTTTCGTTACTTGCAGCCCTACGATTACAAGTATATCGCCAAGTTGCTGGATGAGCGCCGGCTCGATCGTCAAACCTATATTGATGGTGTGTTGGCGATTCTCAAAAATGCGCTTGAAAAGGAAAATATTAGGCTGGCTGACATTAGCGGTCGCGCCAAACATATTTATAGCATTTGGCGAAAAATGCGCCGCAAAGGCATTAGTTTTTCAGAGGTTTACGATATTCGCGCAGTGCGCATTTTGGTCGATACCGAGCAGGACTGCTATCGTGTGCTAGGCATTGTGCACTCGCTATGGCACAACATTCCAAATGAGTTTGATGATTACATTGCCAACCCTAAAGAAAATGGTTATCGCTCGCTGCATACGGCCGTTAAAGGTCCCGCTAATCGAGTACTCGAGGTGCAAATACGCACTGAAAAGATGCACGAAGAGGCCGAGTTTGGTGTCTGCGCGCATTGGCGCTACAAAAACTCTGATAAAGGCGATGCGTCTGCCGGCTACGAGCAAAAAATCGAATGGTTGCGCGAAGTCCTTGAATGGCACGATGAGGTTGGTAGCAGTACGCTAGAAGACAACCTGCCCATGGGTATCGAACAAGATCGCATCTACGTGTTTACACCCGAAGGCCATGTGATCGACTTGCCCGAACAGGCGACTCCCTTAGACTTTGCTTTTCGCATCCATTCCGATATTGGCATTCATTGTAAAGGTGCAAAGGTTAATGGCCGTATTACGCCGTTAAACCGCGCCTTAAAAAACGCTGATCAGGTCGAAATATTAACGGGCAATCGAGAATCACCCAGCCGAGACTGGCTTAATGCGTCGCTCGGTTACATAACCACCTCGCGCGCGCGCAGCCGGTTGCAAGCTTGGTTTCGCGAACAAGATCGCGAACAAAATATTGACCATGGGCGGGCGTTATTGGATCGCGAGTTTTTGCGTTTAGCCGTCGATAATATCGATTACGAGCGCTTGGCGAGAAAATTAAACCTACATACGCTCGATGATTTATATGCCGCGGTGGGCACAGGCGATTTAACGGTGGATCGTGTTATCCAGGCGGCGCAGCGCTTATTTAGCCCAGATAAGAACCAAACGCCGGTTATTTCTTTAGTGGGCCGAGCAAGCCGCGACGATCAATTTGATGGTAGCGATGTGTATATCGACGGCGTCGGTAACCTGCTGTCGTATATTGCACAGTGCTGTAAACCCATTCCTGGCGATAGTATTTCGGGGTTTATCACCCAAGGGCGCGGTGTGTCGATCCACCGGCAAGATTGCCATAACTTGTTGCAGCACGCCGAAGATGAACCGCAGAAAATCATCAAAGTGGATTGGGCTGAAAAACCCGAGCAAGTTTATTCGGTTGAAATCCTTGTGGAAGCCTTCGATAGACATGGTCTGTTGCGCGATATTACAACCTTACTCGATCGTGAGCGGGTGAATGTCAGCGCCATGCAAACACTCTCCAATAAAAGCTTAAGTACCGTTGAAATGAGCCTTGCGGTGGAGGTGGCGAGCTTTACCGTATTGAGTCGGCTGTTAGCTAAATTAAGCCAAATGCCAAACGTGACCGCCGTAAGGCGCCGGCAGGCTAAGTAGCGCCCGGCACTTTGGCTGGATTTTCACGGCAAACCCATAGCAATACGCTGTTAATGCTTTGCTCAGAGGGGAAGAATTATGGATGCGAATTACACCTTAGACGACTTGCGCTATTTGATGCGGCGACTAAGAGCCCCCGAATCGGGATGCCCTTGGGATTTAAAACAAGATTTTCGCTCGATTACCGCGGCTACGATTGAGGAAGCCTACGAAGTTGTCGATGCGATTGAAAACGGCGATCGCGAGCAGGTCAAAGAAGAGCTTGGTGACCTGCTTTTTCAAATTATCTTTTACAGTCAGTTGGCGCAAGAGGAAGCAAGCTTTTCTTGGGAGCAGATTGTTCATACGCTGACCGAAAAACTGGTCCGGCGGCACCCACACGTTTTTCCAAGTGGCGATTTGCATGCCATCAATAGTGGCGATACAGGGCCGACTGATGTCAAAGCTCAGTGGGAAGCCATTAAATCTGAGGAACGGGCAAAAAAAGGGCTCACACAATTGCTCGATGATATTCCTCTGGGGCTGCCGGCGATGACGCGCGCTTATAAACTGCAAAAGCGTGCAGCTAGTATTGGCTACGACTGGCGAGCCTTAGAGCCTGTATTTGCAAAGCTTGATGAAGAGGTGATGGAGTTAAAAGCCGCAATTGATGTTGGTACACCAGACGCGATATTGGATGAGCTCGGCGATGTTCTATTTACGGTGGTGAATATTGCAAGACACCTTAAGGCTGAGCCGGAAACCGCATTGCGCAGATCTAATGCGCGTTTTGGCCAAAGAATCAACGCCGTTGTTAAGCTCGCCGAGTCGCAAGGGCGAGATTTAGATGCGCTCAATGACAATGAACTCGATGAGCTTTGGCGCGCCGCTAAAATTAGCACTCAGTGATTTAATCAATGGCGTCTCAACGCAGCTGCTAACGTGGTTAACTAAAGCAGGCATAGGGCGTCGTCAAATCTTAAAAGCTAAGCGCTTAGCCTTGCATTGAGCCGGCTGGAAGGCCGGAAGGTTGGGTCGTCGGCTTGAGAAACAAAGGCTTGCCGTGTATCTTACGCGCATTATTTTCAGCCGTTAGGCATAACTACTTTCCCTACTCGGGATTTCCACTGAGGATCATTCACTTATGCGTATCATCTTATTGGGCGCACCTGGAGCCGGTAAAGGCACACAGGCAAAATTTATTATGGAAGCCTTTTCCATTCCCCAAATTTCCACTGGCGATATGTTGCGCGCGGCGGTTAAAGCGGGAACGCCATTAGGCCTAGAGGTTAAAGAGGTTATGGATTCCGGCGGTTTAGTTTCTGACGACCTTATTATCGGTTTGGTGAAAGAGCGCATTGCGCAACCTGACTGCGCCAATGGTTTTATGCTTGATGGCTTCCCTCGGACCATTCCGCAGGCTAACGCTTTGCTGGCGGCGGGCATTAAAATAGATCATGTCATTGAGATACATGTCGATGACGAAGAGATCGTTTCTCGCTTAAGTGGTCGCCGCGTGCACGAAGCATCGGGTCGTATCTATCACCTAAAATATAATCCGCCACAAGCTGAAGGCAAAGACGATGTGACGGGTGAGGCATTGATCCAGCGAGAGGATGATACTGAAGAAACTGTGCGCAAGCGTTTAGCCGTTTACCATGATCAAACAGAGCCTTTGGTTTCTTTTTACCAAAAGCTGCAAAGCGATTCGTTAAAGTACACTCAAATTCAAGGTGTGGGATCTTTGGATGACATTAAAAGCCGCGTTATCGAAGCACTGAAATAAAACATTCGCCACCCAAAGCAGGCTTAGCCTGCTTTTTTTTCGCCTGTTATTTGGCTAAACCGCTAACGATGTATTTATTGATTCACTGTTTTTGAATGGCTCATTTGATTGCAGTGTTTTACAAATCAATTAATTTCAACGCTTTTTATTCGAAATTTAATCAAAAAAGCAGTTTTTACAGCCCATTTGGTTAAAAAGGGCGTGCAAATGATCATTTTTTAAAATAATATTCGCGTCGTGTGCCTTGTGTTTGAAATTTTCTGCTATGGTTTCGATGAGGTGCACCCTATTTCGAGAGAGGAGAAACAATAATGGCGAATGTAGCAAAAAAACGTGGTCGTCCTGCGAAAGCAAAAACGACTGCAGCAAAACCAGGCCGCCCTGCTAAGAAAGCGGGTCGTCCAGCAAAAGCAGCAGCCCCTACAACAGTTAACTCTGTTGTTGCTAAAGCAGAAAAAGCAGTAGCAAAAGCGGAAGCGGCGGTTAACAGCGCTGCAACCAAATTGACTGCGGCTCGTGATAAAGCAGCAGCAGCCACTGAAAAGGCAGCTAAAACGAAAACAGCAGCGGCGAAGCGTACGGCTGCAACCGCAAAGTCTAAAGTCGCGCCCTTGGCGGCCACTGCAAAAGCGGCACGCGCTGCTCTTGCCGCCGCCAAGCAGGAATTGACTACGGCTAAGCGTATTGCCAAGCTCGACGAGCTCAAGGCGGCCGAAGAGGCTCGTGTTGAAGCACTAGAAGCGAAGCTAAACGCAGCAGCAGCAGCTGATTTGGAAAAGGCAATCGCAGCGTTTACTAAGAAGTGGGAAAAAACTCGCTCAGCTGCCGATGCTAAGAAAATCAAAGCAGCCGCTGCCAAAGCAAAAGCAAAATTAGCCGCGGCAAACAAAAAAGCAGCGGGTTCAAAAGCCAAGCCTGGCCCTAAAGGCAAACCTGGCCCTAAAGGCAAACCAGGGCCTAAGCCAGGCGCGAAAAAAGCAGCACCCGCGGCAGGTGGAGCACCAAAACGTCGTGGTCGTCCACCCAAAGCAGCGGCCGCTAAAGCGGCACCGGCTACCGGTGCGCCAAAGCGTCGTGGTCGTCCGCCCAAGGCAGCAGCACCGGCACCAGCAGCACCCGCGGCACAAACGCCTAGCGAAGAATAATTTTCCCTCGCTAAGCACAAAAAAGCCCGCAGCAATGCGGGCTTTTTTGTGCGCGTCTGTTAATGCCGCTACAATGGCGGCTTTTTTGAGATGAAGTAATGACTGTAACTCTCGCCTTTGAGGCCAGTGCGGATACTTGCTCCGTGTCGCTTAGATTGGCCTCGAGTGAAACAAAAACATTGCGCAGCCAACAAGCGCGTGCGCATGCCGCCTACCTTTTGCCATTTGCCCACCAGTTGCTGGCAGAATCGAATATAACTTTAAGCGAAGTCGATGCCATTGCCTGCGCAGTAGGCCCCGGCTCTTTTACAGGACTGCGAATTGCCGTGGGTGTTGCCCAAGGTTTAGCTTATTCAGCGGATAAAATGATTATTCCCGTGAACTCTCTGGCGGCCTTGGCGTTTGCGGCCAAAGCGCCACCGGGTGGTACCCTAATACCGCTAATGGATGCGAGAATGAGTGAGGTTTACTGGGGTGTGTACGATAATGCTGGTCAGGCTTTGTCTAAGGCTCAGGCGGCTATGCTCGGTAGCTGCCAAAGCTTTGCTCAGGCCTTGGGCCCTGATACTCGATCATTTATACCCGTTGGTGAGGCTTGGACACAGGTTGACTATGCGGCCCAGTGCCTTTCAGATCTGTCAGACCATCGTTTTTTAGACACCACTGTTGATGCTGGCCACGTCGCTGATTTGGCGGTGCAGCAGCTAGCCGAGGCATTGCCGCCTCACCTTGTGGATCTTTGTTATTGCCGTAATTCGGTTGCTTGGAATAAGCGCGCCAGAATACGAAGCTAACTCTTCTCTCGCTGTGGAATTTTCTATGGATATTATTCAAATAATTGCGCTGGCTCTCATTCAAGGGATTACTGAATTTTTACCAATATCGAGTTCGGGGCATTTAATCCTTTCCAGTCAAGTTTTGGGCTGGCCAGACCAAGGCCTAGCCTTTGATGTTGCTGTTCACTTGGGCACGCTGATCGCCGTGGTTGCTTATTTTAGAAAAGATATTGGCCTGTTGCTGCAAGCGTGGTTCGGCCAGTTTACAGGGCGTCAGTCCGACGATAATACGCGATTGGCTTGGTTTATTATTGCTGCGACCATCCCCGCCGGTGTAATTGGCTTGTTGTTGAAAGATTTTATTGAGATTAACCTCCGTTCTATCCTGGTGATTGCGGCAACGACGATTATTTTTGGTTTGTTGTTGTGGTTTGCCGATACTAAAAATAAAGGCGCTAAGCGTTTAGTCGAGCTGACTTTAGCGGGTGCACTGATTATAGGCTTAGCGCAAGCACTGGCGTTAATTCCCGGTACATCGCGCAGCGGCATTACCATGACAGCAGCCTTGTTGTTAGGTTTTGCACGCGAAGACTCAGCGCGGTTTTCATTTTTGCTATCTATCCCGATTATTGTATTAAGTGCGGGTTTATTGAGCCTCGACTTGCTCAGCGCAACATCGGTGGACTGGCAAGCCTTGATAATTGGCATTTTGGTATCGTCTATTAGTGCTTACGCATGCATTTATTTCTTCCTCGCGTTTATAAACCGGCTTGGTATGCTGCCCTTTGTGGTGTATCGACTTGTTTTGGGGTGTTTTTTGTTGTTTATTTCTTTCGGATAAATAGGGCTACTAATGACCCATTTTAATACACAGCTTCTCGATTACATTTCCTCGTCGCCGACACCGTTTCACGCTGTGGCCAACGGTGTTGACTGGCTCGAAGACGCCGGTTTTCAGCGACTGCAAGAAAGTGAAGCTTGGGCGCTCGAGGTTGGCAAAAAGTATTTTGTAACGCGCCGTGATAGCTCGCTAATCGCCTTTACTGTGGGTGCTCGGCCGGTGCTAGATACCGGTGTACGCATTCTCGGGGCCCATACTGATAGCCCGTGTTTAAAGGTTAAGCCGCAGCCGGATGTTAAAAAGCAAGGCTACCACCAGGTGGGCGTTGAAGTGTATGGCGGGGTGTTACTCGCCCCGTGGTTTGATCGCGATTTATCGATTGCAGGTCGAGTGAGCGTGCTGAACGAACAGCAGGTTTTGGAGCATCATCTTATCGACTTAAAGCGGCCGGTCGCTACTATTCCTAGCCTAGCTATCCATTTAGATCGCACGGCCAACAACGACCGCTCTATAAACCCCCAAGAACAAATGCTACCGGTGTTATGGCAGACGGGGTTGGACGGTATCGACAGTTTTCGCGATTGGTTGGCCGGGTATTTGGCTGGCCAGGGCAAGGCGGTTGCCGAGGTTCTCGATTTCGATTTAAGTTTTTACGATGTTCAGTCGGGCGCTACCCTTGGCGTATGTGATGAGTTTCTTGCGTGTGCACGGCTCGATAACCTTTTAAGTTGTTTTGTTGCCTTACAAAGCCTCGTGGCCAGTGATAATGAGGTCACCAATATTGTGGTTTTAAACGACCATGAAGAAGTGGGTAGTGCGTCGACAGCTGGCGCTGCCGGCAATTTGCTCACGCGGGTGTTAGATCGCTTAGTGCCCGAATTACAGGCGCGCCATCGGGTCGAGTCGCAATCGCTGATGTTAAGTGTCGACAATGCGCACGGCATTCATCCCAATTTCGCAGCGCGTCACGATGCCAATCACGGACCGAAGCTTAACGATGGCCCTGTGTTGAAGTTTGATGCCAATCAAAGTTATGCCTCGCAGTCCGTTATTGCCTCTCAGGTTAAGCTCATGGCGCGCAAAGCAAATGTGCCTTTACAGAGTTACGTAACGCGGGCCGACATGCGGTGCGGCAGTACCATTGGCCCTATTACCGCGACTAAAACGGGGATTGAAACCTTGGATATTGGCGTCCCGACCTTTGGCATGCATTCGATACGTGAGCTAGCCGGCGCCAAAGACCCCGAGCTGCTTTATAAACTGTTAACAGAATTTTTAAATTATTACGAATAATACGGGGTTGACTATGAGTGAACGTGTTCTTACGGGTATCACGACAACAGGTACGCCGCATCTCGGTAATTACGTGGGCGCAATACGTCCAGCAATTGAAGCCAGTCACCAGCCGGGGCAAGAGAGCTTTCTGTTTTTGGCGGATCTACACGCCTTAATTAAATGCCACGAGCCCGATAAAATCCAAGCATCGACGCGTGAAATCGCCGCGACCTGGTTGGCGCTGGGCTTAGATGTTGATAAAACCGTTTTTTATCGACAGTCAGATGTGCCTGAAATTTCTGAGTTATGCTGGGTACTCAGTTGCATGGCTGCCAAAGGTTTAATGAATCGTGCACATGCATACAAAGCGGCAGTGGCGGCCAATCTCGAAGAGCAACAAGACCCCGACTTTGGTGTCACTATGGGCTTGTACAGTTACCCGGTTTTGATGGCGGCAGATATTCTTATGTTTGGTGCTCATAAGGTGCCGGTCGGTAAAGATCAGATCCAGCACGTCGAAATGGCGCGCGATATTGCACAGCGTTTTAATCATCATTTTGGTGAAGTCTTTGTTTTGCCCGAAGCGGTGGTTGACGATAAAGTGGCTGTGCTACAGGGCCTCGATGGCCGCAAGATGAGCAAAAGCTACGGCAATACCATTCCACTGTTTTTGCCGCCTAAAAAACTCCAAAAAAGTATCAATAAAATTAACACAAACCTGTTGGAACCCGGCGAGCCCAAAGACCCAGATAGCTCCACGGTGTTTCAAATTTGGCAGGCATTCGCCACGCCCGAGCAAAGCGCCCAGATGCGCGCAGCGTTTGAAGAGGGTATTGCTTGGGGAGAGGCCAAAAAACAGCTGGGCGCGCTTATCGATACTCAAATTGCGCCCGCGCGTGAAAAGTACGATGCCTTAATGGCCAACCCGAGGGAGATAGAACGTGCGTTAGTGCAGGGGGCTGAAAAAGCACGCTGTCACAGTCGCGCGTTATTGTCGGATGTCAAACACGCTATCGGTATTCGTCCTCTTGCCTAAAATGTAGATATGAACGCCAGCTTTAGCTGGCGCGGTGATTATTCCCTGACTAGGCTTAAGCTAAGTGGCGGCGTTGCCCGTTGCGCTCGCATCGCAGCCTTGCCGCTACGCCCAGAAGTATCTGGGCGGAGGGTAATGTTCTTAGTATCTAGGCCATAAAGGAATCCCGCATGGGGCGTCATCGTCAAATACTCAGTGCTGCATTTATCGCGACGGCAGCTATTTTGGCTGGCGTTATTTCGACGTTACTTCCTTCGCTAATTACTCTCTGGGCCGGCTTGGCCTTGGTTGGGGGCGTCGCAATTTGGCGCTTGCAGCAGGCCCCGATACCACCCGTAGGCCAGCAACCGCAAGTTGGCCGGCAGCTCCAGCAACTTGGTAAGCTGCTTAATGGCCGGCTACACTTTAATGCCGAGCAAGTAGATTTGTTGCAGCGGCAAATATCATCGAGCCTTGAGCAATGCTCTATCAACCTTCACCAGAGCTTTGATGGCTTAAACCGCAAGGCGACCGCCGAGCGTGAAATATTTAACGAAGTAATCGATAGTTTGTCACCAAACAATCAAAGCGATGCCGTTAGTTTGCAACACTTTACTAGTGAGCTCGGTTCCGTGCTCGACGGCTATGTGTCACTATTTGTTGGGGTTAGCGATAAAAGCATTCAAGCAGTGCACAGTATTCAAGACATGGTTAAACAGTTTGATGGCATGTTTGACTTAATACTGCGGATTCGAGGTATCGCTGATCAGACTAACTTACTGGCGTTAAATGCCGCCATTGAAGCGGCTAGGGCCGGTGAGGCGGGGCGCGGTTTTGCCGTTGTTGCCGACGAGGTGCGCAAGTTATCGCAAGACTCCAATAAATTGAACGATCAAATTCTCGAACGGGCGCAAAGCGCAAAAAACACGGTCGATAAAGTACAAGACGCTGTGAGTAACGTTGCATCTATGGATATGAGCCTTGCCCTGAGCGGTAAGGATAACCTCGATAAGATGCTGTGTGAGCTCGAGCAACTAAATGGCCGCGCGGCTAACTCAGCCGTGCAAGGCGCTGAGCTCGGACAGGCTATGGCGCAAGAGCTGACGCGTGCCGTGGTCGCCTTGCAAAGCTCCGACCGAGTCTCCCAGATGGTGTCACAATTGTCGGCATTGGGGCGCGACACCTCGGCGGTGGTCGCGCTGCTTGAGCGGCGTTTTGCTGACGCTAACTCTGTCGACTCAGTGCTTCAAGCGTGTATAGATGAGTTGGAGCGACTGCCTCAGCCTAAAGTTCAAGGTTTCGGCGACACCGAATCCAGTCGTGGCGGCATCGAGCTCTATTAAGCTTTAGTTGTTCGGCCTAGATAACAAGTGAGTGGTGATTATGAAAGTTGAAAACCGAGGGAATGAGAAGTTCGTTGTGTTGCTTGAGGATGTTTTTGATTTTAAACGGGTAGAGGATTTTCGCGTTGCATACCAAACCATACCGCTCGATAAATGTAAGGAGGTCAGCATTGACTTTTCCCATACCCGTTATATCGATAGCTCGGCACTTGGCATGCTGTTAAATGTTAAGGCGTATTTTAAGGCCTCGGGTGCCGTGGTGAAAATTATTTCAGTCAACGAGCAAATTCGCAAAATATTGACTATTTCGCGATTTGATCAGCGTTTTATTATCGAGTAACGGCTTGCACTTGGGTTGAGCTTTAGGTCGAAAATCGTGAGTCGTCTCGCCTATGAAAATTTTGATTGCCGATGATCACGCTTACAATCGTGAACTTTTACTGTTTATTTTAGAAGACCAAGGGCATCAGTGCTTTGAGGCCGAAAACGGCCGCGTTGCCTGCGATCTTGTGGCCGATAACCGTGACATCCAGTTGGTGTTAATGGATGTTAGTATGCCGGTGCTCGATGGCATTGAAGCCACGCGCACCATTCGTGCAATGGCGAACGACCGGCTCGTTACGATTATTTTTGTCACTGCGCTCGACGACCCTAGTATTTTGGTTAAATGCTTGGACGCGGGAGGCGACGACTTTGTTCCCAAGCCCGTTAACGAAAGCATTTTGTTATCTAAACTCAATGCTCATGCACGCAACCAAGCCGTTTACGCGAGCCTTAAGGCAGCCAACGCGGAGCTGGAATATCACCAAAAGCTCATCGACCGCGAGCATCGTCTGGTTGAACATATTTTTGCCAACGAAGTGGGTGCGTCTGAAACACAGTGCGAAAATATTACCGCTTACACATCGCCAGCGTCGCTGTTTAATGGTGATTTATTAATATCGGCGTCATCGCCGACGGGTGGTGTTTATCTTTTGGTGGGTGATTTTACCGGTCATGGGTTGTCTGCTGCGGTCGGCTCACTGCCCGTTTCGGGTATTTTTTACGAGGGCGCTGCAAAACAAGAAAGTGTGGCCACTATTGCGCGCGCCATGAACCGGCGTTTACACCGGTTATTACCGCCTGGGATGTTTTTTTGTGCTGCCTTGATGTACTTGGAGCCTTGTGGCCGGCAGGTACAAATTTGGATGGGCGGCATGAATGATATAGTTTGCCGCCCAGCGTCGACAGCTAATATTCATAAGCTGTCATCGCGTTATATGCCACTCGGTATTTTGGAGGATAATGAGTTCGTCGGGCAAGTGGAAGTGCTCGAGGTGGAAGAGGGTACGTGTCTGTATATTTTCACCGATGGCATCAATGAGGCGCAAAACGCTTGTGGCGAAGAGTTTGGTCTGGCGCGGGTTGATCAAACTATTGCTGTCGGCGGTAATGTTGTCGAAACACTCGTGACACAAGTTCATGAATTTACCGCGGGCTGTAAGCAGGCCGATGACGTGTCTCTCGTTGAGCTCTTGTGTTGCCCAGTTGTTCATCGCATGTCGGGCGCGGGTACCCTGGTTGACGTGGGGGCGGACTTTCGTCAAGCAAAAAGTTTTCCTTGGCAGCTAACCATGCGCTTGTCAGCCGCCGATTTGCGCTCGAGCGATGTGGTTATGCAGGTCGGCAAGTTCTTGGGCACCATTCAGGGGGTTGAGCTGCACCAAGATAAAATCTTTACCATTATTAGCGAACTCTACTCTAACGCTTTAGAGCACGGCGTGTTGCGATTGCAATCTGAGTTAAAAGCGACTCCGGACGGTTTTGATGAATACTACCGTTTGCGCGAACAGCGGCTCGCCTCGCTTGAGCGCGAATTTATTGCAATTGAGTTGGAGTATTTGCGCGGTGATTCGCGAGCTCAAGTGCCGAATAAACTTAAAATTGTCGTTCATGACAGCGGCGACGGTTTTGATAGCGGGCGGGTAAAATCGTCGCAAGGCGACAGTGATGCGCCCTACGGTCGCGGTTTAGAATTGCTGCAGTGCTTTTGCGAGTCGCTGACTTATCGCGACTCGGGTCGAACGGCAACGGCAGTTTACGCATTTGCATAAACTGCACTAAACGTTACAGGTTGCTGCAGTGCTTAACGGCGATTTGCGCCATAGCGCTGCAGAGTTGTTGGCACTGAGCGCTCGGCATGATGTAAGGCGGCATGGTATAGAGCAAGCGTCCAAATGGCCGCAACCACACGCCCTGCTCAACGATGTACGGTTGCAGCTGTTGCATATTAACCGCTTGCTCAAATTCGATAACGCCAATTGCCCCAAGCACGCGCACATCTCTAACGCCAGGTCGTTCTTTTATTGGCATCAAGCCGGTTGTTAGGTCCCGTTCAAGGCGCGCCACTTGCTGTTGCCAATCGGTTTGTAAAAGCACTTCGATGCTGGCGTTGGCGGTAGCGCATGCCAGCGGGTTGCCCATAAAAGTTGGGCCGTGCATCAGCGCGCCGGCTGGGCTTTCGCTGATAGTGGTGGCGATGGCGTTTGTGCATAGGGTAGCGGCGAGGGTCATATAGCCACCTGTCAGCGCCTTGCCGAGACAAAGAATGTCGGGGCTTATGCCCGCATGCTCACAGGCGAATAATTTACCGGTTCGGCCAAATCCCGTGGCAATTTCGTCTGCGATAAGCAAAACGCCGTAGTGTTTACACAGCTTTTGGGTTGCTTTTAAAAATTCAGCGGAGTAGAACCGCATGCCGCCGGCGCCTTGAACGATCGGTTC